>CAJTLK010000031.1 GCA_910577415.1 uncultured Oscillospiraceae bacterium
TTAACAAGCAGTTAGCACATTTTCAGGTAGCCAAAACATATAAGGACTACATCAAACAATATCGTGAGAAAGCTGCCATACAAGCCGCTTTAGAAGAAATTTGCAAATCTCTGACAGCATTGAAAGAATCTTTGAAGCGATTGAAAGAAAAAGAGTCTAATAGTGGGCTTGCAATTGAAAGTATTAATGCCGCCTTGGATTATGTGTTTTTTTCTGACAAAAGGCTATCTATTGAACTGCATGACAATAAATATTATTTGAAATCAAAAGGCGTTGATGTTCGTCCAAAAGATGTTTCACTGGGTGAGCGTAACATCATTGGCTTATGTTACTTTTTTACAGATATTATGTCCAACCAAGATATTCGTGACCTCTACAAACAGGAATGTTTTATTGTAATTGATGATCCTGTTTCAAGTTTTGACTTTGAAAACAAAATTGGAATAACATCATTCTTGCGGTATCAGATTAATCGAATCATTTCTGGAAATGTTAATAGTAAGATATTAATTCTTTCCCACGATTTGGAAACTGTTAACGGATTGAGGAAAAGTGCAGAGGAAATCTGTCGATCGACAAAGGGAATTGCAGGCGGTGTTCAAACAACATACATTGTACAGGAGTTGGACCTATACAGTCTTCATTTGCTTACTAAGAACCACAATGAATATGGGGTGTTGCTGAATAGGATTTACCAATTTGCCAATGGAGAAATGTCCGACGATAGTGCTACTATTGGAAATGAGATGCGGCGAGTGCTGGAGGCTTTCTCAACATTTAACTATCAAAAAAGTATTGAGAAAGTCTCGTGTGACAAGGATGTGCTAAAATTGCTTGGCGAGCATTCCGTTTTTTTCGAAAATTTAATGTATCGATTGGTGTTACACGGTGAGAGCCATTTTGAAGAACAAGTATACAGTATACATGATGGATACTACTTCTTTGGGTTTATCTCGGAAGATGAAAAAAGGAAAACTGCCAAGCACATACTTTGCTTTATATATTTGCTTAATCCTATACACTTAATTACATATCTGAAAATGCAATCCGATGTTACAACAAATTTGAACAATTGGGTAAGGACGATCCCTGTCAATAGCTCTTTTTCTTTGGCTTTGGTAAAACCTCACCCCAAACGAATGATCAAACTCTATGCGTTTCCATTATCTGCGGGTGGGGGAAATGATATCGGTGATGATAGTATTCCATATGAAGGCTATTGGACAGACAATTCAACTTGTGATTTTGCATTAAAGGTATCTGGTGATAGTATGGAACCCGAAATACCTGATGGAAGTATTGTATTAATTAGAGCAACCGAATCTCTTGCTCTTGGAAACATTGGGGCATTTTATTATGAAGGAGAAGTCTACTGCAAGCGATTTGATAATATTGATGGGAAAACGGTGTTGGTTTCCCTCAATCCAGAGTATGATAACATTGAAATCCGGGATCAATCATCATTCAAGATTTACGGTAAGGTAATAGAAGTGTGTCATCCCGATGATTGAATTCGTAATGACGAACAGATACATAGGAACAACAATAGAATAAATCTGACAAAGGTTTTATCAAGCGGCATCTATTTTGTCTGGGTGTTACAACATACAACAGCCGAACACCATAAGGTGTTCGGCTGTTGTATGTTATGACCCACCACGTCGGAGCAAGCGTCATATCGCTTGCTCCGACTTTTTTCAAAAGTCAGAGTGCGCTCATTTCGCTGCTCCTCCTTTCCAAACCGCAACCGCTCCGCTGGGTTGCGGTTTGGTTTTGAATAAACGCAGCGAAATGCGGTCTTCTGGTTTATATTTTGCCCCCTGGGCGTCAATACTTTATTTACCAACTCCTTTGTCCACAGGCCATGAAAGGAACAAAAATGAGCAATCGTCTGAGCAAAGAACGCTCCCCCTATCTCCTCCAACACGCGGAAAATCCAGTAGACTGGCGCCCCTGGAGCACGGAAGCTTTTGAGGAGGCAAGACAAAATGACAAACCTGTCTTTTTGAGTATTGGCTACTCTACCTGCCACTGGTGCCATGTCATGGCTCACGAATCCTTTGAGGATAACGCCGTAGCCCGGGCCATCAACGCCGCCTTCCTTCCCATCAAGGTAGACCGGGAGGAGCGCCCAGATGTGGACGCGGTTTACATGGCCGCCTGTATGGCCATGAACGGTTCCGGCGGCTGGCCCCTCACGCTGCTGCTCACCCCGGACCAAAAGCCCTTTTGGGCAGGGACCTATCTACCCAAGGCCCAGCTACTCCAATTGCTGGACAGGGCGGCGCAACTGTGGCGGGATGACCGGGAGGCCGTGCTGTCCGCCGGAGAGGCCCTTACCGCCCATTTGCGCCAGGAAAACGCCTCTCCGTCCGGCAGCCCCAGACGAGAGACCGTTGCACAAGCCGCCGAGCTGTTTGCCCAGAGCTTCGACCCGGAGTGGGGCGGCTTCGGGCCGCCGCCAAAATTCCCGACCCCCCACAACCTCATTTTTCTGCTGCGCTATGCCCACCTTACCGAAAACGCGCATACACGAGATATGGCTCTCCAGACCCTGGACGCCATGTACCGGGGTGGGCTGTTTGACCATGTGGGCGGCGGGTTTTCCCGCTACTCCACCGACCACCGCTGGCTGGTCCCCCACTTTGAAAAAATGCTCTATGACAACGCCCTGCTGGCCCTGGCCTATACAGACGCCTTTCAGTATACCCGCCGCCCACTCTATGAGAAAATAGTCCGCCGGACCCTGGACTATGTGCTGCGGGAGCTTTCCACCTCTCCCGGCGGCTTTTGCTGCGGACAGGATGCGGACAGCGACGGCGTAGAGGGAAAATACTACACGCTGACGCCTGACGAACTCCCCCCGGTGCTGGGCCAGCATGACGCAGAGCGTTTCTGCCAGTGGTATGGCATTACCCTGGCGGGAAACTTTGAGGGAAAGAGCATTCCAAACCTCCTTGCGCAAGAGCATTTTGACCGGGAACCTGAGGGCCTTTCCGCTCTTCGGGAACAGGTATACCACTACCGGCTTCACCGAACGGCGCTCCATCGGGACGACAAGGTCCTTACCGCATGGAACGCTCTGGCGCTGGCGGCGTTGGCCCGGGCGGGGCTGGTGCTGGATGAGCCGCGGTATCTGGCCGCCGCGGAGAAAATCGTAAGCTTTCTGTCCGTCCACCTGGTCTGCCCGGACGGGCGGCTACTGGCCCGCTGGCGGGAAGGAGAGGCCGCCCATCCCGGCAAGCTGGACGACTACGCCTTCTACTCCTGGGGCCTGCTGGAGCTGTACGGCGCCACCTTCGCCCCCGCCTATCTTGCCCAAGCCGTAAAGCTGGCGGGGATCATGCTGGATTTCTTTTTTGACTGGGAACGCGGCGGCTTTTATCCCTATGCCTCGGATGGAGAGCAGCTATTGACCAGAACAAAGGAGGTTTACGATGGCGCCATGCCGTCGGGGAACTCCGTGGCGGCGCTGGTGCTCCTACGTCTGGCCCGGCTCACCGGGGAAAACCGTTGGCGGGAGGCAGCGGAGCTTCAAACGTCCTGGCTGGCGGGAGCCATTGATTACCCCGCCGGTCACAGCTTTGCCATGCTGGCTTTTCTGGAAGCTCTGTGGCCGTCGGCGGAGCTGGTGGTAACAGCACGGGCTGTCCCTGCGGAATTAAAGTCTTTCCTCCGTCAGGCTCCCCACCCGGAGTTGACCGTACTGCTCAAAACGCCGGAAAGCGCCGACATACTGGCCGGCCTGGCGCCGTTTACAAAAGACTACCCTATCCCGGAACGGGGGAGCAAATACTACCTGTGCCGAAACGGAGCCTGCGCGCAGCCCACAGACAGCATAGCAAACCTGGGACTATAAGGAGATGGGGAAAAAATGAAGTTTTTTCATGGCGCAAGGCGGTCAGGGCCTTACTTTGAAGGCTGGTATTTAAAGCATCAGAGCAGAAACGGAGATATCCTGGCGCTGATCCCAGCCTTTCACATCGACGGCGTCGGGCGCCGCAGCGCGTCGCTTCAGATCATCTCCAACGACGGGTCCTGGTGGCTGGAATACCCCGGAACGCAGTTTTACGCTTTCCGGGACCAGTTTCACATTCAGCTGGGACAGTCTGCTTTTGACCGCTGCGGTATTGAGATAAACGTCGACCAAAACGGTCTTTTGCTACAGGGAATATTAAAATACGGTCCATTTACTCCTCTCAAATCAGACATTATGGGGCCGTTTCGGCTCTTTGCGGGCATGCAATGCTCCCACGGCGTTATCAGCATGGGGCACTCTCTGGAAGGCTTCTTAAACCTCAATGGTGAGCTTATCGACTTCACCGGCGGGATCGGTTATATCGAAACTGACCGTGGGCGGTCTTTTCCAAACTCTTATCTTTGGACCCAATGTGTTTGGAACGGGCCGGACCGCGGCAGCCTGATGTTTGCGGCGGCCACTATCCCCTTGCCGATTGGGGGCTTTACCGGGTGTATTGGCGCCATTTTCTATGGTGGCCGGGAATACCGTCTGGCAACGTATTTGGGCGCTAAGATCGAAAAATGGTCGTCTTCCGGGGCGTGTGTCCGGCAGGGAAATTTCCGTTTGACGGTGGAAGTGTTGGAGGAACATGCCCAGCCTCTTCGCGCCCCGGTGGACGGAGATATGGAGCGCACCATCCATGAAAGCCTTTCCGCAACGGCGCGGTATTCTTTTTGGAATGGAAACTCTCTTCTGTTCCAGCATACAGATTGGTACGCCAGCTTTGAATATTCAGCCCAGTGACCTCCCACCGCGCAATATTTCCCCTGTTTTTAAACGGGACCATAGATGCTTTTGCCGCATATGATGCCATATGAAATCTTATGATAAGGAGCATTTCATATGGAACGATCTTCTTTTGGCGGCAATTCCCCGGTATACCTTCTCTCCGTTCTGTACGGCAAACCCCAGGCGGCGGCACATATCACGGGCAGCGACAGCTACCCGGAGATATCAGGCACGGTATGGTTTTACCAGACCAACAAGGGCGTGATCGTCTGTGCTGAGATCAGCGGCCTTCCTCGCTCCGAGGCCCCCTGCCAGGAGCGTATCTTTGGATTCCATATACACACGGGAAGCAGCTGCGAAGGCGATATGGCCGATCCCTTCGCAGAGGCCATGTCCCACTACGATCCCCACGACTGTGAGCATCCCCACCACGCCGGCGACCTGCCGCCGCTGTTCGGAAACGATGGGCTTGCCCTGTCCCTATTCTTGACTGACCGTTTTTCCGTAGATGAAGTGGAGGGCAGAACGGTCATCATCCACGACCACCCCGATGACTTTACGACCCAGCCCTCCGGCAATTCCGGCACAAAGATCGCCTGCGGGGTCATAGAGAGGATCACGGATTCCTGTCTGCAATATGTTTTCCCGAACTAAAAAGAGGGCGCGCTGCATGAAAATGCAGCGTGCCCTCTTTTCACCTTGATCCGTGTTCCTTATTTCCCAAACAGCTTTCCAAAGAAGCCGCCCTTTTTCTTCGGCTCCCCAGCGGGTTTTTCCTCGCTCTTCTCTTCCTTGGCCGGGGACTCCGGGACAGCCTCGGCCACTGCCTCCGGCTTTCCAGCGGTCTGCGCGGCGCCAGAGGCGGTAGTGACGGTGATCCCCTTTTGCTCCAGGCGCTTGACCGCTTCCTGGGCTTTCTTGTCGCCCTTTTCAGCGGCCCGGCGGTAGTAATCCAGCGCCTTTTCCGCGCTTTGGGCCATACCGCCCAGCCCCAGCTCGCAATACTCACCCAGCTTGAAAAGGGCTCCGGCATGACCGTGGGCAGCAGCCTTCTGGAACCACTTCACTGCCTCGACCCGGTCCTTATGGACTCCCTCGCCGTCGGCGTAGCACATGCCCACGTTATATAACCCCCGCACGTTGCCCTGGTCGGCTGCCTTTTTAAAGTAAGCAAATGCCTTGGCGAGATCTTTCTCCACCCCGTCGCCGTTCCTATAAAACCAGGCAATGTTGCACTGGGCCACGCTGTCGCCGTGGTCGGCGGCCAGGGTATAGAGCCGGGCGGCCTCCTTCAGGTCCTTGGACACGCCCTCACCCATCTCGTAGAGGTAACCCAGGTTGCACTGGGCACGGGGGTAGTCCTGTTCCACCGCCTGCATATACCAATGGACGGCGGTCTCCTTGTCCACCGGGACCCCCAGTCCCTCGTCGTAGCAGTAGGCCAAATTGGTCTGGGCACGAGGGTAGCCCTGCTTAGCAGCCTCGGTATACCAGTGGATAGCCTCGGTCATATCTTTCTCAACGCCAATACCGGCCTCGTAGCAGTAGCCCAGGTTGGTCTGGGCGGGGAGATTGCCTTGCTCGGCGGCCTTGGTGTACCAATGGATGGCCTTGGCCTTATCCTCGGCGACGCCGATACCAGCCTCATAACAATAGCCCAGATTGCATTGGGCTACGTCGTCGCCCGCTTCGGCCCCCTTGGTATAGCACTCCACAGCCTTGGCCTTATCCATTTCACAGCCCCAGCCCATTTCATAGCACACGCCCAGATTACAAAGGGCGGGGGGATAATCGTCTCCGGCGGCCAGGGTATAGAGCCGGAAAGCCTCGTTGTAATCCTGTTCCACGCCCTTGCCCCGCTCATGGCACCAGCCCAGGTTGCACTGGGCGCGGGAATAGCTCTGATCGGCGGCCTTGCGGTACCAGAACACCGCCTTCTCCCAGCTCTGCTCCACGCCCTTGCCCGCCTCATAGCACCACCCCAGGTTGCACTGGGCCGGAGGGTAGCCCTGGTCGGCGGCCAGACGGTAATACTCCGTAGCCTTCTCCCAGCTCTGCTCTACCCCTTCGCCGGCCTCATAGCACCACCCCAGGTTGCACTGGGCCGGAGGGTAGCCCTGGTCGGCGGCACGGCGGTAATATTCGGTGGCCTTCTCCCAGCTCTGGGGGATCTGCTCCCCCTCCTCATAGAAGAGGCCCACCCGGGTAAGGCCCCGGGGGAAGTCCTTCTCGGCGGCGGCGGAAAACCACTTGAACGCCTCAGCCATATTCCGCTCCACGCCCTTGGCAAACTCACAGCACCAGGCATAATTGCACATACCCGGCGCGTAACCGCTTTCCGCGGACTTGAGGTAAAGCTCGGCGGCCTTTTCCCAGCTCTGCTCCACCCCTTCGCCGTTTTCATAGCACAGGCCCAGCCGGCACACAGCGGGGGGATAATCCCGCACCGCGGCCCCCTGATAACAGCGCACCGCCTCGTCGATGTTCTTTTCCACGCCCTTGCCGAACTCATAGCACCAGCCCAGATTGTTCAGCGCCCGGGGGTCACCTTGCGCGGCAGCCTTGGCATACCACTCCACCGCCTTCTCCCAGCTCTGCTCTACGCCGATGGCTGCCTCGTAGCAATAGCCCAGATTACACTGGCCCCTGGCATAGCCCAGATCGGCGGCCTTGCGGTAAAGCTCCACGGCCTTGGGCTTATCCTCCTCCGCTCCCTCGCCGGATTCATAGCACCAGCCCAGGTTACAAAGGGCGGGGGGATAGTCCTGCTCGGCAGCCAGCCTATATAGCTCCACCGCCTTCTCCAGGCTCTCCTCCACGCCGTCGCCCCGCTCGTAGCACAGGCCCAGGTTGCACAGGGCCCGGGGGTCCTCCTGGTCGGCGGCGGAGGAATACCAATAGACGGCCTCCTCCCAGCTCTGTTCCACGCCCTTACCGAACTCATAGCACCAGCCCAGGTTGCATTGGGCTCGGGCATAGCCCAGATCGGCAGCCTGCCGGTAGAGTTCGGTGGCCTTCTCCCAGCTCTGCTCTACTCCCTCGCCGCACTCATAGCTCAGGCCAAGGCAGCAGATGGCCGGGGGATACTCCTGTTCCGCCCCCTTTTGGAACAGCTCCACCGCCTTGTCAAAGTCCTGTTCCACACCGTCGCCCCGCTCATAGAGCTGGCCCAGAGCCACCCATCCCGCGGGATCGTCCTTCTCGGCCACCTGCTCAAAGTATTCCACGGCCTTATCCTTATTCATCTCCAGGCCCAAAGCTCCTTTGAGATAGGCCACACCCAGGCGGTAGAGGGCGGGCGGATACTCCTCCTCAATGCCACGGTTTATGTAAGCAATGGCCTTTTCGTAATCCTCATTCTCCTCGGCCTCGTCCGCCAGACACATCCAGCCGTAGCCCGAAACATAGTCCTCCTCCACCGGGATAAAAAAGGTCCCGCCGCACCGGGGACACTTTTCCAGGTCGGGGTTCTCGGTGACATAGCCGCAGTCAGGGGAATCACAGCGAAAATATTCCAAGGTCGCAGCCTCCTCTTGGCAGTTTGATATCACCATTATACTCTCCCTGACCGACCCTTACAAGTGAAAATCCAAAAATGAGCCGCCGCCAAAATCTGCGGCGCCAGGAGCCTCGCGGCCTTTTTTCGCCGCTTTTCAATACTTTCCGTTATATTTTTTATCATTATTGCTAATTGGATTCGCTTTATCTTCATCCCCCTCGTGCGTTCCCCCACTCCCTGTAAAACAGCCCCGTACACCTATACAAAAAATATCGGCCTGGAAAGTCCCAGACCGATTGCTTCCATTTACTTTCCAAAATACCGCAGCAGATCCTCCATGAGTAAGCTCCCGATGGTGGCACAGCCAAAGGCCATCAGGGCGGCAAGCTGGAAAACCTCAGCGTAATCATAGAGGCGGACCGAGACCATCCCTCCCTCTCCCGCCCGAAAAAGCAGGGCCACGGTACCCGCCAGCAGCAGGGCACATACCGCCAGCCCCCGGGTGAGGACAAAGCGGGATAGCTCCTTATATCGGTATGTACTCACGTCCCACGCCTCCTTCACGCCAGTGATCTTGATCTCATTGTACCAGACCGGCCACCGACGGGCAATGCCAAAAACTTTCCACCCCTTTTCGACCCCCTCCCCCATTCTTTTCACTTTCGGTTTACCGATAAGCGGGAAGGGTCAACATAACCGCCCCCATCCTGTCGGAGGGGGGCGAACGATTCCCCTATACAAGCAAAAGAAAACACAATATAATGTGGTCATGTCAAAAATATTGGAGAGGACAGCACAATATGAGGGAATTAAAGCTGGACCTGTTTTCGCTCTACCCAGACCGAAAAGACACCGGGCCATACGACTATTCCATCCTGGTGGATGAGGTAAACGTGGGGGCCTTTTCCTGTGAGAGCTATGGCGCGGCGGTAGTCTCCCGCCTCACTGGGGAGCGTTCCGACGTACCCAATATCACCATCAGCGTCCCCCGGATCGACGCGCTGATGGAGCTGCTGGTCCGCAACCAGGTGGGACCTATCCACCTCAGGGATGTGATCGACGACTGGCTGTAAGAGCGTCCGGGGCTGTCACGCTCCGAGCCGGCCAAGACAGTCGCTCCTTGTCCGGCTCTCCATGCTTCTTCCTTGCGCCGGGTGCAATACTGTGGTATACTTTTCTTGATTTCTCAAGGAAAGCCGGTGTTTCCATGGCCCTGCCCAAGCTCGTCGTCATTCTTGGCCCCACCGCCTGCGGCAAGAGCGGTCTGGGAGTCACCCTCGCGAAAAAGTACGGCGGGGAGATCGTCTCCGCCGACTCCCGGCAGGTCTACCGGGGCCTGGACTTGGGCACGGGAAAGATCACTATCGCCGAGATGGACGGCGTAGCCCACCATCTGCTGGATGTGGCCCAGCCGGGAGAGCAATACTCCGTGGCCCGTTTCCAACAGGAGGCTTATACCGCTTTGGACGGCGTCATAGAGCGGGACCGTCTTCCCTTCCTGGTGGGGGGTACCGGGCTTTACCTCCGCTCTGTAGCCGAGGGCTATGTCTTCCAGGTCGCTCCCCCCGACCACACCCTCCGAGCGGAGCTGGAGGCGCTGCCCACTGAGGTCCTGCGCCAAAGGCTCCTGGACGCTGGGGTGGAGCTGGACTCCGACGCCTGGAACAACCGTCCCCGGCTGGTGCGCCTCACTGAGAAGCTCCGCAGCGGCGGCGATCCCCACGCTGAGGCGGAACGGCAGCCCCGCTACGACGTGCTGACCCTGGGGGTGGCCTACCCCCGGGAGGCGATCTGCCGGCGCATCGACAAGCGGCTCGTGGCCCGGCTGGACGCGGGCATGGTGGAGGAGGTGGCCGCCCTGCGCTCTCAGGGAGTCAGTGACGAGTTCCTCTACGGCCTGGGGCTGGAGTACCGCTATATCCTTCGCCATCTCACCGGGGAGCTGAGTATGGAGGAGCTGATCGAAGAGCTGGGCCGGGCCATCAAGCGGTTTGCCAAACGGCAGGTGAGCTGGTTCAAGAAGGATAAGGACGTTCACTGGCTGGACATGGAGGCAGACCCCATAACAGAGGCGACGGAGCTGATCGACAGTTTCCTCTCCTGATAGTGAAAAACAAAACGCGGAGCAGGTCTCTTTGATCTGCTCCGCGTTTTTTGTCTCGAAAAGCCAACTCATTTTTTATAACCGTACCGTTTTTGTCGCCACAGCGTCCCGAAATGCCCCGTCGTGCTCTACAAACACCATTGTGGGCAAAAATTTGCCGATCAGTCCCTCGATCTGCACCCGGGAGTATACGTCCATAAAGTTGAGAGGCTCGTCCCATACGTACAGGTGCGCCCGGTCACAGAGGCTTTTCGCGAGGAGCACCTTTTTCTTCTGCCCGCCGGAGAATTCCGCCATATCCTTTTCAAACTGGACCCGCTCAAAGTCCAACTGCCGCAAAAGGGCCTTGAGCAAGCTCTCGTCCACGTGGTTTTCCTTGGCAAATTCCGAAAGGCTACCCCGGAGATGGGTGGTATCCTGAGGAACGTAGGAGACCACCAGCCCGGAGCCGAGCCGTACCGTGCCCGTATGCTCGATGGGCTCTCCCATTAAAATTTTCAACAAGCTGCTTTTTCCGCTCCCATTTCTGCCCTCGATGGCAACTCTCTCCCCCCGCCGCACTTCAAAGGAGGCCGGCAAGCACACCTCTTTTCCGCCGTAGCTGGCCGCCACGCCGGAGAATGCCGCCAGAACGTCCGCATGATAGCACAGAGGGATCAGTTTAATGTCTTTCGCCGTCTCCATGTTTTTCAAAAGCCCCTCCTTTTCCTCCGCGGCTTTCAATTGTCTGGTCTCAAGGGCTTTTGACCGCTTCATCATCTTTGCAGCCTTATGCCCCACAAACCCCCTGTCCGGGACCTTCTCCCCCGAGCTTCCCACGCCGAACTTACTTTTCTCCACCTTATCCGACCAGTCCGAGGTCCGCCCCGCCGCCTGCCGCAGCCGGTCCATATCCTTTTTCAGCCGCCGGTCCCGCGCCAGTTCAAATTCCTGCTGGCGCTGAAAGTTTTCCATCCAGGAGGAAAAATTCCCACTCTGCACCTCAATGCTTGCTCGGTTCAGGGACAGGATATGATCCACGCAACCATCCAAAAACCGGCGGTCATGGGACACCAGGATAAAGCCCTTCTTTCTTTTCAGATACGCCGACACCAACTCCCGCCCCCTTCCATCCAAATGGTTGGTAGGCTCGTCTATGAGTAGGAAATTTCCCTCGTTGAGAAAGAGCGCGGCCAGGAGAAGCTTTGTCCGCTCCCCGTTGGAGAGGGTCTCAAAAGGTCTCTCCAGCGTTTCCGGCTCCACCTCAAGATAGGATAGCTCCCGCAATAGCTCCCACCCCTCCGCTCCGGGGCATATCTCCCCCAGGACCTCGCTTGTATGTAAGCTTTCATCCGCCACTGGATACGGAAAATAGTCAAACTCCACCGGGGCTTCGATACTGCCGCTATACTCATATTTTCCCATCAGAAGGCGCAGCAGGGTGGTCTTGCCCCTGCCGTTTCTCCCCACAAACCCCAGTTTCCAATCGGTGTCGATCTGGAAAGAGGCATTTTCAAAAATGTTGTCATAGCTGGTGGGATAGGAAAAAGTAAGGTTTTCCACTTTTATCATGGACATAGCTCATGTCCTCCTCTCGCACAAAATAAGGGCCGCAGGAAAGTCCATTCCCGCGGCCCACTACAGCATATTACGCCCCCTTGAAAAGAGGCTGCATACCAATAGGGATGACCGATCACTTTCCTGCAACGGGCGCAGCTACGCTGTAACTAGAGCGCTACCGCCTATTCCGATATTACTTGCAGGAAATATTGATCATCTTTCCATCCCTCTCTTTTTTAGATACCCCATTTATAACATACATTTGGAAAAAAGGCAAGAGGCGATCCCTTCAAACGGCTCAGCCAAGCTTTTTCATCTGCCAGGGCACCATCTCCAGCCGGACGAAGAAGCCCTGGTTATGCTTGCACACCGGGCACATCTCGGGCGGACGGGTGGCAGTGACGATATACCCGCAATTCAGGCACATCCACTGGCACTCCACGTCGTTGATGAACAGCTTGTCCTGTTCAATGAGGTCGGCAAACTGCCCGAAGCGGTCACCGTGGACCTTTTCGATGCGGGCGATCTGGGAAAAGAGGTGGGAAATTTCCGGGAAGCCCTCCTCCTTGGCCACATGGGCAAAGCCGGTGTAGTCGTGCTCATACTCCTGGTACTCATTGTGCTGGGCGGCCCGGAGGTGCTCCAGCACGGTGGTATAGAGGTCCACCGGGTAGGTGCCGTCGATGGCGATATTTTCCCCGGAGCACTTTTCCAGGTAGTCGTAGAAGGCCCTGGCGTGGGCCAGTTCCTGGCCCGCGGTAAACTGGAAGACCGCCTCCACCACATAAAGCCCGTTCTTTCGGGCAAGTCCCGCGGAGAAGGTGTAGCGGTTCCGGGCCTGACTTTCCCCGGCGAAGGCACGGAGGACATTGCGTTTGGTCTCGCTGTTTTCAAAGGAAACGGACATGATGATACCCCCTTTATGGATAGGTCCATCATGTCCGTTTTTTCCGTTTTTATGCCTGCCCTGCCAATAAAAGGTTTCAGCTTGCCCGCTTCCACGTTCTGGGGCTGAGCATGACCAGCATGGGGAATATCTCCAGCCGTCCCAGCAGCATATTGAAGATCAGCGTGAGCTTGCTCAGATCGGAGAAGTGGGAGTAGTTGCTGGTGGGACCCACCAGGTCCAGTCCGGGACCAATGTTGTTGAGACAGGCCATGACCGCGGTAAAATTTGTCTCCAGAGACAAATTGTCCAGCGACAGCAGCAGCACCGAGGCGATGGCAATGAAGCAATAGGCGGTCATATAGGTGTTGACCCCTTGAAGCGTCTCCTCCTCCACCGTGTGTCCGTCCACCCGCACCAGGTTTACGCTCCGGGGGTGGAGCATCTGGCGTATTCTGGCCCCCAATGCCTTGCACAGTAGCAGCAGCCGGGCACACTTGATACCGCCGCCGGTGCTTCCGGCGCAGGCCCCCACGATCATCAGCACCACTAAAATGGTGCGGGAGAGCTGGGGCCAGAGGTCAAAGTCCTCGGTGGCAAAGCCGGTGGTGGTCATGATGCTGGCCACAGTGAAGACGGCGTGGTGCAGGGCCTGACGGATACCACCGAAGATATGGCAGATATCTACTGTGATGACCGCCACGGCTCCAAAGAAAATGCCCAGATAGACCCGCAGTTCCTGGCTGCGGAGAGCCTGAGAAAATTTGCCCAACAGCAAAAGAAAATAGATGTTGAAGTTGACCCCAAAGAGGGTCATAAATACGGTACAAACACTCTGGCAATATGGAGAAAAGCTTGCCATGGAATCGTTTCTTACCCCAAAGCCGCCGGTTCCGGCGGTGCCGAAGGCGGTGCACAGGCTGTCAAAGAGGCTCATGCCGCCAAAGAGGAGAAAGACCACACACAGCACCGTCAGTATAATGTAGATGAGGTAAAGGATCCCGGCGGTCTGACGCATCCGGGGCACCAGCTTACTGACACTGGGGCCGGGACTTTCCGCCCGGAGCAGGTGGACACTGTAGCCCCCCTTTCCCATGGGCACGATGGCCAGCAAAAATACCAGGATACCCATACCGCCCAGCCAGTGGGTGAAGGAGCGCCAGAACAGCAGCCCCCGGCTCATAGCCTCTACGTTGGTAAGAATGGAGGCCCCAGTGGTGGTAAAGCCCGAGATGACCTCAAAGAGGGCGTCCACATAGCGGGGAATTTCCCCACTGAGCCAGAAGGGCAGCGCTCCTACCGCCGACATCACCACCCAGCCCAGGGTGGTGATGAGAAAGCCCTCCCGGGCATAGAAACTGCCCTCGGCGTTCCGGCAGAGCAGCCACAAAATAGCACCGCCCCCTGCCGAAATAGCCATCACGGTAAAGATGGCGCTGAGGGCCCGCCCCTCTCCGTCCAGGGCCGAGATAAGGGCCGGAGGAAAGAGAAAGAGACATTCCAGCATCAGCAACAGACCCAACAGCTTTCCGATCATCCTACGATTCATCCGTACTCACCCTGCCCGATCCGCAAAAATGTCGTTGAGGTCGTTGATGGTCCGGCCTCCGGCGGTGACCACGATCACCGTGTCCCCGCTGACAAAGCTGCTGTCGCCCTTGGGGATGATGGTCCTGGCTTTGTGGGTGATACAGGAGACCAGGATCCCCTCCTTCAGGGGGATATTCTTCAGCATCTCACCCTGATGCCGTGTCTCGGGTCCAGCCAGGAACTCCAGAGCCTCCGCCTTGCCGTCTACAATGGGGTGGAGGGTGAGCACGCTGTCCACCCCGGCGGCGCTGGACATGGCCCGGACATAGCGCACGATGTTGGCACAGCATAGTCCCTTGGGGCTGATGACCGAACCAATACCCACCTTACGAAACACGTCGGTATACTCCAGGCGGTTTATTTTTGTGATGACCTTACTGACCCCCAGGTGGCTTGCCAGCATGGAAAGCACCAGGTTCTCCTCATCCATACCGGTGAGTGTGACCACCGCGTCGTAGGAACGGACGCCCTCGGACTCCAGCACGTCCTGGCGGGAGCCGTCGGCCTCAATGATGGTGGCCCGGGGCATGGCCTCGGCCAGGGCCACACAGCGGTCATGGTCCCGCTCCACGATCTTCACCGTCATACCGCTGTCCAAACACCGCCGCCCCAGGTAAAAGGCAATGCGGGAGCCGCCGATGATGAGCAGGCTGCGGATACGTTTTTCCACCAGTCCCATGTTTTTCACCAGCTCCGCCAGATCCAGAAGGGCGGCGGTGACGTAGATGGTGTCTCCCTCCTGAAGGGTAAAGGAGCCGGAGGGGATATGTACGCCGTCCTCCCGCTCCACCGCGCAGACCAGAACGTTGACCCCGGCGATCTCGTATAGCTTATAGAGAGGGATACCCACCAGCTTGGAGTCCTTGTCCACCGGGACGGCCACGATCTCCACCCGTCCCTTGGCAAAGGAGTCCCGCTTCAAAAACGAGGGGAAGCGGAGAAGCTGATAGGCCTCCTGGGCGGCGGCCAACTCCGGGTTCACCGTCATGGAAAGGCCCAGTTCCTCCCGCATGGAGGCCAGCTGGTCGGAATACTCCGGGTTGCGGACCCGGGCAATGGTGTGCCTGACCCCCAGCTTCTTGGCGGTCAGGCAGGTAAGCAGATTCAGCTCGTCCCGGCTGGTGGCGGCGATCAGGATATCCGCCCGTTCCGCCCCCGCATCCCGCAGGGTGGACATGGCCGCGCCATTTCCGATGACGGTCATGATATCCAACTTCTCGCTGCTGTCCATGAGGGCTTGGGGGTTGGAGTCGATAATGGTAACGTCGTGCCCCTCGCTGGAAAGCTGGGTGGCCAGGGCCGCACCCACCTTTCCGTCGCCTACAATGATAATGTTCATATATCTCTATCCTTTCGGATGGAAAATTTCCAGTCTCTCCCGGACGGCCTTCAGAAAGTCGAGGCTGTTCACCGCCCTGGCGGGGGTCTCCCCCTCCCAAAGTCCGGCCAGATCCTTGGTCATCACGCCGCTCTCGATGGTCTCGATGCAGGCACGCTCCAGCTTCCCGGCAAACTCCCCCAGTGAAGGGATACCGTCCAGCTCCCCCCGCTTGCGCAGGGCCCCCGTCCAGGCAAAGATGGTGGCCATGGGGTTGGTGGAGGTCTCCTCCCCCTTGAGGTATTTATAGTAATGCCTGGTCACGGTCCCGTGGGCGGCCTCATACTCGTAGTTGCCATCGGGGGAGACCAGCACCGAGGTCATCATGGCCAGGGAACCGAAAGCGGTGGAGACCATGTCGCTCATCACATCGCCGTCATAGTTCTTGCACGCCCAGATAAAGCCACCCTCGCTGCGGATGACCCGGGCCACCGCGTCGTCGATGAGTGTATAGAAATACTCAATGCCCGCCTTCTCAAATTTTGCCTTATACGCAGCCTCAAAGACCTCCTGGAAGATATCCTTGAAGCGGTGGTCATACTGCTTGGAGATGGTGTCCTTGGTGGCAAACCAAAGGTTCTGCCGGGTATCCAGGGCGTACTGGAAACAGGAATGGGCAAAGGAGGTGATGGACTTGTCGGTGTTATACTGGCCCTGCAAAACGCCGGGGCCGGTAAAGTCAAAGATGGTCTGCCGCGTCTCGTTGCCCTGGCTGTCAGTAAAGACCAGCTCGGCCTTTCCGGGGGTCTTGGGGCAAAGTTCACTGTTTTTATATACGTCGCCGTAAGCGTGGCGGGCGATGGTGATGGGCTTTTTCCAGTTCTTCACCACCGGGGAGACCCCCTTGACCATGATGGGAGCACGGAAGACAGTGCCGTCCAAGATCGCCCGGATGGTACCGTTAGGAGACTTCCACATCTGGGAGAGCTTGTACTCCTCTACCCGCTGGGCATTAGGGGTAATGGTGGCGCACTTCACCGCCACGCCGTATTTTTTCGTGGCCTCGGCGGAGTCCACCGTCACCTGGTCCTGGGTCTTCTCCCGCTCGGGAAGCCCTAAGTCATAATATTCCGTCTTCAGGTCGATGAAAGGCTCCAACAGCTCTTTTTTGATCTCGGCCCAGAGGATACGGGTCATCTCATCCCCGTCCATCTCCACCAGGGGCGTCTTCATCTGTATCCTATCCATACTATCTCCCCCTTTTTTGCTTGTCACAGTCTATCACCGGGGCTTTGGAAAGTCAACCTTTTCCCCGGTGAAAGCGGCTCATCTCCCCCGGTAGGGCGGGGCAAAGCCGCCCCGCCTTCTCCTCCGGCGGAGGAGCTTTCTCACAATGAGGACTGCCGCCAAAACCAGCAGCAGTATGACCGCCAGGACCACGGCGGTGGGTGCGCCCATGGGGAAAAGGAGGCTTATGGGGTTCCAGGAAGCCTCCTCGAACTTGCTCGCGGGGCCTAAGCTCAACACGTCCCCCGAGGACTGCAGATAAGAAGCAAAGGCGTGCCACGCCTTGATCTCGTTGCCGTTTTCATCGTGGAGGATGCGGCTTTCAAAGTCCGTGACCTCATTGCCGTTCTCGTCCCTGGGGGTGATGGACAACAGCCCAAAGGACTTACCCTCTACTGCAGAGAGCATCTGGCCAGAGTAAAGGTCGGCCACCACCCGGTAGAGCTTTTCGTCGTCAATGGGGGCTGCATACTGCGCATCGGGAGCATTTGTATCCTCCCAGACAGCACACTCTGTGACCCGGTCCAGGAACATCCGATGGGGGTTATACTTCCACCAACACCCCGCGCCGTAGAGTGTGGCGGCGCCCATAATGTCGGAAATGGAGGCGTCTACCTCAAAGGCATTTTTCAGGTCCTTCCCGGTAAGGTACACCGACACCAGGGGATAGCCTGGCGTACCGTCGGCCCCCACCCCCAGAGAGAGGATATCGAAGGCCTGGGAAGCGGTAATATTCCCAGCCTGAACGTTCCCCCGGATGACCCCGTCAGGGGCCACAGCGAAGGCGACGGGGGCGTAATCCTCCACCTCCAGTTTCTTCACCGCGGCAATATAGGACGAGCCAATAAGGTCGCCGGTCTGGGCTTTGGTAAGGTCGCCCCTCATTGTGGCTAACGTCTGGTCATAGCTCATGTGGTAGCCAGAGAGATGGTTCTCGTCCACCTTGGTCTTGAAATGCTCTGCCATGAAGGTCATGGTTTCGTCCTCCGCCACCGAACCGTCCACGGGGAAGAGGGCATAATATTTCAGCGTTGCTTTGCTCTCCCCCCGCCCCTTGGAGAGCACCAGCTTGCCCAGGTTCTGAGTATACGGCCCACAGGAAACGATGAAGGTGTCGTTGACCTGGATCGGCTTTTCCAAGATGGAGTGGGTATGCCCCGAGACAATGACATCGATCCCATCCACCGCCTTGGCAAGCTCATAGTCCTCTCCCTTTCCCTTTTCGGTGCCCGAGTGGGACAGGCAGATGATATAGTCGGGGCTTTCCTTCTCCTGAATTTCCGCCACCACCCGCTTGGCGGTCTCGATGGGGTCTTCCAAAACCATACCCGACATGGGGGCGCACTCGTCGGAATCAATACCCATGATGCCAAAGACGGCGATCCTCACGGTTACCTCGTGGCCGGAGGGCCAGCGGGCAGAGCGTTCCAGCACGGTGTAGTCGGTGACGGGGTAGTCCGCCATAGCCCTCGCCGCCGTCTGGGCGGCTGGGTCGTTGGGGTCTTTGGGGGTCTTGTAGTTGGCCTGGACGATGGCGGGAAGATTACAGGGCACGCCGTACTCCTTTAGATATTCGTCCATGGCGCCGGTGTAGGAGATGACCGCGGCGTCATACCATGCCTCCTCCGCCTCCTTGGCGGCGCTCAGCATATCCGCCAGACCCTGGGGCCGGTAGTCATACTCATGGTTGCCCAGGGTAACCACGTCATAGCCCATCCACCCCAGGGCCCGCAGCTCAGGGGCGTCGGTGGCATAGACCGTCTGGAAGGGGGAACCCATGGAAAAGTCCCCGGCGTCCACCGTCACCACTGCCCCGCTGGAATTATTCTGTTCCCTTTTGAGAAGGGTGGCCAGCCGGGTATACCCTCCCACATCGGCGGCGTCGGGGTAGAAGTGGTCGTGGGTATCGTGGGTGAAGAGAACGGTGAGCAGCCGCTCCCCATCCTCAGCGGCAAAGCTACCCCCCATAACAGGCAAGGTCATTGCCAGAGCCAGGGTCAGGATCAAAGCGGCCGGACGACGAAGGTTCTTTTCCATATCCCTCAATTCCCCCTAAACGAAATAGTTCTCCATGTTAAGAGTAGTATATCAATTTTTCCGTTCCTTGCCAACCTTTCCCTTGCCTTTTTTCCCGGTTGACACTATAATGGGAGCAACCGTAAACGAAGGAGCTGATCTCCATGCCCAAGTCCGTCATTCCCCAGGGCTACGCCCCCACCCTCAACCTCTATGACACCCAGAAGGCCATCGGTCTTTTGAAGCGGGTCTTTGAGGACACTCTCGCCGGGGCGTTGAACCTCCGCCGAGTATCCGCCCCCCTCTTTGTGGAGGCCCAGACCGGCCTCAACGACGACCTCAACGGCGTGGAACGGCCTGTGTCCTTTGACGTACCCTTTGCCAAGAAGGACGCCCAGGTGGTCCACTCCCTGGCCAAGTGGAAGCGCATGGCCCTCTACCGCTACCATTTCTCTGTGGGAGAGGGGCTTTACACCGACATGAACGCCATCCGCCGGGACGAGGAGCTGGACAACCTCCACTCGGTCTACGTAGACCAGTGGGATTGGGAGAAGGTTCTGGCCCCCCGGGACCGCACGGCGGACTACCTGAAAACCACTGTGGAGGCCATTGCCCAGACCCTTCGGGAGACCCAAGCTACCCTTCGCGCCGCCTACCCCGCCCTCAACAAGCTGCCCCGGGTGGACGATACCGTCTCCTTCGTCACCGCCCTGGAGCTGGAGGAAAAGTGGCCGGACAAGACCCCCAAGGAGCGGGAAAGGCTGTGGGTCAAGGACCACCCCCTCACCTTCCTTATGGGTATCGGTGCGCCTTTGAAATCCGGCAAACCCCACGATGGCCGGGCACCCGACTATGACGACTGGAGCCTCAACGGCGACCTGCTGGTGTGGAACAGCGTTTTGGAGGACGCCTTTGAGCTTTCCTCTATGGGCATCCGGGTCAGCCCCGAGAGCCTGGACGCTCAGCTCACCGCCTCGGGCCATGACGAGCGGCGGAGCCTGGAGTTC
>CAJTLK010000032.1 GCA_910577415.1 uncultured Oscillospiraceae bacterium
GCCCCCTCCGCCGGCGAAAAATCCCCCCGGAAGCGGACCTTGGGCATATCCAACTGTCCCAGCTCGTCCTGGATCCGCTCTTCCAGCTCCGCTCCGGCCCTTTTCCTACTCTCCGAAAGGGCCTGGGCCAGCTTCCGGGCCTGGGCCAGGACGGCCTCCCGCTCCTTTTCCAGACGCAAAAGGGCGTCGCCGGCAAACTGGATCTCGTCCAGCTCCTTCCGGCAGCGCTCCAAATAGTCTATCATTTCCTCCACGCTGGAGCCGTACTTCTTCTTCAGCCGGTAGAGAAGGTCCAGCCTTCCCTCCAACTCATCCAGCTCCCCCGGCTCGAAGTCGAAGCCGCCCCGGAGGTCCCGGGCGGTGTCGGCGGCGTCCTGGACCTGGCAGCGGCAGTCGGTGATGGTCTCCCGCAGAGCGTCCAGCTCCGGGCTGACCCCGGCGATCCGCTCCAGAGCCGCCTCCGCCTCCATCAGCAGCGCGGCGGCGCCGGGGGCGTCCTCGTCCCCGGAGAGGGCAAAGCTGGCCCCCTGGGCGGCCTCGCTGAGGTCGGAGGCGTTGCGGAGCACGTCCCGGCGCTCCAGCAGCGCCTCCTCTTCCCCGGCGGACAGCTCCGAGCGTTCCAGTTCTCCAATTTGAAACTGGAGGGTATCCACCTTCCGGGCCTTCTCTCCCTCGTCCATCCGCAGCGCGGCAATGCGCTTATCCAGGGCGGCGAGGGCGGCGTAGGAAGCCTGATAGGTCTCCAGCTCCGTCCCGTCCCCGGCAAAACGGTCTAAATAACTCAGATGGCAGCTCTCGTCCAAAAGCTGCTGGCCGTCGTGCTGGCCGTGGATGTTGAGCAACCGCCGCCCCAGCTCCCGGAGCTGGGCCACCGTCACGGGTCTGCCGTTCACCCGGCAGAGATTCTTCCCGTCGGGCAGTATCTCCCGCTGGAGTAATATTTCGCCGTTCTCATCCGGGCCAAGGCCGTTCTCCTCCATCCAGGGCAGGGTCTTCACCCCTGTGAAGGCCCCGGTGACAAGGGCGGAGGAGGCCCCGGTACGGATCAGCTCCCGGCTGGTGCGCTCCCCGGTGACGGCGCTCATGGCGTCCACCACGATGGATTTGCCCGCGCCGGTCTCGCCGGTGAGGGCGTTGAAGCCCCCGCCGAAGGCGATGTCCGCCGATTCGATGACGGCGATATTCTCAATATGAAGAATGGAGAGCATAAAGCTCCCTCCTTTTTACGCAAGCATCTCCCGAAGCTCCCCGCAGAACTCCGCCGCCGCCTCGCCCGTACGCATGATGAGGATAATGGTGTTGTCCCCCGCCAGGGAGCCTACCAGCTCGGGGATATCCATGTTGTCCAGGGTCTCCGCCGCGCCGTTGGCCAGGCCAGAAATGGTCTTGATCACCACGATGTTCTGGGCCGCGTCGTAGGAAACCACCGCCTCCCGGAAGATGGTCCGCAGCCGTCCGGCAAAGCCGGCATTGGCTCTGTGGTGGGAGACGGCGTACTTGGACACCCCTCCCGCGGACAGCTCCTTCACCAGGTGGAGCTGCTTGATGTCCCGGGAGACGGTGGCCTGGGTGGTCTCGATGCCCCGCTCCCGCAGCCGCTCCAAAAGCTGCTCCTGGGTCTCGATCTCATAGGAGGAGATAATGTCCAAAATTTCCTGTTGGCGTTTGCTCTTCATGCTCAGCGCCTCCCTAATTTTTGGTTGAGGACGGTGTAGAAGCTGCGGTCCGTCAGCCGCACCAGCCGCGCCTTGCCCCTGGCCCGGCGCAGCTCCACCTGGTCATGGTCGGCCAGCCGGAACGCCTTGGAGCCGTCCACCGACAGATAGGCCGTCCGCCGGGAATGCTCCCCGGGGGTGACGGTCACCATGCGGCTGCGGTCTAAGATGTACGAGCGGGCATAGAGGGCGTGAGGACAGATGGGAGTGACGGCGATATTCTCCGAGGTAGGCTCCACGATAGGTCCCCCCGCCGACATGGAGTAGGCGGTGGAGCCGGTGGGGGTAGACACCACCACCCCGTCCCCGGAAAAGCGGCTGACCAGCACGCCGTCGGCCTTCACATCCAGGTCGATGATCCGGGCCACCGCCCCCTTTGTGACCACCGCGTCGTTGAGGGCCATGTCCCGGTGGATGACCCGTCCATCCCGGCGGACGGTGACGTCCAGCATCATCCGCTCCTCCAGTCGGTAGCGGCCCTCCACCACCAGCTTCAGCCGGTCCAGCTCTCCGCTCTCCAGCTCGGCCATGAACCCTACGCTGCCCAGGTTCACCCCCAGAATGGGCACCCGGTGGGCCTGGGCGCTCTTGGCGGCGTGGAGGATGGTGCCGTCTCCGCCGAAACACACCAGCACCCCGGCCCCCTTCAGGGCCTGGTCCACAGGGAGAAACTCCAGCTCCGGCGGAATTTCCGCCCTGTCCCGGCCTAGGTCAAAGGGCAGGCACATGCAAGTCTCCGCCCCCGACTTGCGCAGAATGGCCTCCGCCTCTATGGCGGTCTTCAGCCCCTTGTCCCGGTACGGGTTAGGGCTCAACACCACTTTCATGCCTCTCCTCCCTCCTCTCCGGTCTCTTTCTCCTCCAAATGGCTGTGGGACGCCTCCACCAACTCCCGGAGGTCTCCCGCCCAGCCCTGCCCCTCCTCTGTGGAGAGCCAGCCTAAGTATTCGATGTTCCCCTCCGGTCCCCGGATGGGGGAATAGGTCATCCCTTTTACCGTAAATCCGGCAGTCTTGGCGTGGTCCAGGAAATGCTCCAACACCTCCAGGTGGACGCCTTTGTCCCGGACGACCCCCTTCTTGCCCACCTTGTCCCGGCCCGCCTCGAACTGGGGCTTCACAAGGCACACCGCCTCGCCTCCCGGCGCCATAAGGGGCCGCAGGGGCGGGAGGATGAGGCTCAGGGAGATGAAGGACACGTCCACGCTGAAAAAGCTTAACGGCTGGGGAATTTGCTCCGCGGTAAGATACCGGGCGTTGGTCCGCTCCAGGCAGACCACCCGGGGGTCCTGGCGCAGCTTCCAGGCAAACTGCCCGTAGCCCACGTCCACGGCGTAGACCTTCTCCGCTCCGTTTTGGAGCATACAGTCAGTAAAGCCCCCGGTGGAGGCCCCGATGTCGGCGCACACCGCCCCTGTAAGGGTGATGGGCCAGGCCGCCATGGCCTTTTCCAGCTTATAGCCGCCCCGGCTGACATACTTCATGCCGCCGCCCCGGACCTCGATGGCGGCGTCCTCGGCGGTGGGAGCGCCCGCCTTATCCACCCTTTGGCCGCCCACGTACACCTCTCCCGCCATGATGAGGGCCTGGGCCTTCTGGCGGGACTCAATGAGTCCCTTCTCAACCAGAAGCACGTCCAGCCGCTTTTTCACGCTCCCACACCTCCAAAACGTCTCTGGCGATACTCTCTCCGTCCAGGCCGGACAGCTTTTGAAGCTGGGCCGTGGTGCCCTGCCGGGGAACGGTATCGCCCAGATTCCGCAGCACCAGCCTGTCCGGCGTGAGGCCCTTCTGGGCCAGGATGGCCGCGGCCCGCTTCCCCACGCAATTGGAGGCCATGGCCTCCTCGCACAGCCAGAGCTGCCCGGTCTTTTTCACCGACTGCCCCAGCAGCTCCGCCGGGGTGGGGGTGAGGATATTCAGCTTGACCACCTCGGCATGGATACCGCTGCGACGGAGCAGCTCCGCCGCCTCCAAGAGGGCGTTTACCTGGGTCCCGTAGCCCGCCAGGGTCAGATGCTCCCCCTCCTGCAAAAGAGTGGCGGCCTCCCCGTCCCAGCTTCCCTGCCAGGCGCCCTCTCCCCCTCTGGGGTAGCGGATGGCAGCGGGTCCCTTCACCGTGTTGACGGCGTAGTCCAGCATCCCCCGCAGCTCGGCATAAGAGGCGGGGGCGAGCACGGTCATGCCGGGAACGGTGTCCAGAAAGCCCACGTCGAACACGCCGTGGTGGGTCTCTCCGTCCTCTCCCACCAGCCCCGCCCGGTCCACACCCAGCACCACATGGAGACCCTGGAGGGCCACGTCGTGGAGGAGCATGTCATAGGCGCGCTGGAGGAAGGTGGAGTAGACGGCGAAGACCGGGACCATCCCCTGCTTTGCCATCCCGGCGCACATGGTGACGGCGTGGCCCTCGGCGATGCCCACGTCAAAAAACCGCTCCGGGAACTGTTTGGAAAACCCGGTCAGTCCCGTGCCGGGACACATGGCCGCCGTCACGGCGCACAGCCTGTCATTTTTCTCCGCCAGACGGCAAAGCTCGCCGCCAAACACATTGGAAAAGTTCTCTCCTGAGGATGTCAGGGCCTTTCCCGTCTCCGGGTCG
Organism: uncultured Oscillospiraceae bacterium; assembly: GCA_910577415.1. Classification (GTDB taxonomy): domain Bacteria; phylum Bacillota; class Clostridia; order Oscillospirales; family Oscillospiraceae; genus Vermiculatibacterium. The sequence goes on from CAJTLK010000032.1 coordinate 4,317, forward strand.
AAGCTTCCCACCCCATGGAACCGGTCCGGCTCGGCCTCGGCAGGGGCGTAGCCCTTGCCCTTCACCGTGCGGACGTGGAGAAGCACCGGTCCGTCCAGCTCTCTGGCATAGGTCATCAGCCGGGTCAGGCCCTTCACGTCGTGGCCGTCCACCGGGCCTAAATAGGTAAAGCCCATGTCCTCAAAAAGAGAACAGGGCAGCAGAGTCTCCTTCACGGCGGTCTTTATTTTGTGCGTCACCCTGTAGATATGCCGGCCCAGAGAAAAGCCCTGCATCACCTTCCGGTAGCCCCGCTTGAAGCTGAGGTACTGGGGCTTGAGCCGCTGTCGGGCCAGGTGCTCGGCCACGCCGCCCACGCTCTGGGTGATGGACATGCCGTTGTCGTTGAGAATGACCAGCAACGGCTCTCCGCTGTCGCCCGCGTCGGAAAGGCCCTCGTAGGCAAGGCCCCCGGTCAAAGCGCCGTCACCCATGAGGGCGACCACGTAATAATTCTTTTTCTGGATGGTCCTGGCCCGGGCCATGCCTACCGCCGCCGACACCGCCGTGGAGGCGTGGCCCACCACAAAGGCGTCGCAGACGCTCTCCCCCGGCTTGGGGAAGCCGCTGAGGCCCCCAAAGGTCCGCAGGGTGTCCATGGCTCCGTCCCGGCCCGTGAGCATCTTATGGCAATAGCACTGGTGGCCCACGTCGAAGACGATACGGTCCCGCTCGGGGGCAAAGACCCGGTGGAGGGCCACCGTCAGCTCCACCGCCCCCAGGTTGGAGGCCAGGTGCCCGCCGTTCTTCGCCGTGACCTCTACCAGCCGGGAACGAAGCTGGGCACAGAGGGCAGAGGCCTCCGCGTCATTGATGAGATGCAGGTCATTTGGAATGGAAAGCATGGAAGCCCCCCTCTCTTTCGTGATATTACTCTACTATACGGGACTTCCGCCGGGCAGGGGGACGGTCCTTCCGTCCGCCCTCAGGCCCGTAAAAAGAGCCAGCTCCCGCCCCAGCCCACGGCGACCCCCAGCAGGGCACCCATGAACACCTGTAAGGGGGTGTGGCCCACCAGCTCCTTCAGCGCCTTGTCAAAGATCTCCTCCGGCTTCATCTGGGGCCAGTTTTTCATGATATAGTTGAGGACCCTGGCCTGTTTACCCGTCTCCCGGCGGACGTTGAAGGCGTCGTACATCACCACCACCGCCAGCACGGCGGCCAGGGCGAAATATGTGGAGCCAAAACCGTGAAAATAGGCCACCGACGAGGCACAGGCGCACACCGTGGCCGAGTGGGAGGATGGCATCCCGCCGCCGGTAAGCAGATAGTGCCAGTCCCGCTCGCCGCTGGTGGCCAGGTTCACAAAAAACTTGGAGACCTGAGCCACGGCCCAGGCCAGGATGGAAAGGCTCAGGATCAGATTTCCCATGAAAATACTTCTCACACAGCTTCCTCTTCTCTCGCGTTTGGTTTTTCTCTCAGCTCTTCCGGTCCACAAGGCTCCGGGCCAGCGCAAGCAAAAACTCCGGGCTTTCGAAGCCCGCCAGGGCGGCCTCCGCCTCCCCGGTCAGCCTCTCCACCAGCTCGCCGCACTCATCCAGTCCCTTCAGGGTGACAAAGGTGCTCTTCCCCGACTCCGCGTCGGAGCCGATGGGCTTGCCCAGCTCCTCGGCGGTGGCCGTCACGTCCAGCATATCGTCCCGAATTTGGAAGGCAAGGCCCAGCTTCTCCGCATAAGTACGCACGGCGGCTCTCTGCACTTCGCTCCCTCCGGCGGCGATGCAGCCCAGCTCGGCGGCGGCGGCAATGAGCGCCCCGGTCTTCAGCCGCTGAAGCTCCTCCACTTCGCCGAGGGCCAGGGCGCGGCCCTCCCCCGCCATGTCCAGTATCTGGCCCCCCACCATGCCCGCCGCTCCGGCGGCCCTGGCGAGGGTCTGGGCGGCCTCCACCACCTGCTGGGCCGGGAGATAGGCCGCCGCGTTCAGCGCGGTCTCAAAGGCGGCGGTGAGCAGACCGTCCCCGGCCAGCACCGCCGTGGCCTCGCCGTAGACCATATGGTTCGTCGGCTTGCCCCGGCGCAGGTCGTCGTCGTCCATGCAGGGAAGATCGTCATGGATGAGGGAGTAGGTGTGGACCATCTCCACCGCGCAGGCCAAAGAGAGGGCCTGGATGTCCGTACCGCCGCACAGGCGGCAGCACTCCAGGGTCAGAACAGGCCGCAGCCGCTTACCCCCGGCCAGGAGGGAGTAGTTCATGGCGTCATAGATGTCGCCGTGAGGCTCCTTACCCTGGAGCAGGCTGTGAAGCGCCTTTTCGATCAATTCCTTATCGGCGGCGTATCGCTCGTTAAAATTCATTCCGGCTCCTCCATAGGCGCCTCGGCGGGCGTGCCGTCGGCGGCGGGATACAGCTTGGCTACCTTCTGCTCCGCCTGGTCCAGGGCCTGGGAGCACTGCTTCATCAGGCCGGTGCCCTCCTCAAAGAGCGCCAACGCCTCCTCCAGGGGGGCGTCCCCCTTCTCCAGGGCGGTGACGATCTCCTCCAGCCGGGCCATGGCCTGTTCAAAGGTGGGTTTTTTCGTGGGCATGGCGCTCACTCCTTTACAACACAAGAAATGTCCCCGTCGGAGACTTTCAGCTTTAATGTCTCGCCGCTCTTCACGTCCTTTTTGGACTTCACCACGCCCCGGGGGCCGTAGGCGATGGAGTAGCCCCGGCCCAGCACCTTCAGGGGGCTGAGGGCGTCCAGGGAGGCCGACAGCCGCGCCATATCCTCCCGGTGAACGCCAAGGCTCATCTGTAAGCCTCGGCAGAGCCTGTCCCGCTGGCGGTCCAGCAGCATCCGCCGGTCCCCCACCCAGGTCATGGGGTCCTGGAGCAGACGGCTGCGGGACGCCCTCTCCAGCTCTGCTCTGGCCCCGGTAAGGCGGTGGTCCATGGCCTTGCCCAGCCGCCGGGTGAGCTGCGCCAGGCGCTCATACTGCTCGCTCTGGTCGGGAACGGCCAGCTCGGCGGCGTTGGAGGGGGTGGCGGCCCGCAGGTCGGCGACATAGTCGGCAATGGTCACGTCGGGCTCATGGCCCACGGCGGAGATGACGGGAATATGGGAGGCGTAAATGGCGTCGGCCACCAGCTCGTCGTTGAAGCACCACAGGTCCTCCATGGACCCGCCGCCCCGCCCGGTGATGATAACGTCGGCGGCGCTCTGGGCGTTGACCCAGGCAATGGCGGCGGCGATCTCCCCCGGAGCCTCCGCCCCCTGGACCCGGCAGGGCACCACATAGACCTGGGCCATAGGCCAGCGGGCGCCTAAAATACGGATCATGTCCCGCACCGCCGCCCCCGCCGGGGAGGTCACCAGGGCGATGCGCCGGGGGAACTGGGGAATGGGCTTTTTATGCGCCTCGTCGAAGTAGCCCTTGGCGGAGAGCTTTTCCTTCAGCCGCTCAAAGGCCTCGTGGAGGTCCCCCACCCCGTCGGGGGTGAGGGTGGTGACATAGAGCTGGTATTGCCCGTCCCGGGGATAGACCGCCACCCGGCCAAAGGCCACCGCCTTCATGCCGTTCTGGGGCTTGAAGCGGAGCATGGAGGCTTCCCGGCGGAACATGACGCACCGCAGGGAGCCTCCCTCATCCTTCAGGGAAAAGTAGTGGTGGCCGGAGGGGTACATCTTATAATTGGACAGCTCCCCCCGGATAAACAGCCCGGACAGAGCCGGGTCGGCGTCCAGCAGGTCCCGAATGTGGCCGTTGACCTGGGAGACCGAGTAGACAGGCATTTTCACGCCTTATCGTCCTCGTCCCAGACCTTTTTCGCCACCTCCCGGCCCAGCTCCCGGGCGGCCTCCTTCATGCCCGAGCGCACCGCCGCTTTGACCACCAGGTAAAGCCCCACAAAGAAGAGAAACACCACGCACAGGGCCACGATCCAGTTGATGAGCAGTTCCATAGACGGCATTACAATTACCCCTTTCTTTTACACAGCATGCGGCGGCCCAGAATGGCCGTCCCCATGGCGTTGTCTGTCGAATATTTGGGCTGGGCGAAGATGGCCTGACAAAGCTCCGTCAGCACATAGCGAAGCCGGGTGTTGGAGGCCACGCCCCCCGAGCAGAGCACTGGTAGGCCGGGATAGCGGTTTTGGGCCTCCACTGTGGCTTCCCGGACCACCTGGGCCACCGTGTCCAGGCAGAAGGCGGCCACCTTCTCCGGCTCCCCGCCGCTCTCCAAGCGCTCCTTGATCTGGTTCTCCACGCCGGAGAGGGAAAATTCCAGCCCATCCAGCCTCCGGCGCAGAGGCCTTGGCCTGTCGGTACAGCTCCGGGACAGCTCGTCCAGGGCCTTCCCCGCCGGGAAAGGAAGGCCCAGCAGCACCCCGCAGCGGTCAATGAGCTGCCCCGCCGAGATGTCGCTGGTGCCGCCGATGCGCCGGGCGTTCACGTTGACCCCTTCCGGCTCCACATAGAGAAGCTCGGTGGTCCCCCCGGAGAGGTGCCAGGCCAGAAAGGGCGCGTCCAGCAGCTCCATCCGCCCCGCCGACCAGGCCGCGGCGGCCAGGTGCCCCTGCTGGTGGGAGACGGCGAAGAAGGGTACGTCCAACGCCTGGGCCAGGGACCGGCCCAGGCTCTCCCCCGCCAAAAAGCAGGGCATATAGGACCCCTCCACCGCTCTGGGCCGGGTGGATGCGCACACGGCGGAGACGTTCTCCAGCGCCCCCGCCCGCCGCAGCTCCTCCATCCGCTCCGGCAGGGCCTTCACGTGCTGGAAGAGAGCGTCGGACTGGCGCAGGCCCAGCTCCCCCGGTTTGACCGAGAGGAGCTTTCCCGCGTTGAGGCCGCTTTCTCCGTCAAAGACGGCGGCGGAGGTGGTGTAATTGCTGGTGTCCAGGCCCAGGGCGGTCATAGGCCCTCCTCGGGAGAGAAGGTCTCCGGGGCGGGGGCGGCCACCTGGGTCTGGGGCAACGGCCCGGAGCGGACAAAAGAGCCTAAGATCCCGTTGACGAAGGCGGCCATCTCCGGCTGCTCATAGCGCTTGGTCAGCTCCACCGCCTCGTTGATGGCGGCGGCGTTGGGCACGTCGCCCATATACAATATCTCAAACATGCATACCCGCAGAATAGACACCGTCACCCTGGGCAGCCGGGAGAAGTTCCAGCCAATGGCGTATTGGGAGATATAACCGTCCAGCTCCTCCCGGTGGTCCTCCACCCCCCGGACCAGCGTTTCTATGTACTCCCGCTGGTCCACGTTGGGAAATTCGGCATAGAGGGGTTCCTCTTTCCCGATCCTCTCAAAGATGGGGCGCGTCAGCGCCTCGCCCAGCAGCTCCTCGGCGGTCTGTCGGGTGAAGCTCATCTCAAATACGAAGTGAACGGCCAGCTCTCTGGCATTGCTTCTTGTCATGGGGGACCCTCCCTGGGCGCGGCGGCCCGGTCATCTTTTTATGGGCACACCCGCCCATTTTTTGCTTATCCAAAGTATACACCCATTTATGCAAAATGAAAACCCCTAAAATGGCCCAGAGCATAAAAAATCGGAGCGGCTTTTGCCGCTCCGATCCTTTTCGGTTTTTCAGCCCTGGCGGGTCTTCTTGCTCCGGTCCAGGGTCACCCCGGCCACATGGACGTTGACCCCCTCCACGTTGAGGCCGCTGGCATTCTCGATGGCCACCGCCACCGCGTCCTGGACCGTCTTGGCGGTCTCCTGTACGGAAGCGCCGTACTTCACCAGCAGGGAGATGTCCACGCTGACGCTGCCTTCGGTGACGCCCACCCGGACGCCCCGGCTCAGGTTCTTCTTCCCCGCCAGCAACTCCACGATGTCGCCGCCCAGGTTCCCGGCCAGAGAGCCTACGTTCTCCACCTCCAGCGCGGCGGCGGCGGCGGTCACAGCCAGCACGTCCTCCGAAATATGAATGGTCCCCAGCTCATCGGGACAGGAGATGTACTCTTTTCCATCGGCCATTTGCGCCACGCATCCTTCCATGTGGGTTTTCTTATTCTTTATCATACCACAAAAAAAGGAAATTACAACAGTGAATTTTTCAACGGCGTTACCCCTGGGCCTCGATGATGGTGATCTGGCTGGCGGGGACCCCGGTCTCCCCGGTGACGATCTCGGTGATCCGGGCCACGTCGGCGCTCTGAAGGCCGTTCTCGGTGGCCGACACCACCACTGACACCCCCGCGTCGCTGATGAAGCTGATGCAGTCGGCGTACCCCTTGGCTACCACCAGGTTCTCGATCTGGGCCTCGGAGACGGTGGAGGCGGCCAGGGTCTCAATGGCGGCTCCGGCGTCCTGTTTGGCCGTCTCCTCCGCCCCCTCGCTGGACAGGGTGTCCTGAAGCATGGCCAGGGCGTTGTCCCTGGCCTGCTGGCGGTTGAGCCGGGCCGAGGCGAAATACCCGCTGGCAGTAGTGGTGGGCGCAGCGGAGGCAGTCGGCTCGCCACCGGGAGCGGAAGAGGCCGCCGGGAGCAGGGGGTCGTCGGTGCGGGACGAGACCAGGGCGGCCTGGCCCAGGGTCTTACCCACATTGGTCTCCTCCTTTTGATAGGACCAGTTGAGGTAGACCGCCACACACACGAACAGGACGATGGCGGCCACCACCGCGTTACGTTTCCAGAGCTTCATACTTTTTTCCTCCTCCTAATTGATTGCTTTGTAATGGTTCATTTGCCCGCGCAAATGGCTATTTTATCCGCTCCCAGCCCGGTAAGGGCGGAGACCGCTCCACTCAGCGCCAGCCGCACATTGGGGTCGCCGCCTCCCTGGGCCACCACCAAGGCCCCCTGGTAGACCGGGGAGAGCTGCTGCAAGAGCACCGGCTCCTGGGTGCCGGAGCCGCCGGAGGCCAACACCGTGGTCAGCTCCCGGCTGGTCTGGCCGTTTCCCTCGGTGGCCGAGCCGTCCTGGGCCACCACCTGCCGGGGGGTCTCCTTCAGGGTGAGCACCACCGACACCTCCCCCGCCCCGGAGACGCGGGACAGGGCCTCCTCCAGCCGCCGCTCCAGAGCGGTGGTCTGGAACTGGTCCGCCGGGGCCGCCGCCGGCGGGGCCTGGGCCATGGCCTCCCCCCCTCCGGAGGGCCACAGCAGAAGGACCACTCCCACCAGGGCCACCAGAAGAACGTATTTATACTTTTGCAGCAGTGCCGAAGCCCGCTTGCCCCATGCTCCCATTTTCATGGCGTCTCCTCCAGAAATGTCTGCCGTTCCTCGGGAATGTCCAGCTCCTGGGCGATCAGACGGGATAACTCCTTCTTCCCGTTTGCCGTCCACTCTCCCCGCAGCTCCACCGCCCAGGGGACGGCCCAGCCGTTTTCATCCTCCGCCACAGTCACCTGGGCGGTGCAGGGACAGCCCAGGGCGGAGCCTTTGTCCAAAATATATGCGCCCACCTTTTGGGCTATGAGGGTTTTCATCACTTCCTCCCCCGCCGTCTGGGCCGTCTCCACGCCGGGGGCCATCTCCCCCGGCTGGGGCAGGACCTCGGGGACAAGGCCCTTCAAGGGCCGCACCACCGCCAGCAGAAGCACCAGTCCGCCGGTGATGCGCAGCAGCTTTTTTACCGTCCCCTCCGGGGTCAACGCCTGGGCCAGGGCCACCGCCAGGGCGGCGGCGGTGACGCCCAGCAGCCACTCCCGCAGAAAGCTCATCCCCCCACCGCCTTTACCGACGTGACAAGGGCCACATAGAGGATGACCCCGCTACCCCCCACCATGCCCACCATCAGGGCGAAGGCCGAGCCTATGGCGTCGATCAGCCCCGCGGCAAAGCCGGGGGCGGCGGTGGCCGAGAGGGCGGCGGCGCACTTATAGGCGATGTAGTGCAGTCCCAGCCGCAAAAAAGGGGTCAGGCAGATCGCCAGGACGGCCAGCAACCCCACCACCCCAACCGTCCCCTTCAGCACGCCCGCTCCCGCCACCACAGTCTCGGCGGCGTCGGAGAGAATGCTTCCCACCACGGGCACCATACCGGAGAGGGCGGTCTTGGCCGCCTTCTGGGCCAGGGCGTCGGCGTTTCCCGCCACCGCCCCGGTAAAGGTGAGGTAAAAGACGAACAGGGTGAGCAGCCCGGTCAAAAGCCCGGTACACGCCCCCTTGATAAGCCCCCCCAGCCGCCGCAGTCCGTCGTTGTCCAGGGCCGCGGCGGCGGTGACGGCGGCAATGTAGGCGTAAACAAGGGGCAGAAGAAACCGCTCAGAGAGGGAGATGAGCAGGTCGAAAAAGATGAGGGCGGCCCCCTGACGGGCCACCGCCGACGCCGGGGCTCCCGCGGCGGCGCAGGCGGCGGTGACGGTGGGCAGCAGCAGGGCGGAAAAGCTCTTCATCTGCTCCAGGGCTTCCCGGCCAAGGCTCATCATGGAATTCACATCCACCACCGCAATGGCACACACCGCCGCCGCCCCCGCCAAGCGGTAAGGGTCCAGTCCGCCGAAGCCCAGCTCCCCCTTGACGCTCCCCGCCAGACCGCAGAGCAGGGCCACCAGCATCAGCATGGCTCCGCTGCGCCCCACCCCCTTCAGGATACCGGGGATGGCGGCGCGCTGGCCGTTCAAAATGGCCCCCGCTCCGGCGCCCAGGTCGGCGCCGGTGAGGGCGGCGGCGTTGAGGTACCCGTTCAGATAGGCTCCCGCGGCGCTCTGGAGCGCATCCAGCCCTACCGCGGCGGAGAGCTGCCCCTCCCCCTCCAGCGTCCCCTCCGCCCCCCAGGCCACCGGGGTCAGGGCCAGCAGCAAAACCAGGGCGGCTATAAGAGCGCGCCAAGGGTCTCCAGCACCGCCTCCATGAGGGGCAGGGCGCACAGCAGGGCCAGCACGGCCCCGGCGGTCTCCAAAAAGGCGGCTACGCTGCCCTCCCCCGCGTCCCGGCAGACGGCGGCGGAGAGCCGGGTGACGATACCGATGCCCACCGTCTTCCATACCGGGGTCCAAACCTCCGATGATAGCTGTCCCGCCCGGGAGAGCCTGTCCGCCAGGCCCCGGACGGCGGAAAAGGCCTCCACCGTCTGGCCCAGCAGCAGACACCCCGCCGTCAGGGCCAGCACCACCGCCAGCTCGGGCACCTGTTTTCGGATGACCAGGGCGCAGAGGGCGGCAGTCACCGCCAGGGCGGCAAGCTTGAAAATATCCATACTTCCTCACAGTCCAAACAGCCCCTTCACCAGAAGGAAAAGCTCGTTGATCTTCTGAACCACCATCATCAGCACCACCACCAGCCCCGCCAGGGTGGTCATCATGGCCTGCTCGTCCCGGCCCGAGCGGGAGAGCACCTGATTGAGCACCGCCACCAGAATGCCAATGGCCGCGATGCGGAAAATAAAATCCACGTCCATACCTTTTCTCCCATCACAGCAGTAAAATGGTCAAAAACGCCCCCAGGCTCACCCCCAGGGCGGCGTAAGCCTTTCCCTTTTGCCGCAGCTCCTCCCGGACCTGGACCGAACGCTCCCGCAAGCTCCGGCAGGCGCTTTCCAGGCTCCGACACTGGTCGGCCCAGCCGTAGCGGCCCAGCACCGCCCCCAGGGCCAGCAGCACGTCCAGCTCCTCCCCCCTCAGGGGGCCGGGATGGGCGGTCAGGGCTTGCCGCCACAGCTCCTCAAAGGAGGTCTCCCCCAGCCGCTCCAGCCCCTTTTGAAGGGCGAGGAAGCTCGCTCTTGCCGGCTCCCGCGCGCTGACGGACAGCCGCCGCGTCAGCTCGGGCATGGCGCTCAGACGGAAGGAAAGCTCGCTCTCCATCAGCTCTAATGCGTCCGCCCAGGCGTCCAGGGCCCTGGCCCGCCGGTCAAGCTCTCCCGCCGCGCCCAGGCCCGCCCAGGCTCCGCCGCCGATGACCAGCCCAGCGCCCAGCAGCCTCAGCATGGCAGCGTCTCCACCCGGAAGGAGTGGTCGGGGGCAAGGATCACCGCCTTTTCAAAAATGCCCCGGCGGAGCAGCTCCCGGTAGACCTCCTTGCGGCCAAGGTCGTCCACGTCCTTGGCGTGGACGGTGGCAAGCAGCTTTACCCCGCACCCCGCGCATTGGCCCAGGGCGGCGCAGTCGGCGGCGTCGGTGATCTCGTCGCAGGAAAGCACCTGTGGATTCATGCCCCGGAGAAGGATCATCAATCCCTGAGCCTTGGGACAGCCCTCCAGCATGTCGGTGCGCTCCCCCACGTCGAACTGTGGCTCCCCTTCCCACAGGGCGGCCACTTCCCCCCGCTCGTCACAGAGGCCCACCCGGAGAGGGCGGGCGCTGTACCCAGCGGAGAGCAGCCGTACCATGTCACGGAGAAGGGTGGTTTTCCCGCCCCCCGGCGGGGCCAGGAGCAGGGTGGAAGGGAATTCTCCCCCCTGCATCAGCGCCTTCACTACCTCCTCCCCGCAGCCGGGGACAGCGTGGGCCACCCGGATATTGAGGGAGGACAGACACCGCAGGTTCTTCACCCTCCCGTCCTCCGCCGCCACGCTGCCGCACAGGCCGATGCGGTGGCCCCCCCGAACGGTGAACCAACCCTGCCGTACCCGTTCCAGGGCGGCGTGGGCGCTGGCCTGGGTGGCGATCTCCACCACCAGTTCCAGGTCCCGGCGGGTAATGGGTTCGGGCCAGGGCAGAGGTAGCTCGTCCCCTTTTACCGTGAGGGCAGCCCTCCTCCCGCAGCGCAGACGGACCTCCTCCACCCGGCGGGTGATGAGGGCGGGCAGGGTCTCGGCGCTCCGGCGGAGATGGGGGGGCAGCAGGGCGCAGACCTGATCGAACGCTTCCATGTTCACGCCTCCTCTTTGGTGTTTCGTTGAGACAATCTATGAGGGGTTGTCCGCATTTATGAAGGGAAATTTTCCAACGCCCCCTCGCCTTTACACAAGAGAAGGAACATGATATAATGATAAAACTATTTATTTTAGGAGGGGCACACCATGAAAAAGAAACTGCTCTCTTTGCTCTTGTCCCTCTCCCTCTGTGCGTCCCTCCTCCCTGCCGCTTTGGCGGAGGAAGAGGAGTCCTACTCACCCCCACCCCAGAAAGTTTACGACCCCGATACCATGCGCTGGGGGCTGGATACTTATGTGGAGGGCGAGGGCGTTGTCACCATTCTCCCCAAGGAGTATGAGTACATCAGTAGCTTCACCGACGGCTTTGCCGTAGCCCGGAAGATCATCACCTCGGGGGATGACTGGCATTACGATTACTGCCTTATTGATCAGAGGGGAAATTTTGTCCTCCCCCTGGGAAAGTACGACTACATTGACATGGGCGAGGACGGCATTGCCCTTGTCCGTGACCTGGAAGGGCTGCGGGCCTACTTCCGCCCCGCCGACAGCGCCTTTATCACCGACTTCTGCTTTTTGGAGGACTATCCCTTCCACCAGTTGGGGGTCAACAAAAAGCTGGTGGACGGCAGGGAGCTGTACGGCGCGGTGGACAGAAACGGCAACGCCGTCATTCCCTTTGCGTATGACTATATCTCCGCTCCCGCCCCCGCCTACTACGCGCCGCACATCCTCCATGCGCAGAAGGACGGCAAGTACGGGGCCTTCAACTACGATGGCAGCGTCCTCCGGCGGTGCATCTACCCCAGCGAAACCGCCATGGAACTCTCCCTGTCCCTCCCCCCGCAAATGAGCGAGGAGGAGGAGATGAATGCCCTGATCGCCGCCAGCCAAACCTGGGAGCCGTACCTCTATGACGGCGATATTGGAAACGGCCTGTGGGGCTATAAGGCCACCCAATATGACACCGAATATCCCCCCTCCGGCTCCATTTTCTGGGCCGTCTTTGCCAGCGCGGAGCCCTTTGACGAGACCGGACACGCCCAGGTCACGCGGGAAGACGGCACGGTGGGGACCATCGACCAGTCCGGGAACTTTACACCCGCCCCCCTCAATGACCGCTTCTCCGACGTGCTCTCCGGGTGCTGGTACGATCAGGGTGTGACCGCCTGCGCCGAGCGCGGGGTCATGGTGGGCACCGGGGAGGGGCTTTTCTCCCCTGCTCTTCAGCTCACCGACCCGGAGTGCCTCACCCTGGCCCTGCGGCTCTATGACCTCCGGCGGGGCGGGGACGGGACCATGGAAAAGGCCCCGGCGGACGCCGGGGAACTCCCCACCCCGGACAAGTGGTACCGGGACGCGGTCTACACCGCCTACCAGTGGGGACTGGACAGCGCCGACGGCTTTGACGTTCTGGTGGACTGGTGCACATCCACATCCGCCCCCGGCCCCACGGACCGGATCACCTTTGCCCGCGCCCTGGCGGTGGCCGCCGGGGAACTGGAAAAATTTTTCGACGTCCCCCGCATCCCCGACCTGGAGCGCAGCGAGTACAACGAAAACATCTACTCCCTCTACGAGGCGGGCATTTTGAACGGCACCGACAGCTTCGGCACCTTCCAGGCAGACAAGGAGCTGACCCGGGCGGAGTGCGCCGTCATGGTGGCCCGTGTTCTCGACCCTACTCAGCGTCTGACTACTCCGCCCGCCACCCCCAGTGGCTACGAGCAGGCCGTCATCGACCTGCGGACCGGCTTTACCTACATCGAGGAGAGCGAGAAGACCTACGAGTCCGATACCTGCACCGCCTTTGTCTATGATCGGGGCGGGGCCATGTACTCCCCCAAGGGCAACGTGACTCTCATCTACAAGCCCGGCTCCGCCCTGGGGAATGGAACCAGGATCGACTGCCCCATCCCCAATCCCATGAGCAACAAACACCGGGAGCCGCCCGAGGTCATGGGCCTCAGCGACGACGGCAAGAGCTTCACCTACGTCTACTACTACGACGACAGCGTCCATACCTGCGTAGTAGACCTGGCCACTGGACAGACCGTAGAGAGGGACGACCCCCTCACCTATGAAAACCAGCTGACCCTGCTGACCCAGGGGGTGGGCTACACCATCGAGCAGCAGTTAGAGGCCCCCGGCTGCACCGTATTTCTGCGGTGGAAGCCTGTCAGCTGGTGGGACGACGACAGGGACTACCGCCTGGACGTGCTCCCCAAAGACGGTGGAAAGGCAAAGCGGCTGCTCCTGCCCAGCACGGCGTTCGGCAATGGCTACTCCTGGAGTGACGCCACCACCTGGGCCCCGGACAGCTTATCCCTCAGCGGGGACGGCACAAAGCTTGTCTACTCCTACTACTTCCCCGAGGCGTTGGAATATTACGGCGAGCTCCTCCACGAGGCCGGGGAATACACCTACACCGCCGACCTGGCCACCGGGGAGGTGACAGCAAAGATCGACCCCGCCTCCCAGCAGAACCTCACCTATCACGGCATTCTGGGTTCCCTGGAGACCGAGGAGGGCTACGAGTCGGCCTATTCCCTTCCCTCTTCCCAGCTTCCCGATGGGGTGGAGACCATTTTGCGCCACAAGGCCGCCGGAGGCGACCCCCAGAAGCGGGACTACGAGTTCTACCTCCTCCGCCGGGACGCCCAGCCCCAGCTTCTCCGCCTGCCTCTGCCCAGCACCGAGCTGCTCCCCGACGGCTCCGCCCCCACCACCCGGGAGCCGGACAGTATCCAGGCCCTTTCCGACCCCGCCGACCCGGAAAATAAGGTGACCGTCGCCTACACCTACCGTTTTACCGAGCAGCTGTGGAACGGAAACACCCTCCTCCACGACAAGGGGACGTACACCTACACCGTGGACGTGGCCACCGGGGAGCAGTCGGTGGTGTTGGAGGACTCCTACTGGAAGGCCCTGGACGACGCCATACAGACAGGCGGCACCTGGCGGATCGACCACCAGCTGGAGACCCCCCTGTGCACTATTCTGGTACAGCACTCCGAGGGGGGGACGGACGACAGGGGCAACTATCTCCCCAGCGCTCATGTTACCCTCATTTTCAAGGAGGGCTCCCCCAACGGCGCAGGCGAGGTGGTACACCTGCCCGTCCTGTCGGGCACCCTCCGGTATGGCTCCATCCCGCCCCACCGCGTCTGGCTCAGCGAGGATAAGACCGTTTTCACCTACGTCTACCAGTTTGATACGAACCAATACGCCACGTTCCTGTCGGGGCTTTCCTACCTCAACCTCAAGGCGGGGACGTATACCTACACCGTCGACCTGGCCGCCGGGACGGTAGAGGAGTCTATTGAGCTGAAGGAAGAATAACGCGGCATGGGAAAAGCCCCGCGTCCACTGGACGCGGGGCTTTCGGCTGCATTTATGATTTTCGCGTGGTATCACGTGACACCGAGAAGCAAAAATGCCCTCCTCATGCGACCCACTGATACGTGGCGGAAGCCCTGCGGTATTCCTCGGCAGGACAACAGCATGGGGAGGGGATTTTTGCTTGCGAGGTGAGCCACTTTCTCCTTGCGTGCGGATGGCATCGCCTATCGCACTCAAACCCAGCTTTCCTCGCTCTCGCACTTCTTATCTCTCGTCATCAGCTCTGTCACCACGCTCTTAGGGTCCTTCCCCTCATAGAGCACCTGGTAGGCCGCCGTAGTGATGGGCATCTCCACCCCCGCCTTGTCGGCCAGGGTCTTGGCGGTGGCGGCGGCATAGTAGCCCTCTACCACCATGCCGATGTCCTTCACTGCCTTGTCCACCGGCACGCCCTGGCCGATGGCGATGCCGCAGCGGCGGTTGCGGGAGTGCATGGAGGTGCAGGTGACGATGAGGTCGCCCACCCCCGCCAGTCCGGCAAAGGTCTCCTTCCGGCCTCCCAGGGCCTCCCCCAGCCGGGCGATCTCGCTGAGGCCCCGGGTCATGAGCATAGCCTTGGTGTTGTCCCCCAGGCCCAGGCCGTCGCTGACCCCGGCGCAGAGGGCGATGACGTTCTTCAGTGCCGCCCCCAGCTCCACTCCCACCACGTCGTCGGTGGTATAGACCCGGAAGCGGGGACTCATAAAGAGGTCCTGGACCAGCTGGGCCGCCGCCTTGTCCCGGGAGGCCGCCACCACCGCGGTGGGCACCTTCCGACCCACCTCCTCGGCGTGGGAGGGGCCGGAGAGGGCCGCCACCGGGCAGCGCTCCCCCACCTCCTGGGCAATGACGTCGGTGAGGGTCAGGGAGGTCTCCTTCTCCACGCCCTTGGACACCGACACCACCACCGTACCGGGGTCCATATGGCTCCGGGCCTGCCGGGCGGTGGTACGGACGGCGAAGGAGGGGGTGGCCAGGACTACGGCGGCGCAGCCCTCCACACAGCGTATGTCGGAAGTCAGCTTCAGCTCCTCCGGCAGGGCCACACCGGGAAGAACAGGGTTCTCCCGCTTCTCCCGCAGGGCGGCGGATTCGGCCTCCATGTAGGACCACAGGGTCACGTCGTGGCCGTTTTCCAGCAGCAGCAGGGCCAAAGCAGTGCCCCAGCCGCCGGAGCCAAGGACGGCAACTTTCATTTTGGCTCCCCCTTTTTATGAAAGGATAATTTATTCTCCTCGCCCCGGAGCAGCCTGCCAATATTGGCCCGGTGCTTCCAGAGGATCAGTCCGCCAATGGCGATGGACAAAGCCAGCAGCACCGGGTCGTGGTACACGAACCAGGTGGCAAAGGGGAAGCTGGCCCCCGCCCAGCAGGAGCCGAGAGAGACCCACCGGGTCAGGGCGGTCAAAAGGAGGAACCCCCCCCACACCACCAGGGCGATGCGCCAGTCGATCATGAGGGCGATGGTGCCCCCGGAGAGGATGCCCTTGCCCCCCTTAAAGCCAAACATACAGG
>CAJTLK010000033.1:0-1566 GCA_910577415.1 uncultured Oscillospiraceae bacterium
GTGGAGGGGGCGGTACCGTCGACAAAGAAGCTGCGGAAGTCATAGCTGTCCAGCTCATTGGGGTGCTCATCGTAATAGGCTTTCAGGGCGGCGTCATCATAGGAGATGCTCTCCTGGTGCTGGGAGGCATACTCATCGGCCAGCAGCTCATTGCGGAGATTACGGGTAAAGACCTCTTCCGTGACGCCATTGCCGTATGCCTGGTTAAAATACGCGGCTCTGTTAAGTCCGTACTGGATACAAATGAGGTCGATCTGGCTCAGCTGGGTCTGGATGGCCTTCTCTCCGTCTTCGGAGAGGGTATAGCCGTCAGCTTTAGCCGCGTTGCAGAGGGCGGTAACTTCCTTCAGTCGGGCCAGCGCGCTCTCGCGGAAATAATCAGCGTAGGTCTGGTTGTTTTCTTCGTCAGCCCACTGCGCACCGTCGCTCTTGGTGACGTCGGGACCGCCGATGCTGAAGCCGAGCTGCTGTTCATACTGCTCATACATGGCGAGAGTCTGATTTCTGGCCTGGTTATAATAATATTGCAGATCGGGGACCTTATAGTCCTCGCCGCCGACAATGGCGGCCACAGCGCCACGGTCCAAAATGCCCTTGTGATTCCACATCAGCAGGGCCACGGCAGCCACGGCACAGACTATGCCGACCACGGTATAGACGGTTTTTTTCCTCTTGGCGGCTGCCGCCTCTTTCTGCTCCCGGAACTGTTTTTGGGTCATTTGCTCCGCTTGGTCAGCCTTGCGCTGCCGCTTCTTATCGGATGCACTCATTCCATTTCCTCTTTTCATAGGTGTTTCTTACGTTGCGGCGTTTCCGCCGTCCGACGTGTTTTGTTATTATACAAGAAAATAGCCGCCCTTGCAAGCCTCAAAGGGAGAAAAAACAAAACTCCGCCCCGAAAAAGCCCTGGGCGGGTAAAATTAAAGGATATGAAAGATTTTCTTAAACACATTTTGGAATATATGCCTTATACTGACAAATAGTGAAGGGCAGAATAAGAGATCCCCGCCTTGGCCGTGTGGACCCAATTAAAACCTGCACGTCTCGGCAGGTGGGTCGCCTCCGCTCCGCTTTACCGCTTCCAACTTCCGGCCAGAGGCCGGGAGGCCTGCGAACCGCGGAGCGAGGGGGCGTCCCGTTTCATAAATGTGGGTTTAATATAAGCCCATCACGCACCAGGCAGGGGAACGTTTACTCGCCTTCGGAGTCTTCCTCCTGAAAAAGCTGTTCCATGAACTGGTCGTAGACCGTCTCCAGCTCTTCTTCAGAATCCAGGGTGGAGAGCTGTTCCTCGCCATTCACCTCTACAGCTTTGAGAATAATAAGGCCGGTGTCCTCATCGTCCTCTTCGTCGCCAGTGTCGGCAGGGAAAAAGGCCATATAGATCTGCCCATTATATTCTATAGTGTCCACATGCTCCAGTTCAAATTCGTTGCCGTCCTCATCGGTGACAGAAATGAAATCAGGACCAAATTCCTCACTCATCTTTCCCGCCTCGCTTTTGCATTTGTTTGATAGCTATATTTTACCCCGGGGCGGGGGAAAAAGCAAGGCCGAAGGGAACGA
>CAJTLK010000033.1:1576-19806 GCA_910577415.1 uncultured Oscillospiraceae bacterium
GCGCGGGAGGGAAAACTGCATCTATTTGGGGTGGACAAATTTCCAAGTCGTGTTATAATATCACAATAGGAATAAATTGGCCCTTTCACGGGATCAAATGCCAAATACCGAAGAAAGGAGAGGCGCTTATGAGTGAGCAAAACGGACATCGAAACGGGGAAACCGGCAATGGACAGTCCCGCCCCCGTAAAAGAAAACACCGCCGCAAGCGCAGTGTTGCCGGACAGATCTTTTTCGTGCTGTGGACACTGTTTCTTGTGTTCTCCATCACCTGCTCTTTTTTGGCCTGCTTCGCGGCGGTCTATATTAAGAATGTTATCATGCCCAATACAGACCTGACGCTGACAGATTACTCCATGAGCCTCTCCAGTACCATTTACTATGTGGACTCCGCCACCGGCGCGGAGATCGAGTATGAGACCCTTCATGGCGATCAGAACCGGGTGTGGATGCACTATGACCAGATCCCCAAGAACCTTATCAACGCAACTGTGGCATTGGAGGACCGCCGCTTTGAAAAGCACCGTGGCGTGGACTGGCTCAGTACGGCCAAGGGCGTGCTTAAGATGTTTACCGGCGGTAATGTCCGGGGCGGCTCTACCCTGACCCAGCAGCTCATCAAAAACGTCACCCAGTACGATGACGTTACCGTGAAGAGGAAAGTCCAGGAGATCTTTACCGCGCTGGAGTTTGAGAAAAAGTACGAAAAAAATCAAATTTTGGAGTGGTATCTGAATTACGTCTATTTTGGCCGAAAATGTTACGGCATCTATACCGCTTCCTATATGTATTTTGGCAAGGATGTTTCGCAATTGAGCCTGGCTGAGTGTGCCAGCCTTGTCGCCATCACCAACAACCCCTCTCTCTACGATCCCTTTACCAACGAAGAAAACAACCACATGCGGCGCAACCAGTGCCTGGAGTGGATGTATAAAGAGGAGTATATCTCCGAAGAGGAGCTTGAGGCGGCGAAAAAGGAAGTTATTGATTTCCACAGCGCCGACGCCAGCGGAAAATCCGACACCAACTATACCTGGTACACCGAGCAGGTCATCACCGATGTGATGAACGACCTGATGGAACAATATGGTTACAATGAGACAGTTGCCCATGATATCGTATACTCCGGCGGCTTGAAGATATATGCCTGTGTCGATCCCGAGGTCCAGGCGGCGGTGGACAGTATTTACTCCAATGCGGAAAATCTGCCCTATACTTCGCCCTCCGGTCAGCAGCTCCAATCGGCCATTGTGATCGTAGACCCCCAGGGAAATGTTTCTGCCCTGGCCGGAAAAATGGGCGAAAAGACCGCCGAGGACACCCGCGGTTACAACCTGGCCTCCCGTGCCATGCGTCAGCCCGGCTCCTCTATCAAGCCGCTGTCTGTATACGCTCCGGCGTTGGAAATGGGCCTTATTACCCCCAATTCCGTTTTTGAGGATAGCCCTCCCATGCTATTGGGAGAGACCCCGTGGCCGTCTAATGTGAACCACCGTTTCCGGGGACAGATGACCGTTACTACCGCTGTGGCCGATTCCACCAACACGGTGGCGGTCCGGGTACTGGAGAGAGTCACCCCGGAGGTCGCCTACGAATATTTGGTAGAAAAATTTGGCATAGACCAGGACCACTTGGTCCGCAGTATGGCTGTCAACGGCAAGGAAATGACCGACCTGGGATATTCCCAGATGGCCCTTGGCGGGTTGACCCGGGGCGTCACCACCATGGATATGGCGGGCGCATACTCGGTCTTTCCCCGCAATGGCGTATATGTAAAGCCCCGGACCTATTCAAAGGTAGTTGACAGCAACGGCAAGACCATCCTCACCCGGGAATTGACCGGCGAGGCGGTATTAAAGGAAAAAACTACCCATTATATCAACGAGCTGCTCAAGGGGGTAGTCACCGTTGGCGGTGGTTATGACGCCCGTATGTCCAATATGACTGTGGCTGGAAAGACCGGCTCCACCACCTCCAACTGTGACCGCTGGTTTGTAGGCTATACGCCTTATTATACTGCCGCAGTCTGGGTTGGGTACCGCACCCCGGAGCGGGTCACTGCCGGAAACGGCGCCCACAACCCTGCCGCCCAGCTTTGGAACCGCGTGATGAGCATTGTCCATGAGGGCTTGGAGGACAAGCCCTTTACCCGCTCCAATGACATGGTTGCCCGGGAATACTGCATGGATACCGGCCTACTGGCCACTGAGGAGTGCCGCAGTGATATGCGGGGCAGCCGGGTGGCTACCGGGTACTATTTTCCTGAGGATGCACCCAAGGATTACTGTCAGGCTCACAAAATGATCGAGGTTTGCACCGCTTCCCCGACTCTTGGCGAGGATGGAGGTATCATAGGTCCGTACCATCTGGCGGGGGAGTATTGTCCCGAGGTGGAGATCCTGGCGGACGGGACTGTGACGCCAGGACGGATCAGCGTTTCCATCCTGGACTTGCCCCGGGCATATGTGGGTGGGGTACACCCGGAAGACGACGCCTATTTTCTCGCCTCGATGGAGGCAGCCGGACCTTGCGAAGTGCATACCAATAGTGTCCCCGAGGAACCTAAACCGTATGATCCCAGGGAGTTTGACATTACAAATCCCTTTACCTGGCCGTCCAGAGAGGAAGACCCCAACTTTGAACCGGGCGATCCCACAACCTGGCCCTCCGTCGGAGGCGGCGGACATCTCGTCCGTCCCGGCGGGGATGATACGCCGCCGAGCAGTACGCCGTCAACGATGCCATTCCCTTCAATCGGCCCCATGCCTTGGGAGAGTCAGCCGCCGACGGTCCACACTCCGGCGCCCACCTCAACGCCGACGCCCCCGCCCCACGAAAGCGCCGAGGAACCGCTCTTACCGCCGGGACTGTTTTAACGGGCATCTATGAAAGAGCACGCAAAAGCGTGCTCTTTCGTGATTTACGGCAAAAATCCTCCCCTGACACGGCGGGAAGTTGGATAAAATTTTCCGGCCTCCGGCGTTGCGTTTGACGCAGTACTGTGTTAAAATGAAACACAGCTTGCAAACAAATGACTTTCCGACGTGGACAGTTAAGAAAGGTGCGACATAAAATGAGCACGCAGCCCAAATACTTTATTGTGGACACGCAAGCCTTGCCGGATATATTCCTAAAGGTAGTGGAGGCAAAACGCCTGCTGGACACCGGTGAGGTCCGCACGGTAAATCAGGCCGCGAACTTGGTTGGGATCAGCCGCAGCGCGTTTTATAAATATAAGGATATGGTTCGTCCCTTCCATGACATGCTCAGCGGAAGGATCGTCAATTTTCAGATCTTGATGAAAAACGAACCCGGAGTCCTGTCGGCAGTATTAAACGCTTTTGCCCAGTGTGGGGCCAACATTTTGACCATCAATCAAAGTATCCCTGCTGGAGGCAGCGCCTTGGTCCATATCGGCGCCGAGACCTCTGGATTAAAAATGCCGGTGGAAGGGCTGCTTGAGCGTTCCCAGTCAGTAAACGGAGTGGTCCGCTGCGAAATTTTAGCGGGCTGAACGAGAGAGGAGAGAGCCGTATGGCAAAGGTAGCCATCCTAGGTTTCGGCGTAGTCGGTTCCGGCGTCGCGGAGGTCCTGACCGTCAATGGCGCCCAGATCGACAGCCGGGTCCATTCCCCGGTAGAGCTAAAATATATTTTAGATGTGCGCGATTTCCCGGACAGCCCCTTCGCTTCAAAGATCATCCACGACTTCTCCGTTATTGAGAACGATCCTGAGGTAAACGTGGTGGTGGAGACCATCGGAGGGGCGAAGATCGCCAAGGAGTTTACCCAGCGCGCCCTGGCGGCGGGAAAGAGCGTTGTCACCTCCAATAAGGAGCTGGTGGCAAAGCACGGCTATGAATTGATGGAGCTTGCCAAAGAGCATGGCGCCAGCTATCTCTATGAAGCCAGCGTGGGCGGCGGGATCCCCATTATTCGCCCCCTGAAACAATGTCTGGCGGCCAACGAGATCACCGAGATCACCGGTATTCTCAACGGCACTACCAATTATATTCTTACACGGATGATCCGCTCTGGGCTGTCCTTTCGGGAGGCGCTGAAGGAAGCACAGGCCAAGGGCTATGCAGAGCAAGACCCCACCGCCGATGTGGAAGGACATGACGCGTGCCGGAAAATTTGCATCCTGGCCTCCCTAGCCTTCGGACGGCACATTTATCCAGAGCAGGTCGCTACCGAGGGCATTTCCGAAGTAACATTGGCAGATGTGGCTTATGCCGACTCCTGCGGACGTAAGGTAAAGCTGCTTGGCCGGGCCATCCACCGCCCCGACGGCAAGGTCACTGCTTTTGTAGCGCCCCATCTGGTAGCCGGTGAAAACCCTCTGGCGGGGGTAGAAGACGTGTTTAACGCCATTACGGTGAAGGGCAACGCTATCGGCGATGTGATGTTTTACGGCAGGGGAGCGGGCAAGCTGCCTACAGCCTCGGCGGTGGTAGCCGATGTGATGGAGGCAGCCCGAAGTATGGGTCAGCCCAAATATCTGGACTGGCGTCCCGGCGGGGAGGACGTCACCCATTCCTGTGACGACCTTACCGGTTCATGGTATGTCCGGGGCAACGCCGAGCCCGAGGCGCTCCGCAGGGCCTTTGGCGAGGTAAGTTTTCTGGCCCGCTCCGGCGCGCCGGCAGAAGAGACCGCCATTCTGACTCCCCCCATGACCAGAGCGGAGCTGGAGGGGAAATATCCCGGCCAAACCGCCACCGTTTTTCGGGTACTGGAGGACTGACGGCTCCGTCATTTGCCGCATAAAATAGACCAGAACCTATAAGGGGGTACTTCTTTCCGATGGGACTTATTGTGCAGAAATTCGGCGGAAGCTCCGTAGCGGACGCAGACAAGCTCCGTAACGTAGCCCGCATTATTACCGAGACCTACCGAAGGGGCCATAAGGTGGTGGTGGTCCTCTCCGCCCAAGGTGATACCACCGACGATCTGATCGCCAAAGCCCAGGAGATCAACCGCCGTCCCTCCAAGCGGGAAATGGATATGCTGCTCTCTACCGGAGAGCAGATATCCTGTTCTCTCTGCGCTATGGCTATTGAGGCCATGGGATATCCGGTGGTCTCCCTAACCGGCTGGCAAGCCGGGGTACAGTCAAATTCCGCCTACGGAAATGCCCGGATCAAACGGGTGGATACCCAGCGTATCCTTAACGAACTGGACCGGCGGTGTATCGTGATCGTTACCGGGTTCCAAGGGATCAATAAGTATGGAGACATTACCACCTTAGGCCGGGGCGGTTCCGACACCTCGGCGGTGGCTCTGGCAGCCAGCCTCCATGCAGACCTGTGCCAGATCTATACCGATGTGGACGGCGTCTATACCGCCGATCCCCGCCTGGTCCCTCAGGCCCATAAGCTGGCGGAGATCACCTTTGACGAGATGTTGGAGTTGGCGACCTTGGGCGCGCAGGTACTTCACAACCGCTCTGTAGAGATGGCGAAACGGTACAATGTCAATCTGGAGGTCCTCTCCAGCTTCTCCGGCAATCCGGGGACTCAAGTCAAGGAGGTCGTGAAAACCATGGAAAAGTCTCATGTAAGCGGTATCGCGAAGGATAAAAATATTGCCCGTCTCGCTCTGGTAGACCTGGCCGATGAGCCGGGTATCGCTTTCCGCATTTTCTCCCTGCTTTCCAAAAACAACATTAACGTGGATATTATCCTCCAATCTATTGGCCGCGGGGATAAGAAGGATATCAGTTTCACCGTCGCAAAGAGCGACGCAGAGGCCGCGAAAAAGATCCTGGAGGAGAATCGGGACTACATTGGCTTTAATAGCATCGACGTCAACGAAAATGTGGCCAAGGTCTCCATTGTAGGAGCCGGAATGATCAATAACCCTGGTGTGGCCGCCGGAATGTTTGAAGCGCTCTTCAGCGCGGGGATCAATATCCATATGATCTCCACCAGCGAGATCAAGGTGTCCGTTCTGGTGGACCTTGAGGACGCGGACCGGGCGGTCCAGGTCACACACAACAAATTCTTTAATGATCCCGCCATGCAAAATAACTGATGGCCACAACCAGGAGGGGAGACGGGCGCCACCCGTCTCCTTTTCTTATTGGTCCCTCTTGACAGCACGGCGGCAATGTAGTATATTAGCGTGGTAAAGCGCGAAAGTAAGGGGGAGTTTCATGAACGTGATCACAACGCCGGAGGGAACACGGGACCGGCTGTTTGCCGAGTGCACAGATCTTCGTAATGCCCAAAGCAAGCTGACAAAGCTGTTTCGTGGTAAGGGCTATGAGGAGATCAGCACTCCAGAGATCGAGTATTACGACCTATTTCTCCAGTCCGGGAACCCCATTCCTCAGGAGGCATTACTGAAAATCGTAGACCGCTCCGGCAAGCTGATGGTCATGCGGCCCGACTGCACTGCCCCCATCGCGCGGGTCGCTTGTACCAAGCTGAAAAGCGCTCCGCTGCCCCAGCGCCTTTATTATAATGAGACCGTTTTTCGTTCCGGCGCCGCCCACCGGGGTGGCAGCAGCGAGATCCCTCAATGCGGCATTGAGTTGCTGGGGGCGGGTGGGATCCAGGCTGATGTGGAGGCTGTATCCATGGCAGTGGAGGCACTGGCGGCGGTTTGTCCCCAAGGCTTTCGTATTGAGCTTGGCCATGCGGGACTCTTTCGCTCTCTGTCCGAGCAGATGGAAATGCCCAAGGCCAAGATTGAAGAAATGCGTATGCTCATTGAGGGTAAGCACTTTGCCGCCTTGGATGAATTCCTCGCCCCCTATCGGGATAGACCTGCCTATGGACTGCTCTCCAGACTCTCCCGCCTTTTTGGAGGAGTGGAAGTATTGGATGAGGCCGAAGCTTTGATCGGTCCCAGGCCGGAGCTGCTTTATCTGCGAGAGCTGCACACTGCGCTGCAAGCTGTAGGCTGCGGTGAATTTGTCTGTTTTGATCTGGGGCTTGTTCACCAGATCGATTACTATACCGGGCTGGTTTTCCGGGGCTATGCCAAAGGCGCGGGCGCACCTGTGCTTTCCGGCGGGCGGTATGACAATCTGCTGGGCGCCTTTGGCCGTCCGGCCCCTGCCGTCGGTTTTGCGGTCTATATGGATCTGGTATCAAGTGAAACTCCTGTACAGGAATCCGATACCAGGCTTCGCATTGCTCTCACCAAGGGCAGACTTCAGGATAAAACAGTGGCGTTGATGGAGAAGGTTGGTATCGACTGCGCTCCGATAAAGGACCCTGGCCGGCGGCTGGTCCACCAGCTGCCCAACTACCCGCTGGACGCAGTGCTGGCAAAGGCTCCTGATGTCATTACATATGTAGAGCACGGGGTCTGCGATCTCGGTGTTGTAGGAAAGGACACCATTCTGGAGCGGGGAGAAAGCCCCTTTTATGAAGTGCTGGACCTGGGGTTTGGGAAATGCCGCTTTGCCTTGGCTGTCAAGGAAGGGACAGATTTCTACGGCACCTATAAGACCCGTCGTATCGCGTCGAAATACCCCAACGTGGCCCGGAAATTTTTTGAGGATAAAGGCATGGACGTGGAGATCATCAAGATCGAAGGCTCGGTGGAGCTGGCTCCTATCCTGGCCCTGGCCGATGCCATCGTAGACATCGTAGAGACCGGCGCGACCTTACGGGAGAATGGCCTGATCCCTATTGAGGATGTGGCGCCGGTATCGGCAAGGCTCATTGTCAATACTGCCGCTATGAAGCTGAAAAAGCCGGCGATCTTAGATTTTATCGGTAAGTGTCAGGCGGGTTTGGAGGGAGCAAAATGTTGAATATCGTTACGGCGGACGGCGTGGCGGAAAAGCTCGTCATACAGGCCATTCGGGAGCGGGCGGCCTCCGCCAACCATGCCATTGAAATGGCGGTCAAAGCCATTATGGAGAATGTAAGGGAAGAGGGGCTTCCGGCAGTTGAACGGTACACTCGCCAATTTGACCACAAGGTCCCTTATGAAATTTCCCGGGAAAAGTTGGCGGAAGCCTATGATCGTTGCCCCAAGGAACTGATCGCCGCATTGGAGCATGCTGCCGCCAACATTCGCGACTATAACGAGAAGCTGCTTCCAAGATCGGTGACCTGGTCCTCTCCCGACGGGGGAGAGGTTGGCCGTATCGTCCGCGGTTTAACACGGGTAGGTATTTATGTTCCCGGAGGCACCGCAGCGTATCCGTCCTCTGTACTGATGAATGCCATTCCGGCCAAGGTGGCCGGCGTGGAGGAGATCATTATGGTGACGCCGCCTACCGATAACCTCAATGACGCGGTGCTGGCCGCGGCCAAGATCGCCGGAGTAGATCGGGTGATCGCTGTGGGCGGAGCGCAGGCGGTGGCTGCCCTGACCTACGGCGCCGGGGTTATCCCTAAAGTGGACAAGCTGGTGGGACCTGGAAACGCCTATGTTGCCGCGGCCAAGCGTTTGGCCTACGGACAGCTGGACATTGATATGGTGGCCGGCCCCTCCGAGGTGCTGGTCATTGCCGATGAGACGGCTGACGCGAAATTTGTTGCCGCCGACCTTCTCTCCCAGGCGGAACACGACAAGCTGGCCTCCGCCGTTCTTCTTACCACCAGCAAGGCTCTTGCCGAGGCGGTGGATGCGGAAATGATCCGCCAGACCGGGTATTTGGAGCGCTCTGAGATCATGGAGTGCTCTATACGGGACTTTGGCTGTGCCATTGTATGCCACAGCTTAGACGAGGCGGCGGCTTTGGGCAATGAGATCGCCCCGGAGCATTTAGAAGTAGTGACCGCCGATCCTGAGGGTCTTCTGCCCAAAATCAAAAACGCCGGAGCGGTATTCCTGGGGAGCTGGTCCCCGGAGCCGCTGGGCGACTACTTGGCGGGGCCCGACCACGTGCTGCCCACCTCGGGTACGGCCCGGTTCTTTTCCCCGCTGTCGGTGACAAGCTTTTTGAAAACCATGAGCGTCATAAAGTACGATAAGGCCACGCTGGAGCCAGTGAAGGATGAGATCATTGTTCTGGCCCAGAGCGAAAAGCTCACTGCCCATGCCAATTCCATTCAGGTCCGTTTTGAATAAGGAGGCCGTTATGAGAACTTCCCAAGTAAAAAGAGATACCAAGGAGACCCAGATCAGCTTGGCCCTGTGCCTTGACGGCGGAGAAGTCAAAGTGGAGACCGGCATCGGATTTTTTGACCATATGCTTACCGCTTTGGCATTTTATGCCGGGTTTGGTCTAACGCTGAAAGCAGCGGGGGATCTGAACGTGGATGGCCACCACACTGTTGAGGACGTTGGGATCTGCCTTGGATCAGCCTTTAAGGACGCCTTGGGGGAGAAGAAGGGGATCGCGCGCTTTGGCTCGGCGTATGTCCCCATGGATGAGGCTCTGTGCCGCACGGTGTTAGACATTTCCAGCCGTCCCTATCTTGTCTATGACGCCGAGATGCCCCAGGATATGATCGGAAGCTACGACGCTTGTTTGACGGAGGAGTTTATGCGGGCTTTTGCGGTAAACGCCGGCGTTACTCTGCACATGGCCTGCCTCTATGGGAAGAATTCCCACCACATTACTGAGGCATTTTTTAAGTCCCTGGGGCTTGCTCTGAAGCAGGCGGTGAAGACGGAGGGCAATGCCGTGGTCTCCACCAAAGGTGTTCTCTGATGGGCTATACCGCTATTGTAGATTACGGCGCGGGCAACCTAAAAAGCGTTGTCAACGCCATGGACTATTTGGGCCTCAAGGTCCATATCACCGCTGAGGCCAAAGAGTTGGAGCTTGCCGACGCTATTATTTTGCCCGGCGTCGGCGCGTTTCCAAAGGCGTGGGGGCGGCTGTGTGCCGCCGGAGTAAACACAGAGCTTCGATCTCAGGCGAGGAAAAAGCCGATCCTGGGTATCTGCCTGGGAATGCAATTCCTTTTTGATGAAAGTGCAGAGATCATATCCACCCCCGGACTGGGACTGATCCCCGGCAGGGTAGACTGGATCAAAACGGAATGCAAACTGCCTCACATCGGCTGGAACAGTCTGCAGCTTCAAAACGGCTGCCCCATTTTCCGCGGTTTGGAGGAGGGGAGCTTTGTCTACTTTGTCCACTCCTTCTGCGGCTATGCCGACGATGAGCGAGATGTTTCTGCCCGGACCGACTACGGCGCTTCCATAGTTGCGGCAGTCCACCGCGGAAATGTATACGGCTGCCAATTCCACCCTGAGAAGAGCGGGGAAGCGGGGCTTCAAATTTTAAGAAACTTCGGGGAGCTGAACAGATGATCATCTTTCCAGCCATTGATTTGAAAGACGGCAAGTGTGTCCGTCTGCAAAAGGGGGATTTCGATACCACCCACCAGGTGGCGGACAGCGCTGCGGAGACCGCAGCCACTTTTTCTGCCGCCGGCGCGCGGTGGGTCCACATGGTTGACCTGGACGGCGCCAGAAACGGAGAGCGGAAAAACGGGAGCATCGTAGCCCAGGTGGCCGCAAACTCCGGCCTGAAGGTAGAGCTAGGCGGCGGAATGCGCTCCGAGGCCGATCTGGCCGCTGCCGACGCCATGGGGGTGGAGCGGATGGTTATTGGCTCCGCCGCCGTCAGCGACCCCGAGTTTGTGGCGCGGGCGGTAAAGAGATACGGAGAGCGCCTCGCCGTGGGTATCGACTGCCTGAACGGAAGGGTCCGCACCGCCGGCTGGGAGCAGGATTCTGGTCTGGATGGTGTGTATTTTGCCCAACAGATGGAGCAAATGGGTGTAAAGTATATTATCTATACAGATATTGCGACAGACGGGATGCTCTCTGGGCCCTCCTTTCCCCAGCTGAAAACCTTGAGCAGAATGGTCTCCTGCTGCATCACCGCCTCCGGTGGCGTTACTACCTTGGACGATGTGAAAAAGTTGCGGGACATGGGCCTGTATGGCGCCATCATTGGCAAGGCGTACTACGCCGGGACCATTGATCTGGCCCAGGCGGTGGAGGTAGCAAAATGTTAGCAAAACGTATCATTCCCTGCCTGGATGTCCGGGACGGCAGGGTGGTAAAGGGCGTCAATTTCGTGAATATTCGAGACGCCGGGGACCCTGTGGAGCTGGCGAAATACTATTCCGACCAAGGCGCGGACGAGATCGTTTTTCTGGACATCACCGCCACCAGCGACGAGCGAAAAACTGTGGTCGATGTGGTAGCGCGCACGGCTTCCCAGGTTTTTGTCCCCCTCACCGTAGGCGGCGGCATCCGCACATTGGAGGACTTTCAGCAACTTCTTCGGGCGGGGGCGGATAAGATCTCCGTAAACTCTGCCGCAGTTAAGGACCCAACGCTCATTTCAATGGCCGCCGAGCATTTCGGCTCCCAGTGCGTAGTATTGGCCATCGATGCCAAGGGTAGGGGAAACGGCACGTGGGAGGTGGTCACTGCCGGAGGGCGGATCCCTACCGGGCTGGATGCGGTGGAGTGGGCCAAGCAGGGCGTGGCGCTTGGGGCGGGGGAAATTTTGCTCACCTCCATGGATGCCGACGGCACCAAAGCGGGTTTTGACCTCCCATTGACCAAAGCAGTCGCCGACGCCGTCTCCGTCCCGGTCATTGCCTCTGGTGGCTGTGGCGCCTTGGAACACTTTGCCCAAGTATTTGACGCCACCGGCTGCGACGCCGCACTGGCAGCGTCCCTGTTCCATTTTGGAGAGCTGACCGTACCTCAGGTGAAAGAGTATTTGAAAAGCCGGGATATCCCGGTGCGGTAGGAGGGAAGCAGCAATGGTCGATCTGAACCAACTTTTTCAAAAATCCGCTCTGATCCCGGTCATTATCCAGCACGCAGAAACAGGAAAGGTCCTGATGCTGGGCTTTACAGATCGAAGGGCAGTGGAGCTGACGCTGGAGACCAAGACCGCCTGGTTCTGGTCTCGAAGCCGCCAGAAGCTATGGAACAAGGGGGAAAGCTCCGGCCACTTCCTCCATGTAAAAAGGATCGTGACCGACTGTGATACCGATACTTTGCTCTATTTTTGCATTCCCGAAGGCCCCGCCTGCCATACCGGGGCGGAGTCCTGCTTTTTTAATACCATTTGGGAGGAAAGCGACAATGGATAACACACTACAGCAGCTCTATAATGTGATCTTAGACCGTAAGGCCCATCCTCAGGAGGGGTCCTATACCTGCTACCTCTTTGAAAAGGGACTGGATAAGATATTGAAAAAGGTGGGGGAGGAGAGCGCGGAGACCATTATTGCCGCCAAAAACGGCGCACAGAGCGACACCGTGGGGGAGATCTCCGATCTTATCTATCATCTGCTGGTGATGATGGCAGAGCAGAAAATTCCTCTCTCCGCCGTAATGGAGGAGCTAGACCGTCGAAGCCAAAAAATCGGCAATCTGAAGCAATTCCACATTTCCGATCACGAGAGCTAAGATGCGCATCATTCAAGTCTGTGCCGACAAGGGAAAATACTTGCCTCTTCTTTTGCTGGGAGATGAGCAACTATCGCTGATCTTGGGCTATCTGGAGCGTGGAGACCTTTTTGTGTTGGAGCGAAGCGGAGACGCTGTCGGGGTCTGTGTCGTGACAAAGGAAGCGCCGGGAGAGTATGAGCTTCAAAATATTGCCGTTCACCCCTCCCTGCGGCGGGAAGGGGTGGGCCGGACGCTGGTGGAATTTGTCTGGGACCACTACCCCGACCTCCGCCTCCTCCGGCTGGGAACAGGCGATAGCCCGTCAACAGTGGGTTTTTATCAGGCGTTGGGATTTCAGGAGGTCGGACGGGACCGGGATTACTTTTTGCGCGCCTATGACCACCTGATTTTTGAGGATGGAAAGCAGCTGAAGGACAGGGTGCATTTTCAAAAAGCCGCAGCGCGGTGAGGAGGAAATATCCTCACCGCGCTGCTATTTTTGTTGCGTGTCATGCAAAGAAATGGTACAATAAAGCATCTATATATAAAAGGGGAAGGGTATATGGTCATTCTGGGCATTGACCCCGGTTTCGCCATCGTTGGGTTCGGCGTAGTCGGCTCTGACGGCGGACGCCAGCGGCTTTTGTCTTGCGGCGCTATAACCACTCCATCCAACGAGCCGCTGCCCACACGGTTGCTGCAGATCGAAAACGATATGGCCCAGCTCTTTGACGCCTTTCACCCAGACGCCATGGCAATTGAAGAGCTATTTTTTACCAACAACGTTACTACCGGCATTGGTGTGGCTCAGGCCAGAGGGGTTCTTCTAGCTGCGGCTGAACGGGCGAAGGTACCCATCTATGAGTACAGCCCCTCCGAAGTCAAGATGGCTATGACGGGTTATGGCAAGGCCACCAAAAAACAGATCATGGATATGACCAAACGTATGTTGGCCCTGAAAACAGAGATCAAGCCGGATGACGCTGCCGATGCGGTAGCCATCGCTCTGTGCCACGCCCGGTCCTTTGCCTCCAGGCTCCAGGCTCCCGACGCCGCAAAGCCCGGCAGTGGCCGTTACGCGGTAAAGCATCCCGGAAAGTAGGAGAGAAATTTATGTTTTACTATTTGAATGGAACTGTGGCTCATTTGGGGCCGTACCTGGCGGTCATTGACTGCGGTGGCGTGGGCTTTGCCTGCAAAACCACCAACGTGACCTTAGCCGCCCTCACAATAGGAAAAACAGCCAAGCTTTATACATACATGAACGTCCGGGAGGACGCCATAGAGCTTTTTGGCTTTGCCACGGAGGAGGAGCTGGGCTGCTTTCAAATGCTCATTGGGGTATCCGGCGTAGGTCCCAAGGCGGCGCTCTCCATTCTTTCCGCCACCCCCCCGGAGCGGTTGGCTCTTGCCATTATCACCGGGGACGAGAAGGCCCTTACCATGGCGCCGGGGATCGGAAAGAAGCTTGCCCAGCGCATTATTCTGGAGCTGAAGGATAAGCTGGCAAAGGGCCAGCTTTCTCCGGCAGGGGAGAGCTATGGCGGTACCGGCGTCACCCTCATCCCGGAAAACAAGCTCAGTGAGGCCACCGCCGCCCTGGCGGTGCTGGGCTACTCCAATTCCGAGATCGGCCTGGCGCTGAAGGGGATCGATATGGACAGTTTGACTCTGGAAGAGATCATTAAACAGGCCCTCAAAAAGATGGTGAAATAACAACGCAGATGGAAACGATTTGCCATAGCGCCGTTTTGCGGCTGTGGAGGATTAAGGAAGTGAGAACGTGAGCATTGATTTTTCCGATACCGGTTTTGAGATGGAAGAGCCATTGGTGGCGACTACTTTGAACCGGGAAGACGATAATGAAGTTACTCTCCGCCCCAAGACTCTGGCGGACTATGTGGGACAGGAGAAAGCCAAAGAAAACCTGACTGTTTTTATCCAGGCGGCAAAACTGCGTTCAGAACCGCTGGATCATGTGCTTCTCCATGGTCCCCCGGGATTGGGCAAGACTACCCTGGCAGGGATCATTGCCAACGAAATGGGGGTCAGTATCCGTATTACCTCCGGCCCCGCCATTGAAAAGCCGGGGGATCTGGTGGCTTTGCTCACCAATCTCAGCGAAAACGATATCCTCTTTGTAGACGAGATCCACCGTCTGAACCGTCAGGTGGAAGAGATCCTTTATCCAGCTATGGAGGATTACGCCATTGACATCATCATTGGGAAAGGTCCGTCAGCCAACTCTATCCGGCTGGACCTGCCCAAATTCACCCTCATTGGAGCTACCACCAGGGCAGGGCAGCTCTCCGCACCGCTTCGTGACCGATTTGGCGTCACGCTACGGTTGGAACTCTATACCCCGGAGGAGCTGTCCCGGATCGTCGCCCGCTCTGCCTCTATTTTGGAAGTGCCCATTGAAGCCGGCGGAGCGATGGAGATCGCCAAGCGCAGCCGGGGGACCCCTCGGATCGCAAACCGAATGCTTCGCCGGGTACGTGATTTTGCCCAGGTAAAGGCTGGAGGCGTCATTACCCAGAATGTGGCGGATGATGCGCTGTCCGCATTGGAGGTAGATCATCTGGGGCTGGACACCATTGATCGCCGGATGCTTCGCAGCATTATTGAGAACTACCGGGGCGGCCCGGTGGGACTGGAGACCCTGGCCGCCACCATCAATGAGGAGGCGGTAACTCTGGAAGACGTATATGAGCCATACCTTATGCAGTTGGGCTTCCTGACCCGGACCCCGCGGGGTCGGTGCGTCACCCAGAAAGCGTATGAACACCTTCATATCCCGTTTTTGGGTATGGAGCAAATGACTCTCTGAAAAGGAGCTTGTATATGGGTAAATTATTTGGAACCGACGGTATTCGCGGAGTCGTAAACGAGAACTTGAATGCCGACCTGGCCTTTGAGGTCGGCTGCGCTGCCGCCCAGGTGCTGGCAAAGGATACCGGTAAAAAGCGGCCTCTTTTTACCATTGGCAAGGATACCCGCATATCCTCCGATCTGCTGGAGGGCGCCCTCATCGCCGGACTTTGCTCTGCCGGGGCGGACGTGCTTCGCCTGGGCGTCATCCCCACTCCCGCGGTGGCGTTCCTTACCATTGCCAACAAGGCCGACGCGGGCATTGTGATCTCCGCGTCCCACAATCCTTTTGAGCATAATGGTATCAAGATCTTTAACGCCCAGGGGTTCAAGCTCTCCGATGCTTTGGAGAACAAGATCGAGGACATCGTGCTCTTCAATCAGAAATCGCCGCTATGCACTGGCGCGGACATTGGCAAGGTAACTTATGCGGATACCCAGGCGGTGGAGGAGTACATTGACCACCTGATCACCACAGTGGATACCGATCTCGCCGGAATGCGGATCTTAGTGGATTGCGCCAACGGCGCTTCCGCCGCAACGGCAGGGAAGCTCCTCAACCGTTTTCCCAAGCTTCATACGGACATCATCAATGCCGATCCCGATGGTGTCAACATTAACCACGACTGCGGTTCCACCCACATTGAAAAGCTCTCCGCCATGGTGACGGCGGGGGATTACGACCTGGGCATTGCTTTTGACGGCGATGCAGACCGCTGTTTGGCTGTAGACGAAAAGGGCATCCTCATTGACGGGGACCAGGTCCTGGCCGTCTGTGGCACCGACCTGCGGAGCAGGAGGGAACTGGCAGGGGATACCATTATAGGGACAGTGATGAGCAACTTGGGTCTGCGCCTGTTTGCCAAGGAGCACGGTATCACTCTGGGCATCACCGATGTGGGGGACCGCAATGTATTGGAGGAGATGGAGCGGGGCGGTTACATCCTGGGCGGCGAGCAGTCTGGGCATACCATCTTTCGTCAGTTTGCCACCACTGGCGACGGAGAGCTAACCGCTCTCCAGCTCCTCAATGTTCTTAAAAAGTCGGGAAAGAAAGCTTCCGAGCTGTTCTCCGTGTGCCAGCGGTATCCCCAAGTGCTGGTAAATGTCCCCGTGGCGGACAAGGACAAGAAAGCGTCCATCATGGGATCTGAGCAGTTGATGGCCGCGATAGCGCAAACGGAGGCGGAACTTGCCGACACAGGCCGGGTGCTGGTACGCCCCTCCGGTACTGAGCCATTGATCCGGGTGATGATCGAGGCAAAGGAGGAAGCGACGGCCCAAGTTCAGGCGCAAAAGTTGGCAGATTTAATAAAAACACTGTGAAAATTTTTGGATTTTCAGAGGGTTTTACCGAAAACACGCTTGACAAGCCTGCGTTTTTTTGATATATAAGAGTTAAAAGGAGTCTTGGGCATGGACCCACGATATGAACAATCGGATGAGGTCCTATGCTCTCTCGCTTTCAGCGGAGACCGTACGGCGGAAGAGTTGCTGGCCGCCCGCTATAGTCGGTTGGTGCGCATCTGCGCACGGCCATATTTCTTGGCGGGCGGTGACAGTGAGGACCTGATCCAAGAGGGAATGATCGGCCTGTTGTCTGCCATCCGCGGATTCCAGGCAGATAAAGAGGCACGCTTTGGGACCTATGCGGAAGTATGTATTCGGAATCGCATTCGCTCCGCCACAAAGGCTGCCGCCAGGGATAAGCACACCCCTTTGAACCAGTCACTCTCCCTGGGTACATCGCTTTTCGAGCAGACCGTTGAAAATTATGGCGTTGATTTTCAACAGTGCGGCGCAAACCCTGAAGATGTATTGATCTGCAGAGAAGAGAACCAGGCGCGAATAAAGTCCATGCGAGAAAAACTCTCTGTCTTTGAAAAAATAGTTTTGGACCTTTATTTGGATGGTTTTTCATATGGAGAGATCGCGCTTCGGGTAAGTAGGCCGGTAAAATCAGTGGACAACGCGGTGCAGCGCATTCGTCGCAAGGCAGCGGAATGGTTTTCCGCATAAAAGCCCCTCGGGGCAAAATTATCCCTTTGGCGTTCGCAGCGAGAGCTGTACGCAATATTACATGCCCAACATAAGCTGGATACATCCGGGGTGGGGCAAATGATTCAAAGAGAGGGTAAAATCATGTACGAAGACAAAACACTTGTATGCAAAGAATGCGGACAGGAGTTCGTGTTTACCGCCGGTGAACAGGAGTTCTATGCGGAGCGTGGCTTCCAGAATGAGCCTCAGCGCTGCAAAACTTGTCGCGATGCCCGCAAGGCTGCGGCCCGTGGTCCTCGTGAATACTTCACGGCTACCTGCGCCCGCTGTGGCGGTGAGGCCAAGGTCCCCTTTGAGCCTAAGTCTGACCGGCCTGTTTATTGCAGCGAGTGCTTTGCTAAGATCCGTGAGGAGGAGCAGGGCGAGTAATTGTCCTTTTCTTCACGGCGCATAAACAACGCCTAAGAGACAGCACGGCCAATGGCCGTGCTGTCTTGCTGTCTGAATCGCGGCGAAGTCAATCGGAATATCATAAAAATTCATGGGCGGAGCTATTGCATTTTTGCATGGCCCCGCCTATAATTGATATGAATCCTTGCCAAATGTTGGAGGAATGGACAATGAAAGAGCTTTCCAGAATTGCCACCGGGATCCATGATTCCGCCACAATGCATATCGACAGCCTTTATAAGCAGATGAAGGCCGACGGGATGGACGTTATCGGCTTTGCGGCGGGAGAACCTGATTTTCCCACCCCCGACCACATCAAAGAGGCGGCGTTTCAGGCCATTCGGGACAATTATACCCGGTATACTCCGGCCTCCGGCGCGCCAGAGCTGAAAAAAGCCATTTGCCAGCGGATGAAAGCGGATATCGGTGTTGAATACGCACCTAACCAGGCAGTGATCTCCAGCGGCGCCAAGCACACTGTCTATCTGGCCCTCCGGGCCTTGGTAAACCCAGGAGACGAGGTCATTCTTCCCACTCCCGCATGGGTGAGCTACTATGAACTGA
>CAJTLK010000034.1 GCA_910577415.1 uncultured Oscillospiraceae bacterium
GACCTCCCGCACGTCAAGCGGATGCTCATACCAGCTGAGCTAATCGTCCGAAAAGCAAGTGTTATTATATCCAATCCCCACGGCTTTGTCAACTCTTTTTTCATTTCCCCCACGAATACCGTCCTCAGGGGACAATATCCGTGGGAAAAATGGCAAAACAGGGCAATAAGCAGACTAAAATCGTCCGTCACAGCTCCACGCAAGGCAGGGATATTTCAGTCAAAAGTCCTCCGTCGGGGGCGTTCTCGGCGTGGATACTGCCGCCGTGGGCCTTGACGATGCTCTGGCAGATGGAAAGACCCAAACCGGAGACCTTTCTGCCCTTGTCTGAGGTGTAAAGCGGTTCAAAAATTTGTCCCAGAAGCTCCCGTGGGACCCCCACGCCGTTATCCCGAAAGCCCAGGCACAGCCGGTCTCCATCCTGGCGGCATCGGACCGTCAATTCCAACTGTGGGACCCCGGCGTGGTTGATACTGTTGGAGATCAGGTTTCCAAAAAGCCGGCGCATCTGCTGCCAGTTACAGATAAACTGCGCTTTGGGGGCGTCGCACTGGACAGAAAATTTTACCCCCGCGTCCTGAAGCTCCTCGCCATACTCCTCCTCCAGACGGCGGCACAGCTCCTCCGCCGTCATCAGGGCCATGGGGTGGTCGCCGCCGTGGATTCCCACATCCAGATAGTCGTCGAACTCATCTACCACCGCCTTGAGCCGCAGGGCCTTTTCGTGGATGAGGCCCACATACTGCTCCCGCCGCTCCTGACTCAGCTCCGCCGAGCGCAGACGCTCGGAGTACCCCAGCACCGAGGTGAGGGGGGTCTTGATATCGTGGGAGATGGACGCGATGAGCCGCCGCTCGGCCTGATCCTTGCGCTCCGCCGCCGCCGTCAGGTCGGCAAAGGTATTTTGGAGCCGTCCGATCTCGTCGGAGCGCACCGTCCGCTCAGGAGCCTTGCCCGTCTCATAATATTCCTGCATGGTTTTTCGCAGCCGGATAATAGGGGCGATGACCAAAAAGAAAAAGACGGCGGCGCCCACCACGAAGACCGCCAGATTCAAAAAGAACAGGCCGATAAAGGCTGAACGGGACATTGCCTGCCAAAGGGCGGGGTCTGTTGAGACGCCGTAGGCCGTCACGATGTAGCCCGCCATGGACCGAACAAAGTAAGCCGACAGGGCAAACCAGCTCACCAAGCACAGCAGCACCACCACAAGAATAAATTTCACCCGCAGCCGACTGGACAGCCAGCCCACGCCGGGAAAACTCCGCTTACGCTCCATGCTCCTCTTCCTCCAATCCGCTCTGGGTCACAAAGCGGTAGCCCTGACCCCAGACCGTCTTGATGTAACGCCACTCCGGGTCTATCTTCAGCCGCAGGTTCTTGATATTCACCGCCACGGCGCTAATGTCGCCATACTCCGTCTTCCACACGTCCCGGTATATGCGCTCCCGTGAGAGGGTCCGGCCCGCGTGGGACATCAGATAGCCCAATATCTCCAGCTCACGGGTGGAGAGGGGGACCGTTTCCCCGGCACGCTGGGCTATCATATTCTCCGCGTCCAAGGATATCTCCCCAATGCGGAGCGCTCCCCGGCCAACCGGGGCGGCGGCAAGCCGGGACTGGCGGCGGAGATGGGCCTCCACCCGCGCTGAGAGCACCTCCACCTCAAAGGGCTTGGTCAAATAGTCGTCCGCTCCCAGATTCAGGCCGGCAACGATGTCACGGGCAGAGTCCTTGGCGCTTAAAAAGAGGATAGGACATTCCACCTTGTCCCGCACCCGGCGGCAGACCTCCAGCCCGTCTATTCCCTTCATCATAATATCCAGCAGAATGAGGTCAAAGCTCTCCCCCGTCAGCCGCTCCAGGGCCTCCTCCCCGGAGTGGGCCATGGTCACGGTATAGCCCTGGTCGGTGAGCACGTCGGAAATAAGCATACAGATGGAGGCGTCGTCATCCACCACAAGAATTTTAGCGGCCATCACAGCACCTTCTTTCTGTGCAAGAGCATATCACAACCGCGGTAAAAAATCCATGAAAAAGTATGAAGATGGGGAAAACGGGGGCTGTCCAACTATGAAAAATTATGAGAAGAGGGGCAAAAGCATTGACTTTCCGGCTCCAAAAAAACTAAGATAGGTGCGTCCTCCCGCTGCGGAGGACGCACCATTTTGTTTCCCGGAAGGTGATCGCTTTGCTGCAAAAAATCGCCCATGCCCTGACCCGAAAACCAAAGCTGGTGGCCACCGTCGCCGTACTGCTGCTCATTCCCAGCGTCCTCTGCGCCGCCGCTACCCGGGTCAATTACGACATTCTCTCCTACCTCCCCGCGGAGCTGGATTCGGTGAAGGGCGAGGCCCTGCTGGAGGACCCGTTCCAGATGGCCGCCACCACCATGCTCATTGTAGAGGGTATGCCCCCGGAATACTCCAACCAGCTCTTGGCCGAGGTGGAGCAGGTACCGGGGGTGAGCAACGTTATCTGGCTGTCCAACCTCATCGGCGTACAGTTTCCCACGGAAATGCTTCCCACGGACCTGCGGGACATTTTCTTTTCCGGGGACGCCACCATGATGATCGTCCAATATGACAGCCCCGGCGCCTCGGAGCGCACCATGAACGCCATCGACGCGGTGCGAAAGCTATGCAATCAAAAGTGCTTTCTGGCCGGGTTCTCGGTCTTTATCCGGGACACCAAGGACCTCATTTCCAGGGAAATGCCTCTGTATGTGGTAATGGCGGTGATCCTGTCCATTATCGCCATGGGCCTCACCATGGAAT
Organism: uncultured Oscillospiraceae bacterium; assembly: GCA_910577415.1. Taxonomy (GTDB): domain Bacteria; phylum Bacillota; class Clostridia; order Oscillospirales; family Oscillospiraceae; genus Vermiculatibacterium. Next base: position 2,778 of record CAJTLK010000034.1, read on the forward strand.
CCTCCCTGCTGCCGGTGGCGCTGATGCTGAGCATCGGTCTTGCCATTCTCTATAACTTCGGCACCAACATTTTTATGGGGGAGATCTCTTTTATTACCCAGGCCATCGCCGCCGTGCTGCAGCTGGGCGTGACCATGGATTACTCCATCTTCCTCTATGACCGCTACCGGGAGGAGGCTCCCCAGTATGAGGACAAGCGGGACGCCATGGCGGTATCTATTGTGGCGGCCTTCAAGTCCCTCTTCGGCTCCTCCCTCACCACCATCGCCGGATTTTTGGCCCTGTGCTTTATGCGTCTGACCCTGGGCCGGGATATTGGCCTTGTCATGGCAAAGGGTGTGGTGCTGGGCATTGCCACCGTCATTCTGGTGCTCCCCGCCATCCTCCTTTTGATGGACGGCGCCATCCAAAAGCACCGCCACCGCTGCCTCAAGCCGGACACCACCGGCCTCAACGCCTTTGTGGTGCGGCACAGCAAGAGCTTTGTGATCCTCTTTGTTCTGCTTTTCATCCCCGCCATATACGCCAACAACCACACGCAGATGTACTACAAGCTGGACGAGGCCGTGCCCCAGGATATGCCCTCCATCGTCTCCAACAACAAGCTCAAGGACGAGTTCAACATGGCCTCCACCCACTTCATTGTCATGAGCGACAGCCTGGACCACGCCTCCATGAAGGAGCTGACAAAGGAGATCGACGCTCTGCCGGGCATCACCAGCAGCGTGGCCTATGACAAGCTCCTCCCCGACGGCATCCCCGACTTTTTCATTCCGAAGGACATCAAGGATATCTGCAAGCAGAACGGCTACCAGATGATGATGGTCAACTCCAAGTACGTCACCGCCTCCGACCAGGTGGGCGAGCAGTTGGCACAGCTGGACGCGCTTTTGAAGCGCTACGATCCCGACGCCTACATCACCGGCGAGGCCGCCATGACCAACGACCTGATCCAGGTCGCCAACGAGGATTTTCGAGTCACCAGCTATCTCTCCATCCTCGCTATCTTTATTCTGGTGGCCATTGCCTTCAAATCCATCTCCATCCCTGTGCTGCTGGTGGCCACCATCGAGCTGGCTATCTACATTAACCAGGGTATTCCCTACTTCACCGGCTCAGAGGTAGCCTTTATCACCCCCACGGTCATCAGTTGTATCCAACTGGGCGCCACGGTGGACTACGCTATCCTCATGACCACCCGCTTCCAGGAAGAGCTGCAAAAGGGCCTGGACCGGAAGATCGCCATCCAGAATGCCGCCAAGGCCGCCGACGTGTCCATCCTCACCAGCGCCCTGGTCTTCTTCTGCGCCACCTTAGGCGTCGCCCTGGTATCCACCATGGACCTCATCAGCGGCATTTGCCTCATGCTCTCCCGAGGCGCGGTCATCTCAGCGCTCATCTGTATGTTTATCCTCCCCTCGGTACTTGTCACCTTTGAGCCGGTCATCGCCAAGACCACCCTTCACTGGCGAACGCCCAGGGCGCCCCGACAGCGCAAGGGGCTGAAGCCCAACGCGGAGGCCGCCTTCCACGAAGAGGAATCCACCGCCCACAAGGAAGAAACCACCGGGGAGGAAAAAGTCCCCGCTTTGCAAGGAAAGGAGTCCGATCCCCAATGAAAAACTTCTGGAAACGTATTCTGGCCCTGTCTCTGGCCGGGATCCTGACCGCGGGAGCCATGCTTCCCGCCTCCGCCGCCGCCATTCCGCCCGCGGTGGACGAGACCTATTACGCCACCCTGGACTACTACGGCGCCGTGACCGACGCCAGCGTGGTCAAGAGCTACCGTCTCAACGGAGCGGCCTCCCTCACCGACTACGGCAACTATGACCAGGTCGTCAACCTCACCGACGGCCTTGCCCCCAGTGTGGACAACGGCTCCGTCACCTTCACCTTTGGGGAGGACGCCCCGGAGAAGTTTTACTTTGAGGGCAAGACCCAGCAGCCCTTTGCCCAGCTGCCCTGGAACATTGCCGTATCCTATAAGCTCAACGGCGCGCCCATAGAGGCTCCCGCCCTGGCGGGCAAGACAGGACTGGTAGAAATATTCCTTGATGTAACTGCCAATCCCGCCGCTTCGGCCTACAGCCGGGACAATCTGGTCCTCACCGCCGCGGCCATGTTCAACGACGACGATATTACCGCCCTGGAAGCTCCCGGAGCCGAGGTCCAGATGATCGGCAACCTGCGCGCCGTCCTGTTTATGATCCTCCCCGGCGAGGAGCAGCACTATGTCATCCGGGTGGGCAGCGAGGACTTTTCCTTCTCTGGGCTTATCCTCCTGGCCGTCCCTGCCACCCTTCAGCAGCTGGAGCAGGTAAAGGACCTGCGGGAGGCAAAGGAGAAGGGGGAGGACTCCCTGGACGCCATCGGCGACAGTATGGACGCCATTCTGGACGCCATGGAGGGTATGACCGGCAGCCTCAACACCGCCGCCAACGGCCTGGACCAGCTCAACGCCGCCCGGGGGACCCTTCAAAACGGTAAGGGCGAGGTCTATGACAAGACAGACCTGGCCCTGGGCGACCTGGATGCCCTGGCCAACACCTTGGGCAGTCTGGACAAATACTCCGCCACCGCCTCCCAGGCCATCACCGACCTTAACGGGAACCTCAACAGTCTCAATTCGTCGGCCCAGGCGTTAAAGCCCGAGCTGGAAAACGCCCGGAACGCCATCGCCGCTATCCAGGCCGACACCAAAGCCCTTGCCGAACTTTTGGAGGACGTGGAGGGCTACAATAAGCGGGCCACTACCATTGCCGACAGTCTGGCCGACCAACTGGAGGACATGAACGCCAACATGGATAACCTCCAGCTCAACCTCTACATGCTGAGAAACGCCCTGGCCGACACAAAGGGGGTCTCCCCCCTCAGCACCTCGGACATTCTCTCCCTCCTTTCCCCGGAGGAGGCAAGCCAGATGAAGCAGGTGCTCCAATACCGCCAGCAGTACGAAGAGGCTATGAACGATGAAAACTCCGATGTCCCCAAGGACGCTACCTTTGAGGAATTTCTCATTTTAGGCGCCTTTAAGCCCAAGTATGAGCAGCAGGCCGAGGCCGCGATCCAGGCCCAGATCACCGCCGCCTATGAGCAATATGCCGCCCAGGTCATCGCTGCCGGAGGCACTCCCATGACGCCCGAGGAGTTTGTGGCCCAGGACGCCATTCAGGCTCAGATCGCCGCAGGCAAGGCCCAGGCTGAGGCTGGCTTCTGGGACGCTTACACCGCTTTTCTGGCCGACCAGAGCGAAGCCGCGCTGAAGCTAAAGGCTCCCGCCAAGGCCGCCAACGAAGCCTATGAAAAGTTTGTTGACAAGCAGCCTATGCTGAATACCGTCAATAAAAAGATCAAGGAAATAAACACTCTCATTACCGACATTACCTCTCCCACCGCCAAGGTGGTGGACGACCTGGCCGAGCTGGCCGGCGACGTGGGAGACTCCGGCATTACCGGCGACCTGGGCAATTTGGCGGGGCTGTGCCGGGACCTACTGAAAACCATGAAGGAGCACGAGGGGGAGGGGGCCTCCCTTTTGGCCCACGCCAACGACCTGGGCGACCTGGCAAGCCGAGTCACCCAAAACTGCGACGATCTGTTGGAGCAGGTAGACGCGCTGAATACCACCCTCAACGCCTATGAGCCGGAGCTTCAGTCCGCCGTAAGCGATATCCAGACCCTCTCCGGCTCGGCCCAGTCCACTCTCCATGATCTCTCCGGCATGATTGCCTCTATGGAGAACCTGCTGAAAAGCGTTGGACCTCAATTGGATGCCGGGGCGCAAAACACTCTAAACGGCGTCTCCGCATCCCTCCGCAAGGCCACCCAGGGCCTGGACGAGATCGACACCATCCGCACCGCCAAGGACACCATCAAGGACCTTATCGACAGCGAGTGGGACGACCACACCGGGCAGGTGGACGGTCTTTTGAACATCGACGCCGGGGCCGTCCCGGTCTCCATGACCGATGAGCGCAATCCCGCTCCCGGCAGCATCCAGTATGTGATGCGGACCCAGGAGATCAAAGCGGAGGACGCCGCGGAGGAGACCATCCCTCAAACGGAAAAGAAGGAGACCACCTTCTGGGGCCGGGTGGCCGCTATGTTCCAGGGAATCTGGGAGAGCTTCAAGCGTCTGCTCCATATCGGGTAAGATCAAAAATGGGCCGGTGTTTCCACCGGCCCATTTCTTTGTTTTCAGGGCGTGCTTTGCCCAAATTCTCCTTTTGCGCATAGAATGGAGGGAAACGAGCAAAAGGAGGAATCTTCATGCAAACCGAGCAGCTTTTCGCTCCTGACCGCGAGACCTTCCAGCGGGTGTGGCGGCGGGTCATGCCCCAGGACCGTCCAGGCTCCCCCATTACTCTGGACGATGATGTTGAGGCGGCTGTGGAGACCGCCTCTCCCGTTCCTCTCCCAGCGGCTGTCTCTCCCACGCCGCCCCAATCGCCCCCCGTAGCCTGTCTTGGACCATCCAGCGCCGGAGCCGTTCCCGCCCTGGATCAACTGCTCTTACTTACCGCCGAGGCTTGGCAGGCATACCTAGCCATGGGTGGACGCGCCAGTCAGGCAACCCTTCCCACCGCTCTGGCCCAGGCCAAGCGACAGCAGTTCCGTCGGCTGGCGGCGGCCCGCTTTCTCATCTCCGGGGAGCCTTACCGTCTTCCCGAAATAAAGCGTCCCCAGGCCGGCGCCCTGCCGCTGGCTATCCGGGAACGCTACCAGGCCGAACAGCAGGCGGCTCTGAATTTCCTTACCGCCGCTGAAGCCACCTCCGATCCATGCCTCACCGACCTCTACCGCGCTCTGGCAATGGAGAACCAGACCCACGCCGGGCAACTCCGGGAGTGGCTGGAGAGGATGTAATACCCAAAAGCTCCTCCGTCTCAAGGGACGGAGGAGCTTTTTACGGATATTTCCTTTTATACCTCCGCAGTCGGCGCAAAGGTCTGCACCGAGCGTCTGTCCTGGCTTTGCCGCTCCTCGATGGCCTCCTTCAGGATCAGGTCCTTCACCTTCATCAGCCGGATGGTGGAGGCGCGCTCATTCTCATCCAGCTTCATGGTGATATACTTGATGGTCTCCTGCATCTGAGGTATTTTTACATACTCCAGAGCGTTGACCCGGCGGCGGGTCTTTTCGATCTCCTGGGCCAAAAGCTGGGAGGTCTTCTCCACCTCAGCCAGGTGGAGCATATCCTGAAAAACCTCCCGCAGGGCCTCTACCGCGTCGTCCAGCTCGCCGCTGGTGGCGGCGAAGCCGTAGGGAGCGGCTCCGCTGCCTCCCTGGTTGGTGTGGAACTGGTAAACGGGCACGTCCACCGACATGATGTTTTTGAACTCCATCTCCAGCGACACTGTGGCGGTGGGGTAGAGGATGGCCTGTTCCAACATTTCGGGGGACATGACCGCCCCGGCGGCGGCAAAGGCGGTGTTGGCCCGCTCCAGGCCCTCCTCCACCTTTCGGCGCAGCGCGCGGTTTTCCCGCACCACGTCCATGAACTGCTTCATCAGCTCATCCCGCTTGTCCTTGAGGAGCTTATGGCCCCGGCTGGCAGTGCGCAACCGGGTCTTGAGCCGGGTCAGCTCCATGCGGGTGGGGTTTACATTCAGCACCGGCATGGCTTACCCCTCTTTCTTGGGCAGGTACTTTTCGATGAACTCGGGCTTGATGCGCTTCAGCTCCGACTTGGGCAGAATGGACAGTAGCTCCCAGCCCAGGTCCATGGTCTCGATAATGCCCCGGTCAGTGTCGCTGCCCTGGGAGACATAGCGCTTTTCAAATTCATCGGCGAATTTGGCGTAGAGAAGGTCGGTGGGGCTGAGGGCCGCCTCGCCCAGAATGGACATCAGCTCCTTATTTTCCTTGCCGGTGGAATAAGCGGCAAAGAGCTGGTTCATTACCCCGGAATGGTCGGCCCGGGTCTTACCCTCGCCCACACCCTTGTCCTTCAGACGGCTCAGGGAGGGCAGCACATCGATAGGAGGGGTAACGCCCTTGCGGAACAGCTCCCGGCTCAGGATGATCTGGCCCTCAGTGATATATCCCGTCAGGTCTGGGATGGGGTGGGTCTTGTCATCCTCAGGCATGGTTAGGATGGGGATCATGGTGATGGACCCCGGCTTGCCCACCTGCCGCCCCGCCCGCTCATACATAGTGGCCAGGTCGGTATAGAGATAGCCCGGGTAGCCACGGCGGCCCGGGACCTCCTTTTTGGCGGCAGACACCTCACGGAGGGCCTCAGCGTAGTTGGTAATGTCGGTAAGGATGACCAACACGTGCATGTTCTTTTCAAAGGCCAGGTACTCCGCCGCCGTCAGGGCCATGCGGGGGGTGGAAATGCGCTCCACGGCGGGGTCGTTGGCCAGATTGGTAAAGAGCACCGTGCGGTCAATGGCACCGGTGCGCTTGAACTCCTCCACAAAGAAATTGGATTCCTCAAAGGTGATACCGATGGCGGCAAAGACCACGGCAAAGTTGGCCCCCTGGTCGCCCAGCACCTTAGCTTGACGGGCGATCTGGGCCGCCAGGGCGGCGTGGGGCAGGCCGGAGCCGGAGAAGATGGGCAGCTTTTGCCCACGGACCAAGGTATTCAGCCCGTCGATGGCGGAGATGCCGGTCTGGATGAACTCGTCGGGGTAGTCCCGGGCGGCGGGGTTCATGGGCAAGCCGTTGATGTCCCGGTATTCGTCGGGAAGAATGTCGGGTCCGCCATCGATAGGCTGTCCCATACCGTTGAAGACCCGGCCCAGCATCTCCCCGGACACCCCCAACTGCAGGGGATGGCCCAGAAAACGCACCTTGGACTCGGCCAGGTTGATACCGGCGGAGGGTTCAAAGAGCTGGACCACGGCGGAATCGCCGTTGACCTCCAGCACCTTGCAGTGGCGCACCTCGCCGCCCGGCAGCTCGATCTCGCCCAGCTCGTCATAGGTGACGCCCTGGACGCGCCTGACCACCATCAGAGGGCCGTTGACCTCTTGGATCGTTTTATATTCCCGGATCACAGCTCCTCGCCTCCCTTCTCCACGGCCATGCGGATCTGCTCAGCCATCTCCTCGGCCATGTCGGCGTAGACCGTAGGCATATCCGCGTCAGGCACGCTCTTGGCCCGGCCCATCCGCTCCCGGAAGGGTATTTCAAACAGATCGGTGGGCTTGGCCCCCTGGGCCACCGCCTCCCGGCAGAACTTGTCGTAGTCCAGGATCATGCCCAGCATCTTTTCCTGGCGCTCATAGCTGGAGTACCAGTCCACCTCCATAAAGCCGTTCTGCTGGAGGAAGTCCTCCCGGATCATCTTGGCGGTCTCCAGGGTGAGCTGGTCGGCGGGGGAGAGGGAATCCTTGCCCACCAGCTGGACGATCTCGTTGAGGCTGGCCTCCTCCTGAAGGATGGCCATGGCCTGGTTGCGGTTACGCATGAACTCCTCACCCAGGTTCTCGTCATACCACGGCTTCAGGGAGTCCAGGTACAGAGAGTGGGAGGTGAGCCAGTTGATGGCGGGGAAGTGGCGGCGGTAGGCCAGGGAGGCGTCCAGGGCCCAGAAGACCTTGGTGATACGCATGGTGGCCTGACTCACCGGCTCAGAAAGGTCGCCGCCGGGAGGCGAGACCGCCCCGATGGCGGTGAGGGAACCCCGTCGCTCCTCGTCGCCGCCCAGACATTCCACCACGCCGGAGCGCTCATAGAACTGGCTCAGGCGGGAGGAAAGATAGGCGGGATAGCCTTCCTCGCCGGGCATTTCCTCCAGACGGCCCGACATCTCCCGGAGAGCCTCGGCCCAGCGGGAGGTGGAATCGGCGATAACGGCCACATCGTAGCCCATGTCCCGGAAATACTCGGCGATGGTGATGCCAGTGTAGATAGACGCCTCACGGGCGGCCACAGGCATATCGGAGGTGTTGGCGATGAGCACGGTGCGCTTCATCAGCGGCTCGCCGTTGCGGGGGTCCACCAGCTCGGGGAACTCCCGGAGCACGTCAGTCATCTCGTTGCCCCGCTCGCCGCAGCCGATATAGATAACGATGTCCACATCGGACCACTTAGCCATCTGGTGCTGCATGACGGTCTTGCCCGAGCCGAAGGGGCCGGGGATGGCCGCCGTGCCGCCCTTGGCCACCGGGAAAAAGGTGTCCACAATGCGCTGGCCGGAGAGCAGCGGGGTCTTGGGGGGATACTTGTGCTTATAGGGACGGCCCACACGGACGGGCCAGCGCTGCATCATGCAAAGTTCATGCCGCTGTCCCTTGTCGTCCACCAGGATACCCACAGGGTCGGTAACGGTGTACTCCCCCGCCGTGATGGACAGGATGGTGCCGCTCAAATGAGGGGGGAGCATGATCTTATGGAGAACGGATACGGTCTCCGGGACCGTTCCGATCACGTCGCCACCCACCACCTTGTCCCCGGACTTGACAGTGGGAGTAAACTCCCACTTTTTCTCCCGGCTCAGGCCGGGCAGCTCAATGCCACGGGTGATATTGGCTCCGGCCACCTTCATGATCTCCTCCAGTGGGCGCTGGATGCCATCGTAGATATTCTCGATCATACCGGGACCCAGCTCCACGGAGAGGGGCGCGCCGGTAGTGACTACCTCGGCTCCGGGACCCAGGCCGGAGGTCTCCTCGTAGACCTGGATGGAGGCCGAGTCGCCGTTCATGGTCAATATCTCGCCGATGAGCCGCTTGGGACCCACCCGGACCACATCGGCCATGTCGGCGTCGGTCAGCCCAGTAGCCACCACCAGCGGGCCAGAGACCTTCACAACTTTTCCGCTCAAATTTTCGACCTTCTTTCTGAAAAAGGTGAGTATATGCAAAATGAGATCACGGGCGGGTTTGGAACCCGCCCCTACAAAGGGTAGGAAGTCTCTCTGTAGGGGCCGGTTCCAAACCGGCCCATCCTTTATCACAAAATATCAGCTCCCACGGCACGCTCCACCGCGGTCTTCACGGCATCCATGCCGATACCCAGGGCGCCTTCCCTGCCGGGGATGAGGATGACCGCCGGAGTTACCGCGTCCTTGTAACGTCCCACGTCGGCAGCCATGCTTTTGGCAAAGCCCTCGGTAAGATAAATAATGGCGTAATTCTCCTTTGCCAGCCGGTGGAGGAGCAGCCTTGCCTCCTCCACTGTCTCGGCGGGGTAGACGTCCAGGCCCAGGGTGCGGAACCCCAGCACGCTGTCCCGGTCCCCAATGGCGGCGATCCTATACTCAGACATAGCACTCACGCAGCCTTTCCCGGATGATCTCCGCCCCCGCTCCCGCCTTTCGCAGGGACAGGATGGTGCGGATGGCGGTGGCCTCCGCCTCTCTGGCACAGAGATAGCCCACCACCGGTTCCTCTCCAAAGGGGACGCGCCTGGCCTGAGAGAGATAGGCCATCAGGGCGTTATCACAGGCACGCTCAAACTCGGTGAGGCTGCCTTCGCCGGACGCGGCGGCGTCCGCCCCTACTGCCGCGGCCTTCTCCAACTCGGCTGGAAAGAGCTTGCCCCACGCTTCCTTAGGCGCCTCGGCAACGGTCTGCACATCCACGTTTCCGCCGGGGAGCAGGTCCCTTTCGATCTCCACCGGCGGCACGCCCATCCGAATGCAGCGCACGGCGGTACGAAGGTTCACTGTGTCCACCGACAGGCGGACGTACCCCCGGAGAAATTCGCTGCCGCACTCCGCCGCTGCGCCCGCCATTTCGGCGTAGCATGCCTTGTCCAGGATGAGGTCGCACTTTTGGGGGTCCTTTTCCTTTGCCAATGCCGTCTGGGCCTTGCTTATGGCGGTACGGAAGGTCTCGGAAAAGTCCTCCATGTCCCCCCGGTGGAAAGCCTCGGCCAGAAGGTCAGGCTCATACCGCCCCCCGGACATGAGCAGCCGCTTGGCGTTCTCGCCCAGGGCCTCCGCCTTCAGCAGGGCCTTGGCGTTGTGGTAATCGTATTTGATTTGAAAGACCTCTACCAGCCGGGGCTGGGGGACGGATCTAGCCAGGTCGGCAAAAACAGCCGCCCTGGCCTGGGAGAGCACCGCATTGACGGCGCTCTGGCTCAGGTCCTCTGGCTCGGCGTAACCGCACTCGGTAAGGACCTTCACCGCCTCCTCATCGGAACGGGCGTCCACCATCCGCTCCCGCCGCTCTTTGGTAAGCAGGGAGTTCTCCATGGCCCGGACACGGGCGGATATGGTGAGATAATCGGTGTCTTTCACAGCGCCCTCCTATTCCCCGAAGAGAAGCTGAGCCACCTGCCGCTCCAGCTCTGGCCGGGACAGCCGCACCAGAACGTCGAAGGCACAGTTGACCTCCACGCCGTCGCCGACGAGGATAAACCCGCCCCTGATATCCCTGGTCTCATCGGCCACAGTAAGCATGGCGGTGCCCTTTGCGATGGCGGTAACGGTGTTCACCGTGGTCTCCAGCACGGCGCCCAGCTTCCCCTGGGTGGCCGCCTCGGGCAGCTTGGGTGCCACGGCCTTGGCCAGCAGCTCATTGGCCCGGGCAGCCACCTTGGTACCAATTTTAGCCTTATCCGCCGGGGAGAAAATGAGTTCCTCCCGCCCGGTGGAGGAGGCTTTGACGCACAGCTTTGCCAGCAGCTCCACATACTCCTCCTGGGGGAGAGAGAGGAGCTTTTCCAGAGCGGCGTCAAATGCCTGGGAAAGCATCTCCTGCTTGGCCGAGAGAAGAAGTCTGCACCCCTCCATCTGGGCCATGCTGTCCAGCCGCTCCAGCCGCTCCTTTGCCGCCCGCTCTCCCTGAGCGAGGATGGCTCCACTCTCAGCCCGGGCCTTCTCCTCCCATGACTGGGTGATGGCGCGGGCCTGGGCCTTGCCCTCGCTCAGAATGGCGTCGGCCTGAGCCTGGGCGTCGGCGGCAATGCGGGCGGTGATCTTATCCAATCCGTTCATGCCTGTGCCCCCCTTACAGGGCATTCATCAGCAGCAGAATGGTCGCCAACAGGGAAAGGATGGCGTAAAACTCCACGATACCGCAGAGAATAATGCCCTTACTGGCCTCGTTGGGCTTCTTCGCCACAATGTTGATGGAGGCCGCCGCCACCCTCGCCTGGGCAATGGCGGAAAGGAAGCCGCCGATGGCAATGGGCAGACAGGAGCAGAAGACCACCATTCCCTGGGAAATGGTCAGGCTCACGATCCCGCCGGAGAATGCTCCCAGAGTAAACAGGACGAAGAACCAGGCAACGATACCGTAAAGGCCCTGTGTACCGGGAAGGACTTGCAAAATGAGGCACTTGGAAAAGTGCTCGGGAGTCTCGGAGACTACGCCGGCGGCAGCCTCGCCCACCATTCCGGTCCCCTTCGCGGAACCCACGCAGCACAGAACCACCGCCAAAGCGGCTCCCAAAAAGGCCAGTCCCTGGCCGCCAAAGGTCTCAAACAGTACTTGCATTTTAATTTTCCTCCTTAATAATGTCTACATATTGGGTTTCAACTTTCAGAGGGCTGAAGGCTCTTCCGCCCTCCTTGTAGAACCGTCCGAAATACTCCAGGCACTGGAGCCGCAGATCGTGGACATAGCACCCCAGCAGGTTCAGCGCCAGGTTCAGGGCGTTGCCGATGAGGGAGATGATGACAAAGCCCACCACATTCCCAAACACGCTGCCCAGGGTGTTAAAGACCTGAGAGATGACGCTGCCCGCCAGCATCAGGGCCATAAGGCGCAGGTAGGAGAGGATGTCGCTGAAAAAGCCGCTGATACCGTTATATACAAGGCCGATAAGGCTGGTAAGCTTACCAAAGCCCTTGGCGTTTCTGGTGCCTCCCAGGGCCAACATCAGCGCGCCCACGATCAGGACCACGGGCATACCGCCCACGTTCCCAATGCCCAAAACCGCCAGGGCGACCCCCGCCAGAATGATCCACCAGGTGATCTCGTTGAAAAGAGCGTCCACAAGATCCCCGGCCTGAACCTTCCGCACCACGCTGATAGCCATACCCGTCACCACCTGGATCAGGCCCAGGATCAACGAACCGATGAGGATGGCGATGGTGTCGTTGAGGGGGGTAAAGAGGGCGGGCATGGTAAAAGTGCTCGCCGGGTCAATGAGTTTCAGCAGTTGGGGAATAAAATCTCCCAAAAAGCCTCCTGTCAAAGCGCCCCAGATAAAGGTGGAGATGCCGCACCAGAAGAACAGCTCCATAAAGTTGCGCATACTTTCCTTGGGCCTGGCCTTCAACAGTACGAAAGCGGTTCCCGCCACCATAATGATCCCGTAGGCCATGTCGGCCATCATCATGCCGAAAAAGACCACAAAGAAGGGGAACATCAGAGGGTTGGGGTCGATGCCGTCGTAGGCGGGAAGGGAGTACATCTCGGTAATGGTGTTCATGCACCGGGTGAGGAAACCGTTTTTCAGCTTTACCGGCACCTGAGGGTATTCCTCCTCGGTTGGCTCAGCGGTCTCCCAAGCGCAGAGGAAGCGATCCAAAACGCCCTTTAATCGCTCCTCCTCTTCCGCCGGGAACCAGCCGGAAAGGCAAAAGGCCGCGTCGGTGTCCACCACACGGGTCTTGGCCTCCTCTCTGCTCAGCTCCTGTCCTGAGCGGTCCAGGTAAAGCCGCAGCTCCCCGGTCTTTTCGGCATAGGTCTCAATGGACGCCTGGATCTGGGCGGCCTTGGCTTCATTTTCAGCCAGGAGCCGTTCCAGCCGCCTGTCGTTCTCCGCCGCCGTTCCCGTCATGCCCCGGAAGGAGCTTTGGGAAAAGCCCAGCCGCCGCAAAACCTCCCGTGCCTGCTCGGAAACGCTGTTGTGGCAGAGGAAAAAGAGGTATTGGAAATTGGTATCCGTCCCGCCGGGGGTAACGGCACAAAATTCTCCCGCCTCGGCCAGTTCCTCCTCCAGCTTCTCCAGTCCGCAGGAGACCGGCAGAGCGCCAAAAAGGGCGGTGGTGGCGTCGGTGGAGGACGTTTCCAAAGGAACATTCAAGGTCAGCCACGGCCCCAGAGCCGCGCGCTGGGAACGGAGCTTGGCCGCCTCATTGGCCAAAGCCTCCAATTCCCGCTTGGCCTCACAGACCGCCCGGGCCGTCTCCCCCGCCCGGTCGCTCCGGGGATCGAAAAAGTCTTTTCCCGCCACCGTGGGCCGGGGCGAGAGAAGGCCGGGCTTGTCCCCACCGTTTTGTTCCAGCAGGGTCAACGCCTGGATCGCCTGCTCCCGGCGCTCCCGAAGCTGGTGGACCCCCTCGTCCGACGGGCGGGTCAATCCCTCCCACACAGGGTCGTCCGCTTCGGCCTGCCGCTCATCTACCTCCACGCATCCCAGACGCTGGAGGGCTTTTAAGATCTCCTCCCGGTCCTGGCGCAGAGCAATGAGCCGCAGACGTTTCATTGCTACGATGGACATATCAGTCTCTCACGACCTTTCCCGCGATCAGCTCGGCGGCCTGGGCCAGCTTTTCACCGGCGGCGGCCTTCAGAGCGTCCCGCTCCTGCTCGTATTTCTTCATTGTCGCCTTGGCCTGCTCGGCTCCCTTGGTCTCGGCCTGGGCCAGCAGCTCCTTTGCCTTTGCTTGAGCCTCCCGCCGCTCTTGAGTCAAAGCGGCTTCGCCATCCCGTTGGGCTTGTTCCACCAATGCTTTGACCTGGGCCTGGGCCTGGGTCTTCTTCTCCCGGGCCAAAGTCTCGCTGTCTGTCACCAGCCTCATCATATCCTCTGCCATGATCTCACCACACTCTCCTGAATTTGGTAATGTTTCCTTTCTATCATACCCAAAAGTAAGGCAATATTCAAGGGATTTTTGCATTTCTCACAATTCTTCATGGTTCATTGTTCTATGGATGGAAAAACGCCGGACCCTTTCGGGTCCGGCGTGAAAAAAGCCTTTCCAAACTCACGGTATCCACAGCGGGGTAGGGGTCTCCTCCGGCTCCGCGGAAGGCTCGGGCGCCGGGGTCGGCTCCGCGGAAGGCTCAGGGGCAGCGGTGGGCAGGGACGGCGGCGGAGTCAGAGCAGGGGGCGGGGTCTCCCAGGGCTTGACCAACACGCTCTCCTGCCAGCGCAGGGCGCTCTCCCCGCCGGGGAGGATATAGACCAGCCGGTCTTCGGTGAAGCCGGTCTCGGCCAGCACTTGGAGGCCACTGGCATAGGCGTCCTCGCTCTCAGGAGCGGGGACATAGACCCGGTGGGCAAACTCGCCCAGCATAAAGGGGGTCTGGCCGCTGAGGTCGCCTTCCTTGCTCAGGACCCCGGCCCCGGCGGAGTAGGAAATTTTCGTATCGGGGTAGTCCTTCATGGCCTCTTTGAGCGCGGCGTAAAACTCCCCTACCGGGGCGGCCAGGCCCCGGTCAAACTGGACGTCGGGGTCGTAAGCCTCTCCCTTTTTGATATAGTGGAGGTTGCCCTCGGTGGGATAGCCGGAGTTTTCCAGCAATATCTCGTCAAAGCCCAGTTCCGCCAGTTCCCGGCACACCCCAATGACATACTCCTGGGCGGCACCGACGCTGACGTTCATCCAGCGGTTTTTCTGGGGGTCCTGCCAGTTATAGCCGCTGTTGGTCTTGATGGCCAGGGAGTTGTCATTCCTGGGAGCCTTGTTATCCTTGAAGCAAGAGACCCTGGCAATGGTATAAAGCCCGCTGTCCGTGATGGCCTTGATGGCGTCGTTCAGCCCCGGCTTGGCCTCGGAGCTATTGAGGGAAATGGCCTGAGGCAGAGATGAGACATAGCCCAGGGTGCCGTCGTCGGCCTTCATATTGAATACCACCGCATTGCCCCCGGCCTGGGCCACCTGCTCCGCCAACCTGCCGTCTGTGATGGCTCCCCGAAGGAGCCATACCGCCTTCACCGCCGGTTCAGGCGTGGGGGTGGGCGTTGGGGTAGGATCGGGGGTGATAATAACGATGTCGTGGCTTTCCACCGGCGCGGGCGCGGGGGTAGAGTCGGCCTTCTGAAGGAAGGGCAGCTCCAGGTGGGCCTGTCCGTCGTCGGTATACACGATGTAACGCTGGGCAAGGAGGAAAAAGGCCACCGCCGCCGCCAATACCGCCAACAGGAGGACGATGAGCGCCGTCAGAATATTCCGTGTCCGGGAGCGTCCATGATAGCTGTCATAACCATAGGTGCGCTTCATCTCCCTCACCTCTTTTCGACAAAATTCTTCGTTTTTTCTCCCTATGGAAGAAAAAGTCCTGACTTTTCTCTTGGCTGGGTATTGTATCACACTTTTTTCAAAAAGAAAAGTCCCTTCTTATTACCCCGCCACAGGGGTGAGCATACGGTCAATCATCACCGCCAGAGCAGCCCGGTTGGTGATCCCGGCAGGGTCCAGGCGTCCGCCGTCGCCGCCCTGCATGATACCCAGGCCGGTCACATGGGCCACAGCCTCCTGTGCCCACTCAGAAATGTCGGCGGCGTCGCTGAACATACCCAAGGCTCCCTGGGCCAGAGGCTCACCCTTATACTGGGCGTAGCGGTAGAGAAAACAGGCCATCTGCTCCCGGGAGACCACATCCCGGCCTCCAAAACGTCCGTCCAGATAGCCGGTGGCAATGCCATAGCCCTTGGCCCAGGCCGCCGCCGTGGCAAACCACGGCTCCACATCAGGGAAGGGAGCTTCCACGGCAGCGTCAGGGGAACCCTCCAGCCGCCACAGGACCAGTATGACGGTGGCCCGGGTCACAGGGAGATAGGGGCCAAAGACCCCCTCCTCCACGCCGGTCATGATCCCCTTCTGGGTCAACTCGTCCACCGCTTCCACAAACCACTCGTCCCCGGCAATATCGCTGTACAAAATGTTCTGTTCCGCGTCAGCCGCCACAGCCTCCGGCGGCATTTCCGGGGCCGCGGCGGCGGGCGTGACAGTCTCCCCCGCCCCACAGGCGCTGGTGGTCAGCAGGGCCAGGACGCAGAGCAGCGCGGCAAACCGCTTGTTCATGGTCTCCACCTCATCTCTTGTTTTCAGGTGTGCAGCAGTTGGTTTCCATCCCCGTCCAGCAACACGCCGGACAGGGGAGGCAGGGATACCGTCTCTCCAGCCGGAAGCTCCAGCTCTGCCGGCTCGGTCCCGGCGTTGAGGCAAACGGTGAGACATTCCCCGTCCAGGTGCCGGACAAACCCCACCGTCCGCTCCGAGCAGGGCAGCCATTCCAGCTCTCCCCGGCGCAGAGCGGCGCGGGTCTTTCTCAGCTTGCCCAGGGCAGCAAACCAGTCCAGCAGCTCCTTGTCCTCCTCCCCCCAGGGGTAGGTACGGCGGTTGAAGGGGTCCTCAAAACCTTCTAAGCCCGCCTCGTCTCCATAGTAGAGGGTAGGGGAACCGGGAAGCGCATACAGGGCCAGGGACCCCAGCTTCAGCCGGGCCTTGCCCCGCGCCCTGGCCTCAGGAGAGAGACGGGATTCCGCACGCTCATCCTTGCTCCACTCCCCGTAGGCGCTGCCCTCCCCCAAAAGGGTGAGGGCACGGACGGTGTCGTGGGTCCCCAGAGAGTTCATCCCGGAGTAAAAGGCCCAGCGGGGGTAATTCTGCCGCTGGCTTTCCACCGCCAGACGGAAGTTCTCCCCACTGTCTCCAAGCAGAAAGCCCAGCATGGCGTTCTTCACGGGATAGTTCATCACCCCGTCACAGTGGCCTCCCAACACATGGCGGCGGCGGACGTCGTAGGCGATCTTGTTGGACGCGTCCTCCCACACCTCGCCGATAATGACCGCGTCGGGCTTTTCCGCCCTGGCCGCCTCATG
>CAJTLK010000035.1:0-10849 GCA_910577415.1 uncultured Oscillospiraceae bacterium
CTTGATCCGGCTGGGGATCGGCGATGTGACCCAGCCCCTGGCTCCGGCGGTCATTTCGGCCATGGAGAAAGCTGTGGCTGAAATGGGGAAGAAGGAGACCTTCCGGGGCTATTGTGAGGAGACCTGCGGAGCCTATGATTTTCTGCGCTTTGCCATCCGGGATTCTTACAAAGCCCAGGGGGTGGACATCGACGATGATGAGATCTTCGTCTCCGACGGCGCCAAGAGTGATTGCGGCAACATTGGGGACATTTTTGGCCTAGAAAACGTGGTGGCAGTGTGCGACCCGGTCTACCCGGTCTATGTAGATACCAACGCCATGGCAGGCAGGGCCGGGGAGTACGACGGGGAGAAGTGGACGGGGCTTGTCTATCTGCCCTGTACAGCTGAAAACGGTTTTTTCCCGGTTCTGCCCGTTGGGAAGGTTCCCGATCTTATCTATATATGCTCTCCCAACAATCCCACCGGTACCGCCGCCACTAAGGAGCAGCTGAAGGTATGGGTGGATTATGCCAACGCCCACGGAAGCGTGATCTTGTACGACTCCGCCTACGAGGCATTTATTACTGAGCCGGGCATCCCCCACAGCATTTTCGAGATCGAGGGGGCCAAGACCTGTGCCATTGAATTCCGTTCCTTCTCCAAGACCGCCGGATTCACCGGCACCCGCTGTGCCTATACTGTGATCCCCAAGGCCCTGGAACGGGAGGGAGTCAGTCTAAACGCCCTGTGGAACCGCCGCCAGGGTACCAAATTCAATGGTGTGTCCTATGTGGTCCAACGGGCGGCAGAAGCCACCTTCACTCCAGAAGGACAAGAGCAGATCAAGGAGACCATTGGCTTTTACCTCAACAACGCTAGAGTGATCCGGGAGGGGCTTTCCGCCGCGGGCTTGAAGACCTATGGCGGCGTGAATGCTCCCTACATCTGGGCCAGTACTCCCAAGGGAATGGCCTCCTGGGATTTCTTTGATATTTTACTCAAGCAAGCCTGCGTGGTCACGACCCCCGGCGCGGGCTTTGGCCCCAGCGGAGAGGGCTATATCCGCCTTACCGCCTTTGGAGACGCCGAAGCCACAAGAGAAGCGGTAGAGCGTATTCGGGCGGTGCTGTAAGCCGCCGTTCCAACGATGGATATTCCATAAAGCCAATTCACCTTACAGACGCATTCTGCTTATATGTACAAAAGGTTCCCCGGCCCAAATGGGCCGGGGAACCTTTTGTACAACGAGCCATTTTACTTACCTGCTCTATCAGGCAAAGACCTTTTTCAGCTTGGCGAAGCGGGGGAGAGAATGCTCCTTGGGAGGGTTCAACTCACCCTGGATGAGGGGGAGGACATAGTCAATAAAGGGTTGCTCGATACCGTTCCCTTCGGCGTTGATCCACGCACGGGGGACTTTCTTTTCAATGTTGGCGACAATATCCAGGGGCTGAAGTACAGTCTTGCACTGGTAGCCGCCGTCCCGGGTGCAGTCAAAGGCTACCATTTTGTCTGTAACGCCGGAAACAGCGGCCTCTACCGCAGCCTTGCCGGCCATAAAAGCCTCATCCACGTCAGTCTTGGAGCCGACGTGAGAGCCACAGCGCTGGAGCAGGGAAAGCTCAATGCCCCGGACCTTGGCCCCGGTCTTCTCCTTAACGATCTCGGCCAGCATGGCGGCCAACCCGCCCAGTTGGGCGTGACCGAAGCCGTCGGTGGCAGAGGTCTTGGCCTCGGAGACGAAGGTGCCGTCAGCATAGTGGATACCCTCGGAGACGGCCACCATGCACTTGCCGGTGGCGTCATAGATGCGCTTGACGTCGGCAATAAATTTGTCCATGTCGAAGTCGGTCTCAGGGAGGTAGATAAGGTCGGGGCCAAAGCCTGCCCAGGTAGCCAGGGCGGCGGAGCCGGCCAGCCAGCCCGCGTGGCGGCCCATGATCTCCACAATGCTCACCATGCCGGTGTCATAGACGTGAGCGTCCTGCCAGACCTCCATGCAGGAGGTGGCGATAAACTTGGCGGCACTGGCAAAGCCGGGGCAGTGGTCGGTGCCGTTGAGGTCGTTGTCGATGGTCTTAGGCACACCCATGACCCGGCACTCGTAACCCATCTTCTGCATATATTTGGAAATTTTATTGCAGGTGTCCATGGAGTCATTGCCGCCGTTATAAAAGAAGTAGCGGACGTTGTGCTTCTGGAAGATCTCCAGGATACGCTTATAGTCGGTGTCGTCCACATCAGGATCGGCCAGTTTATAACGGCAGGAGCCGAGAGCGGAGGAGGGGGTATAGCGCAGCAGGTCCAGTTCAGCGGCGTCCTCCTTACCCATGTCATATAGCTTGTCGTCCAGCACACCCTTGATGCCGTGGGCAGCGCCCAGGACCTGGGTGATACAGTCGGTATCCAAGGCGGTGCGAATGACGCCCAAGGCACTGGCGTTGATGACGGCGGTGGGACCGCCGGACTGGCCGATGATACAAGCGCCTCTCAGTTCACTCATGGTAGAATTCCTCCTGTTATCAACATAGTTTTATGAGACAGTGGAGCGTGTGACTAATATTTTCACTAAAATATGATACCATATTCTATTGCAATTCGCAACGAAAACTGGTAAAATTATCTTACATTTTGAAAAGGAGTTGATTCCCATGCCCCTGGTCACATCAACCGAAATGTTTAAAAAAGCCTATGCCGGTGGGTACGCTGTTGGCGCGTTCAATGTCAATAACATGGAGATCGTTCAGGGTATCACCGAAGCCTGCAAGGAGGAGCACGCTCCCGTGATCCTGCAGGTGTCCAAGGGCGCCCGCGCCTACGCCAACCACACGTACCTTGTGAAGTTGGTAGAGGCTGCCGTTATCGAATGTCCTGATATCCCTATTGTTCTCCACCTGGATCACGGCCCGGACTTTGAGACCTGCAAGTCCTGCATCGACGGCGGCTTTACCTCCGTGATGATCGACCTGTCCTCCAAGTCCTTTGAGGAGAACATCGAGGGTACCAAGAAGGTGGTGGAGTATGCCCACGACCATGGCGTGGTGGTGGAGGCCGAGCTGGGCACCTTAGCCGGGATTGAGGATGACGTAAAGGTAGCGGCCCACGCCGCGTCCTACACCCGCCCCGAAGAGGTAGAGGAGTTCGTCTCCAAGACCGGCTGCGACTCTCTGGCTATCGCCATCGGCACCTCCCACGGCGCCTATAAGTTTACCGCCGACCAGTGCACCCGCAATGAGAAGGGCGTTCTGGTCCCGCCCCCCCTGCGCTTTGATGTGCTGGAGGAGGTTTCCAAGCGTCTGCCCGGCTTCCCCATCGTACTCCATGGCTCTTCCAGTGTGCCTCAGGAGTACGTGAAGATGGTCAACGCCCACGGCGGCAAGATGCCCGACGCCGTCGGCATCCCCGAGGAGCAGCTGCGCAAGGCCGCTACCCTCAGCGTGTGCAAGATCAATATCGACTCTGACCTGCGCCTGGCTATGACCGGCACCGTTCGTGAATTCTTTGATGAGCACCCCGACAAGTTTGACCCCAGGGAGTACCTGAAGCCTGCCCGGGCCAACATCAAGGAGATTGTCCGCCACAAGCTGGTGGATGTGCTGGGCTGCGCCGGCAAGGCCTGAGAAAAAAGGTATTCCGAAAAAACCTCATGGAAAAGAAAACGGACACGGCTTGGGCCGTGTCCGTTTTTTATGAGAATGGTCAGCTCATTGCCTTAATGGCCTTCAGCATCCCATCGGCATCGGAGAGGGTAGTGGCAAAAGAGGTGACGAAGCGCACCACGGTATGGCTCTCATCAGCCTTGCACCAGGTCTCATAGGTACAGACCTCGTCCAGCTTGGGGAGAAAGTCGTTGGGGACGATGGGAAAAATCTGATTGGTGGGGGAATCCACCATCATAGGGAGTCCCAGATTCTTCAACCCACCCTGGAGGTATTGGGCCATATCCACCGCTTGGCGGGCCAACTTGAAGTAGAGGCCGTCCTTCAATAGGGCGGTGAACTGCACACCCAGAAGCCAGCCCTTGGCCAGCACGGCCCCCCGCTGCTTCTTGATACGGAAAAAGCCCTCCTGCAGAGTTGGATCAGTAATGACCAGCGCTTCGCCCATCATGGCGCCGTTTTTGGTACCTCCGATATAAAAGGCGTCGGTAAGGGAAGCGATATCCGGCAGAGTCAGATCGTTGTGGGGGGCAGAGAGGGCGCAGCCCAAACGGGCACCGTCCAGGAAGAGAAGCAAACCGTTGCGGCGGCAGCACTGGGACAGGGCCTCCAGTTCGCCCTTAAAATAGACTCCGCCGGTCTCGGTGGCGTTGGAAATGTAGACAAGCCTGGGCTTGGTCAGATGCTCGTCCTTACACTCTTCCACCACGGAGAGGATGGCGGCAGGGGTGAGCTTTCCATTGGCGGCGGTGGGAACAGAGATGATCTTGTGTCCGGCGGCCTCAACGGCTCCGGCTTCGTGGCCGTTGATGTGTCCAGAGGCGGGGGCGATAACGCTCTCCCAGGGCCGCAAAAAGGCGGCAATGGCGGTAAAGTTGGCCTGGGTCCCGCCGATCATAAACTGGACGTCGGCCTGAGGAGCCTGACACATGGCGCGGATCAGATCGGCGGCCTCCTTACAGTAACGGTCAGCGCCATAGCCGATAACGCTCTCGGCATTGACGGCTGTCAGGGCCTCTAAGACCTTTGGATGGCAGCCTACGGAATAGTCGTTGCGAAACTGATACAAAGCTTTCGCCCCCTTACATCTTAAAAGAGTCTTTCAGGCTTACCGCCCGATTGAAGACCAGGTGGCCGGGGGAGGAGTCTTTGCAGTCAGCGCAGAAATAGCCTTGGCGCATGAACTGGAAACGGTCCTCCGTCTTGGGATGGGAAAGTCCGGCCTCCACCTTGCAGTCGGTGAGGACCTCCAGGGAGTCGGGGTTTAGGCAGGCCATAAAGTCCTTGTCTCCAGCATCGGGGGATTCGTCGGCAAAGAGGTTGTCATAGAGCCGCACCTCGGCGTCCAGGGCCGTGGCGGCGTCTACCCAATGGAGAGTGGCGCCCTTGACCTTGCGGCCATCGGCGGGGTCGCCGCCCCGACTGTCAGGATCGTACTCGGCGGCGATCTGGGTCACCCGGCCTTGGTCGTCGGTTTCATAGCCCACGCATTTGATGAGATAGGCGCCCTTCAGGCGGCACTCGGGACCGCCGGGGTAGAGACGCTTGTACTTGGGGGCAGGCTCGGGGAGAAAGTCCTCGCTCTCCACCCACAGCTCCCGGGAGAAGGTGACCTTCCGGGTACCGGCGGACGGGTCGCCGGGGATATTCTCTACCTCAAACTCCTCGCTCTGCCCGGCAGGATAGTTGGTAATGAACAGCTTTACCGGGCGGAGCACCGCCATGACCCGATTGGCGGTGCGGTTCAGATCCTCCCGGAGGCAGTGCTCCAGGAAGCCGAAATCTACGGTGGAGGCTGCTTTGGTCACGCCGTTGCGCTCGGAGAAATCACGGATGGCGGCGGGAGTATACCCTCTGCGGCGCAGGCCGCAGAGGGTGGGCATACGGGGGTCGTCCCAGCCGGCGACCTTGCCCTCCTCCACCAGTGCCCGCAGCTTCCTCTTGGACATGACGGTGTAGTTGATGCCCAGGCGGGCAAACTCGATCTGACGGGGCTTGTGATAGGGGATGGACACATGCTCCACCACCCAGTCATAGAGGGGGCGGTGATCCTCAAACTCCAGGGAACACAGGGAGTGGGTGATCCCCTCCAGGGCGTCCTCGATGGGGTGAGCAAAGTCGTACATGGGGTAGATGCACCACTTGTCCCCCTGGCGGTGATGGTGGGCATGATTGATGCGATAGATGACGGGATCCCGCATATTGAAGTTGCCGCTGCTGAGGTCGATCTTGGCCCGAAGCGTCATGGCCCCGTTGGGGAATTCCCCCGCCTTCATCCGGGCAAACAGGTCCAAAGACTCCTCGATAGGCCGGTCCCGGTAGGGGGAGGTGGCGGGGATGCCCACATCTCCCCGGTGGGCCTTGAATTCCTCGGGGGAAAGCTCGCAGACGTAGGCAAGGCCCTTCTGAATGAGCTCCACAGCGTACTCGTACATCTTATCAAAGTAGTCCGAGGCGTAGAAGAACCGGTCCCCCCAGTCAAAGCCCAGCCAGTGGATGTCCTCCTGGATAGCCTCCACGAACTCCACGTCCTCCTTGGAGGGGTTGGTGTCGTCCATCCGCAGATTGCACAGCCCACCATACTTCTCCGCCGTACCAAAGTCGATGATCAGGGCCTTGCAGTGGCCGATATGGAGGTAGCCGTTGGGCTCCGGCGGAAAACGGGTATGGACTTTCATCCCGGCGTACTGTCCGCCGGGAGCGATGTCCTCATCAATAAAATCGTGGATAAAATTCTGTGCCATGACAGGCTTCATTTCTTCCGGCATGGTCCCCACGCTCCTTCTCTCTTATGAGTTGAGGTATATTTTACCCTCTAAACCTTGAAAATGCAACACTTATTTCTGAGATCCAGCCGCCCAGTCGGCCTCTTTGAAGCCAAAAAAGACGGTATCCCCATCCACCAGGACCGGCCTCTTTACCAACATTCCGTCAGAGGCGAGAAGGGAAAACTGCTCGTCTTCGCTCATGGTGGGGAGCTTGTCCTTCAGCCCCAGGGCTTTATATTGAAGGCCGCTGGTGTTGAAAAGCTTCCGTAGGGGCAGACCGCTGTGCTTGTGCCAGAGCCGCAGCTCGGCCTCGGTGGGTTTTTGTTCCTTGATGTTTCGATCTTCAAAGGAAAGACCCTGGGCCTCCAGCCACGCCTTGGCTTTCTTGCAGGTGGTGCATTTGGGATATTCGACAAACAGCATAAGGATTCCTCCTGAAAATTAAAAGTGTCATTCTCATCTTACCACATTACCGTATTTATGGCAAGAATGGGGTGTTGCCGCCAAAGGGCAAAGATGGTTGACAAATGAAATTTGGCATATTATAATACGCCTTACAGCGATGAAGAGGCCAAGTAACCTCCGTTTTTGCCGCAAAGAGAGACCCCGGTCTGGTGAGAGGGGGAGGGCGGAGCGAAGGCGAATACCCCTCGGAGCCGTCGCCTGAACCGCAGCTTGCGCAGTAGGGCGGACCGGGCTGTGCCCGTTACAGCACCGCCGTGTATATAGGCACGGCCTGAGGCTCTTTGCCGTGAGGCAAGAGTAAATCAGAGGTGGTACCGCGTTCAATAGACGCCCTCTGTCCAATCAAAAGGACAGAGGGTGTTTTTTATGCAGCAGTCAGTTGATAAAGCGCGCTCCAGCGCTCAGCGTCGGGGAACGCTTTATGTCTTTTTGGCGGCGGTGCTATACAGCATAGGCGGCCTGTGCATCAAGGTGATCCCGTGGAACGGTATGGCCATCAACGGAGGCCGGAACATGGTAGCACTGTTGGTGGTGGGGGGGTATCTGGTCCTGACCCACCATAGACCGAGATGGAACCGATGGATCGCCTTGGGCGCGGCTTGCGTATGCGGGACAAACATTCTGTTTGCCTTGGCAAATAAGATGACTACCGCGGCCAATGCCATTGTCCTTCAATTTACCGCGCCCATCTTCGTTATCGTACTCTCCCTGCTCTTTTGGCGGAAAAAGCCGCAAAAGCTGGATGTGACCGTATGCGGCGTGACATTGGCCGGTGTGATCTGCTTCTTTCTGGAGAGTCTTGAAATGGGCGGTATGCTTGGCAATATCCTGGCGCTGATCTCCGGGCTGACGTATGCCGGAGTGTTCCTTCTCAATGATATGCCCGATTCCGATCCCATCTCCTCAGTCTTTTGGGGAGATGTGTGCAGTGCTGTTCTTGGGCTGCCGTTTCTTTTGCAGGAGACCGACTTTACCGCGACAACGCTTACCAGCCTGGTGATTTTGGGCGCGTTTCAGGTGGGACTTGCCTATACGCTTATGTGTGAGGGCCTGAAGACAACTCCGGCGGTGACGGCATCCCTGGTTTCCGGCATTGAGCCGGTGCTGAATCCTATTCTGGTGGCAATATTCTACCATGAAATGATCGGCCCTCTCTCTTTTGTAGGCGCTGTCATCGTAGTGGGGGCAGTCATCTCCTATAATGTTATACGCTCCCGAAAAGTGCCCGCAGCAGCGGAAAAGCAATAGAGATATAACACAAAACAATATGGAATGAATAACACAAAACAATATGGAATGAAGGAGCGAGAAAAATGACCATTTATGACGAACTGGTGGCCCGTGGGCTGATCGCCCAAGTCACCGATGAGGCGGAGATCAAGGAACTCATCAACGCGGGCAAGGCCACCTTTTATATTGGCTTTGACTGCACAGCCGACAGCCTGACTGCGGGGCACTTTATGGCGCTGACCCTGATGAAACGGCTCCAGATGGCGGGCAATAAGCCCATTGCCCTCATTGGCGGCGGTACCACCATGATCGGCGATCCTTCAGGACGTACCGATATGCGGAAAATGCTGACCAAGGAGGATATCGACCACAACGCCGAGTGCTTTAAGCGGCAAATGGAGCGGTTCATTGAGTTCGGTGATGGGGCCAACCAGGCCATGATGGTAAATAACGCCGACTGGCTGCTGAAGCTCAACTACGTGGAGCTGCTTCGGGAAGTGGGCGCCTGCTTCTCGGTGAACAATATGCTCCGGGCCAAGTGTTACGAGCAGCGGATGGAAAAGGGCCTCAGCTTTCTGGAATTCAACTATATGATCATGCAGTCTTATGATTTTTACCATATGTTTCAAACCATTGGCTGCAATATGCAATTTGGCGGCGACGACCAGTGGAGCAATATGTTGGGCGGCACTGAGCTGATCCGCCGGAAGCTGGGCAAAGACGCCTATGCCATGACCATCACCCTGCTCACCGACTCCCAGGGCAATAAGATGGGTAAGACGGCGGGTAACGCGGTGTGGTTGGACGCCAACAAGACCTCACCCTATGATTTCTACCAGTATTGGCGTAATGTGGGTGACGCCGACGTAATGAAATGTATCCGTATGCTCACCTTCCTCCCCCTGGAACAGATCGATGAGATGGCCACATGGCAGAACGGTAGGATCAACGAGGCCAAGGAGATCCTGGCCTTTGAACTTACGAAGATGGTCCATGGGGAAGAGGAGGCTGTCAAGGCCCAGAACGCCGCTCGCGCGCTCTTCTCTGGCGGTGGGGATGCCGCCGCCGATATGCCTTCGACTGCGTTGGCTGCCGCCGATTTTACAGACGGCGCTATTGGGCTGCTGGACATGATGGTCAAATGTGCCCTGGCCCCCTCTAAGAAAGAAGCCCGCCGCCTGGTGGAGCAGGGGGGAGTGGAGGTCAACGGCGAAAGGGCTGCGGACCCCACGACCCGGTTTGCCGCCGATGCTTTTGCCGGAGAAGGTCTAATTCTTAAGAAAGGCAAAAAAGTGTTCCACCGGGTGGTGACAGAATGACCACGGTGTGCTAAACTATTGGAAGGAGAAAGGGGGAAAAGCAAATGGAGGATAAAAAGAAATGGTATCGGCTGGATAGCCGGACCATTTCCAACCTTGCGGTGGTGTGTATAGGCATTGCCCTTTACCTTGGCTTGACGCACCTCTATCAGGTGCGCGCCGCGATCAACGGGGTCTTAAACGTGCTTTCCCCCTTTATTGCCGGCTTTGTACTGGCCTATTTGCTCAACGCCCCCACCGATTTTTTCCAAAAAAAGGTGTATAAAAACGGCCATCATAGCAGGACAAAGGCCATTGTCTCGGTCTATTTGATCGCTCTGGCGGTCATTGTGGTCCTTTTGCAATTGGTTTTGCCTCAGGTGGTAGGCTCCGTTCTCAACTTGGTCAACAATCTTTCTGTCTACCTGGCAAACCTCACCCAGATGGTGCAGGACCTTGTTCAGTATTTTCATATTGAGGGCGACGAGCTGCCCTCGTTGGTAGCCGATTATCAGACATTGATGAAAAACGCCGCCAATTTTATCACTTCCTCGGCGCCGGAACTCTTCAACTTCGGTATGTCGGTGGGCAACGGTGTGGTCAACGCCTTGACTGCCCTCATTGCCTCCATTTACATGCTGGCGGGGAAGGATCAGCTGATCCGCCAGATGAAGAAGCTGATCTTCGCCCTTTTTCCCGCCCGAGGTTCCCGGGAGATCCTGAGCATAGCGGACCGGGCCAACCGTATTTTCATCGGCTTTATCAACGGCAAATTAGTGGATTCCGCCATTATCGGCGTACTGTGCTTCCTTTTGACCACGGTGTTCCGCATCCCTTATGCTGTACTGATGAGCGTGGTGGTGGGCGTGACCAATGTGATCCCGTTCTTTGGTCCCATCATTGGCGCGGTGCCCTGTTTAATGATACTTATTATCGTAAATCCTTGGGCGGCTCTGCGCTTTGGTATCCTCATCATTGCGCTCCAGCAGTTTGACGGCAATATCCTCGGTCCAAAGATCCTGGGCGATTCCACTGGGCTGTCCGCCATATGGGTCCTGGTTGCCATTGTGGTGGGGGGCGGCCTCTTCGGCTTCGCCGGGATGCTCCTGGGCGTACCCACCTTTGCCGTGCTTTACTCCCTGATGCGGGAATGGGCCGACAGGCGGTTGGCGGAAAAGGGCATCGATGCCAATGGCGAGCCGGTGGCGATCTGTTCCACCTGGAAGAAAAGCGACTGAACCAAATTGCAGCGAAACGCCCCGGAAGCATCTGCTTCCGGGGCGTTTCGCTGAGAAGAAAAGAGTTACTGGGGGAGGAGAACACCGTCTGATTCAGTCTCAAAGAACACATCAGCAGTGCTCACGTCGGGGGCCTCACTGGGAACAGGGGCCAGGAAGTCACCCGCCAGGTCCTTTGCCTTCTGAGCGTCGGCCTTGCTTTGATCCAA
>CAJTLK010000035.1:10859-11163 GCA_910577415.1 uncultured Oscillospiraceae bacterium
AGGTAAACATGGCGGCGTCGCCTTTGGCGGTAATGGCGCCGGTGGCGTCATTGTAGTCAAAGGACTCTGCACTGGGGGGAATGTGAGTGCCGGGGTAGACTGCAAGATAAACAGTATGGTCGGCAAAAGGTTCCACGCTGTCGCACTCAAAGAGGTAGTAGAGCGTCCCATCCTGGGCAAAGGTGTGGGTGCCGCCGCCCAAGGTCCAGGCATTGAGCTGCCAGGGAGCGTAGCCTTCTACCAGGGGAGTGACGGTAAGCTCAGGAATATCGTCCTCAATAGGCGTGCCATCGGTACGGGTGTA
>CAJTLK010000035.1:11173-18673 GCA_910577415.1 uncultured Oscillospiraceae bacterium
TTCTACCCGGCTCAGTCCCTCGCCGCTGACCAGGCCCATGAGTGTCACGCGGTGATCGCCGACAGTTTTTGTCTTGTCAATGGTGACGGCCTCATCGCTCTCAAAAGCGGCGGCCAAAGTCTCGTTTCCGGCCCGCTGGGCCACATCCTTAGGGCTGAGCATCATCACCGCTGCAGCGGCGGAGACTACGAACAGAGCGGACAGAGCGGCGGCAAGCAGAGCGTAACGTTTCTTTTTCATAGATATATACTTCCTTTCAGACGTTTGCCCAGCCTGTTGCCGGAGGGCGCTTATCGTCTTTTCCTGGAAGCGTTCGTCGAAAGGAATGGCGTCAAAGGCGGCACGGTAGTCCTGACGATCCATGTTCAGTCCTCCTTTAATAGTTTTTTGAGCCGCTCCCGACCACGGGACAGCCGTGTGCCCACAGTGGGGGAGGGCAGGCCGAGCGTTTTGGCGATCTCTTGGATGGAATAGCCCTCGTAATAGTACAGGTGAATGACGCTGCTGTACTTTTCCGGCAGGGCTTGCACAGCGGAAAGAAGTTCTGAGCTGCCCTCATCCGTGGCCGATAGGGTCTCCGCCTCTTCCAAGGGGAGGTTTTGCCGCTCCCGGCTCCGGCAGATGTCCACCGCCCGGTGGATGGTGGCCCGAATGAGCCATGCTTTCTCATGTTCCCCATCCCGGAAATGGGGCCTGGCGGTGAGCAGACGCAGAAAGACCTCCTGGACGGCATCCTCTGCGTCAGCGGGAGAGGACAGCCGGGTCATGGCGATCCGCAGCAGGGTGTTGCTGTATTCCGCTACGATCCGGCCAATGTATTCATCGGTACCAAACGAACACATCTCCTCAACTCCTTTCACCTTTAACACGATGGAGAGGACTGTATTTTTTCATTGCAAAAAAGAAAAAAGCCGCCAAAGTGGCGGCTTTTCGTATTAGATGATCTGATCGACTAAGTCTTTCATGGAGTATAGTCCCGGCGTTTTCACCCCGGCGAGGAACCGGGCGGCCCGAAGAGCGCCGGAGGCGAAGACTTCCCGGCTCATGGCAGAGTGCTTCAGCTCAATGACCTCATCCCGCCCCGCGAAAATGACCTCATGGTCGCCTACAATGTTGCCGCCCCGCACGGAGGAGATGCCGATCTCTTTAAAATCCCGCGGCTTGCGAACGCTTTGTCGCTGATAGATATACTCCGGCTCATAGGGCAGAGCCTCTGAGGCGGCCTGGGCCAGCATAAGGGCGGTCCCGCTGGGAGCGTCTACCTTGCGGCGGTGGTGCCGTTCTATGATCTCCACGTCAAAGTCGCTTCCCAGCGCGGCGGCGGCCTTACTGACAAGCTCGGTGAGGACGTTGATACCCAGAGACATATTGCCGGAGCGGAAAATGGGGACCTTCCGGGCGGTGTCGTCAATGGTGGCAAGCTGCTTCGGGGAGTAGCCGGTGGTGGCCAGTACCAGCGGAATATGCCGGACGGCGCCCAGCTCCAAAAGGGCGGGGAGAGCGGCGGGAGAAGAAAAGTCGATAAGGGCGTCGGCCTGGCCCTGGAAAGCGGCGGGGGAGGAGTAGACGGGGAAGTCCTCCCGCTCCTGGCCCAACAGATCGAAGCCCGCCGCCACCTCTACATCGCCGCTCTCGCGGCAAATTTGTGCTACCACTTGCCCCATGTGGCCGTTGCACCCGGAAATCAGTATCTTCAGCATGATGTGAGTCCTTTCCGCTTTAGAGCAGACCCATGCGCTCCATAGACGAGCGCAGAAGTTCCAAATGCTCCGCCGTCATGTCGCACAACGGCAGCCGCAGTCCGCCCACATTCTTTCCGGCCAGGTTGAGGGCGGTCTTGATGGGGATGGGGTTGACATCCACAAAGAGAGCGTCGATAAAGTCCATGTACTCGATCTGGAGCCTGGAGGCGGCGGCAAAGTCGTTTTCCAGGCACAGATGGCTCATCTTGACCATCACCTCAGGAACAATGTTGGAGGCTACAGAGATGACGCCCTTTGCTCCCAGGCTCATCATAGGGACTACCTGGTCGTCGTTGCCCGACCAGATAAAGAAGTCCTCGCCACAGAGGAAGCGGGTGTGGGCCAACAGGGAAAAGTTTCCACTGGCCTCCTTGACGCCGTTGATCTTGGGATTTTGAGAGAGGGTCTTGTAGGTTTCCGCGGTAAAGCTGACCCCGGTGCGTGAGGGGACATTGTAGAGGATGATAGGCAGCTCTACCCGATCCGCAATGTACTCGTAATGCTTGATAAGACCCAGCTGTGTGGCCTTATTGTAATAAGGAGTCACATGGAGCAGGGCGTCGGCCCCGGAGTCCTGGGCATGCTGGGAAAGATAAACGGCAGCGGAGGTATCGTTGCTGCCGGCTCCGGCAATGACCTTTACCCGGTGCGCTACCTTTTTCACACAGTACTCCACCACAGCAATATGTTCCCGAATGGACATGGTGGCGCTCTCTCCAGTGGTGCCGCAAACGCAGATGGCGTCCACGCCGGAGGCGATCTGTTCTTCGATCAAGTGGCCGAAAGCCTCATAGTTTACCGCGCCGCTTTCATCAAAGGGGGTGACGATGGCGGTACAGGCGCCGCTAAATACAGGTTCCCGCATAGATAACATCCTTTCCAGGTAAGGTTAATCCATATAGCCCTTGGCGCAGAGCAGCTCCGCCAGCTCCACCGCACCGCCCGCAGCGCCCCGGAGGGTGTTGTGGCTCAGGCAGACAAATTTGTAGTCGAACTGGGTATCCGGGCGAAGGCGGCCAATGGAAATAGCCATACCCTTCTCCAGGTCCCGCTCCGTCCGGGTCTGAGGACGGTCAGGTTCTTCAAAATAGTGGAAGAACTGCTTGGGAGCCATGGGGAGCTTGAGACGCTGAGGCTCACCCTGAAAATTGGCCCAGATATCCTTCATTTCCTCCATGGAGGGTTTGCTCTTAAAAGTGACGAAGACCGCGGCGGTGTGGCCATTGGTCACAGGTACCCGGAGGCACTGGGCGGTGATAGCGGGCTTGTCGGCGTTAACGATGACGCCGTTTTCCACCCGCCCCCAGACCTTCAGCGGCTCCTGCTCGCTCTTTTCCTCCTCGCCGCCGATATAGGGAATGATGTTGTCTACCATTTCAGGCCAGTTTTCAAAGGTCTTTCCCGCGCCGGAGATGGCTTGGTAGGTGCAGGCTACGATCTTCTCCAGTCCAAACTTCTCCCGGAAGGGGGAGAGGGCAGGGGCGTAGCTCTGGATGGAGCAGTTGGACTTGACGGCGATAAAGCCCCGCTTGGTGCCCAGTCGCTTGCGCTGGGAGGGAATGACCTCCAGATGCTCCGGGTTCAGCTCTGGGATCACCATGGGCACATCAGGGGTCCAGCGGTGGGCGGAGTTGTTGGAGACCACCGGGCACTCATGTTTGGCGTAAGCCTCCTCCAGTGCTTTGATCTCCTCTTTTTTCATATCTACGGCAGAGAAAACAAAATCTACCTGCGAGGCGATCATTTCCTTGTCCGCCTCAGCGTCCAGAACGGTCATGCCCTTGACAGACTCAGGCATGGGGATGTCCAGCTTCCAACGGCCCTCCACAGCCTCACCGTAGGTCTTCCCGGCGCTGCGGGCGCTGGCCGCCAAGGCAGTAAGCTGGAACCAGGGATGACCGCAGGTAAGGGTAATGAACCGCTGGCCCACCATACCAGTGCAGCCGATGATACCGACCTTGTATTTGTTCATAGTGATCGACCTCCATACACTTCTATGATATGTGGAAAAAAGGAAAAAATCAGTGGCTTTACCAATGGACGATTTTGTATTATAATGTAAAATAAATATTTCGACACCGTGATGCAAAGTGTCGTTTCGATACTATCATAAATGAGCCGCCGGTGTCAATCAACACATCTACCAAAGGAGCGCAAAATGAAACAGAAAACCATTACTATTTTATGCGCTCTTGCGCTGATAGCCGGTGGCCTTGGGCATGCCTACGCTACGGAGGACGACGAGCCGATGCTGCCTGTTGGGGTGGAGCAGGTGAGCGGCACGGAAAATGCCCTTTCTCCCGTGTCATCGGTAGAAACAGAGTCACCTTTTGAAAATGATGAACCGCAACTTCCGGCAGAGGCGACGGAACCAAATGTTGCGCCGCAGCCTGTGGAAACACCTCTGCCGGAGGCGGAACAGCCGCCGGAGATGTCGGAGCCTACTGGGGAAGTCGTTCATGTGGGCCTTGTCTATGGCGAGCAAGCGCTGGCGGGAGCCAACTTAGCTAACGACGTGGGCAGCGGCTACCGCTTCGGCTATACCGATGAGACCCGGAAATTTTGGCAGGTAGGCTATACCTCAGAGTCCGCTCTTTCGGTGGTCAAGACCCAGAATGTCTACTATGGCTATAATTATGGCGGAAGCGGTTCCTCCCTGGTCACTTATTCCGACGCCATTACCTCTGATGTTTTGGTGGGTTGCTGGCACATACAGCTCCCTGGGACCTACGCCACATTTGAGCAGGCGCAGACACAGGCGTGGGATGTGGGAGGTTTTCCAGCGTGGATCAACGGGGAATACCAGGTGCGTTTTGGCTCCTATGCCGCTCAGGAGGAGGCCCAGGCCATGGCCGAGCAGTTGGGCGGCACGGCGGTGGGCACCAGCGCCTACGGCGTTTCGGTGGTCAAAACCAAAACCAATACCATACTATTCCAATTTGACGGGGGAGAACAGAATTCCCTTACTGTGAAGCCGGGAACAGACGATACGAAGAAGACAGTCACATACTTTAAGGGCGCTCGCTATTATGGTTCCTTCCAGTTCCGGCGCTTGGGCGGCGGCAATATGACCATTACCAACTATCTGCCCATGAACGACTACCTGAGCTGCGTCATTTCCCAGGAAATGAGCGCCAGTTGGCCCCTGGAGGCCCTGAAGGCCCAGGCGGTCACAGCCCGGACTTACTATGAGCGGAGCGTAGGTAAGCATAAGGAGTACGGTTTTGACGTCTGCTCCACCACCAACTGCCAGGCCTATCCCGGCATGTCCCGAACTACCCAGCGTACCGATCAGGCGGTGGCGGAGACAGACGGCCTGCGGGTCTGGTATGACGGAAAGCTGGCAGAGACCTACTACTTTGCCTCAGACGGCGGCGGTACAGAGGACGTGAAGAATGTGTGGGGAGGGAAGAACTATCCCTATCTCTGCGGTGTCATCGATCCCTATGAGGAGACCATCGCGGAAAAGATCCCCTATTGGGACTATCAGAAGACCTTTACCTCCGCGGAGCTCAATGCCCTTGTTCAGCCATACATTCAAGAGAATGCCGGCAACTGCGCCGATATTGTGGACTTTCAGGTCACAGGGCTTTCCCCTACAGGGAATGTAAAGTCTATTGCGTTTACAGATTCAAACGGAAAGGTATGGCCTTTTACCATGACCGGCGCCAATAGATTTAGGGGGCTATTGGGTCTGCAATCCATCCGTTATACCGTTACGAAAACAGGGGCGAATGTGGCCGGCGTCTATTATCTGGACGACGGCGGCACCCTTTCCACCATGAATGGCGTTTATGTCATTGGCGGAGACAAGAAGAAGGCGAAACTGGACAAAAATCCTTATATCATTACCTCTGCCGGTATTGAATTTCTCCAGTCGTCCACCTCAGAGACGGCGGTGGATGACGAGGTCATTTATACCATCACCAGCCGGGGCTACGGCCACAATGTGGGTATGAGCCAGTGGGGAGCTTATGCCATGGCCCAACAGGGGATGACCTTTGAGGATATTTTGACCTTCTACTATCCCGGTGTGGAAATTTACTGATTTGACAGGAAAGTAGGAACATTTTGAATGAAGACCTCTGATTTTTACTATGATCTGCCCCCAGAGCTGATCGCCCAAACACCGCTGGAGCGGCGGGACGGCTCCCGGTTGATGCTGCTAAACAAGGAGAACGGAGACATCGAGCACCGCCACTTTTATGATCTGCCCCAGTATCTCCATCCGGGAGATTGTCTGGTCCTCAACGATTCCCGGGTGCTGCCCGCCCGGCTGCTGGGGCGGCGGGACCCTTCTGGTGGCGCGGTGGAGGTGTTGCTGCTGGTAGACAAAGGAGATAAGAAGTGGGAGTGCCTGGTGCGCCCGGGCCGGAAGCTCCACCCCGGTCAGAAGGTGAGCTTTGGAGACGGAAGTCTGCTGACAGCGGAGATCCTGGAGGAACTTCCCGGCGGCAACCGCATCGTGAAGTTCGATCATGAAGGTATTTTTCTTGAGGTTTTGGAGCGGCTGGGGAAAATGCCCTTGCCGCCTTATATCAAGACTGAGCTGAACGACCCGGAACGGTATCAGACCGTCTATTCCCGGGCGGTGGGTTCCGCCGCGGCACCCACCGCAGGGCTTCACTTTACTGGGGAGCTTCTCACTCAAGTTGAGGCAATGGGCGTAAAGGTGTGCTATGTCACGCTCCATGTGGGGTTGGGGACCTTTCGCCCGGTGAAGGAGGACGACCCCACCGAGCACGAGATGCACTCGGAATATTGCATGATCTCCGCCGAGACCGCCCGGACCATAAATGAAACCAAAAAGACCGGGGGACGGGTCGTCTGCGTGGGAACCACCTCTTGTCGAACCCTTGAGAGCTGGGCGGCGGGGGATGGAACGCTGAAGGAGAGTGCCGGGTGGACCAATATATATATCTATCCCGGTTATAGATTCAAGGTGCTGGATGCGCTGGTGACAAATTTCCATCTACCCGAATCTACCCTTATCATGCTGGTCTCCGCCCTGGCGGGACGGGAAAATGTGCTCAGGGCCTATGCCGAGGCGGTAAAGGAAAAATACCGCTTTTTCTCCTTTGGCGACGCCATGTTTATATCGTGAGGAGGCACGGTTTATGCAATTGACTGAACTGCCCAACATTGGCCCTGTTTTGGCGAAAAATTTGAGAAAAATCGGCGTGGAGACCCCGGAGGCCCTGCGGGAGATGGGCGCAGAGGGAGCTTGGCTGGCGATCCGCAGTCAGGTAGACTCCGGCGCCTGCCTCCACCAGCTACAGGCTCTGGCAGGCGCGGTAGCAGCGATCCCCAAAAAAGAGTTGACTTCGGAGCAAAAAGCGGAGTTAAAGGCGTTTTTTTATGCCCACAAGTAAAGGAGTTTTTCTGTGTTTGAAGTGATAAAGACTGAGGGAAAGGCCCGCCGGGGCGTTTTTACCTGTGTCCATGGGACTGTTCAGACCCCGGTATTTATGAACGTGGGCACCCAGGGGGCCATCAAGGGGGCGGTGTCCGCCACCGATTTAAAAGAGATCGGCTGTCAGATAGAGCTGTCCAACACCTATCATCTCCATCTGCGCCCCGGCGACGACGTGGTGCGGCAAATGGGGGGACTGCACAAATTTATGGATTGGGACGGCCCCATCCTTACCGACAGCGGTGGGTTTCAGGTCTTTTCTCTGGCCGGGTTACGGAAGATCAAGGAGGAGGGAGTCTATTTTTCCTCCCATATTGATGGCCGTAAGATCTTTATGGGGCCGGA
>CAJTLK010000036.1 GCA_910577415.1 uncultured Oscillospiraceae bacterium
TTCTCATAGGCCCCGGCAGTCAAGTGCACCGGTACGCCCAGACGCTCCACTGCGGAGCAGTCATCGGTAAGCTCCGCGCCGTCAGCAAGCGCCTTCTCCAGCGCCCCCAAGATCAAGCCATGCTCAAAGACCTGGGGAGTCTGAACGGCATAGAGCAGGGAGCGATCCGGTGTGGCCTCCACAATGCCGTTCGCCGCCCGCTTGATAGTATCCTTCACCGGCACCGCCGGAGCTGCGGCTCCCCACTCCGCCGCCTTTTCGATCACAGCGTTTATCACGCCCTGGGTGACAAGAGGTCGGGCGGCGTCATGGATGGCGATCAGCTCCGCGGAGGGCTCTGCCTCCCGTACCCCGGCAAGCACAGACTCTGTGCGGGTCTTGCCGCCTACCACCACCTTCCGCACCTTGCGGAGCGCGGCGTCTCTGCAGAGCTGTCCCACCGGGACGATCAAGTCCTCCCGGGTCGCGACAATGATCTCGGTTATGTATGGACACCCCTCTAAAGCCTGTAGGGTCCACAGGAGGACTGGAACGTCACGCAAAGGCATGAGTAGCTTATCCTCTCCCATTCGCGTAGAATTCCCGGCGGCAGGGACCACCGCCGTACAGGAAAAACCGGCGTCGCACGTACTGCGCCGAAACAGTTTATTCAGTATTCCCACACACTTCCTCCTATCTTGTCCGCCATGAAAAAAGGAACCGAAACGGTTCCTTTTTTCCTATCTTATTTTGCCAAGGCAAGATTAATGCGGTCTTCCGTCTCTTCGTAGCTGCCGCCGCCGGAAAGAACGATCTCGGAGATCAATATCTGCTTGGCGGAGTGGAGCATTTTCCGCTCTACAGTGGATAGTCCTTTTAATTCATCTCTCTGGGCAAGGGCCTTTATCACCTGGGCCACCTGGAGCAGATCGCCGCTTTTCAGCCGCAGCATATTCTCTCGATACCGCCGGTTCCAGTTGGGATCATACTCTACCTCGATATCGGGAATGGCCTCGATGACTTTTCCGGCCTCTTGAGGGTCCACAATGGCCCGAACACCGATCTCAGCGCAGTTTTCCGTTGGGATCATCACCTGCATCCCGCCCACAGGCAACTTCAGGATATAGTAATCGCGGGTCACGCCGTTGACCCGCTGGGTCGTAATGCTTTCAATGACGCCGGCGCCGTGCATAGGGTGTACGATCTTATCCCCAACGTGAAACATTTTTCCCTCCATTTCCAGTGGATGATCTTTCCAGAGAAGATCAAAAGGCAAAATACCAAGATATAGTATCTTACTTGTTATTATAGACCGTTTTTTTCGGGGATGCAAGGGGCAAATGGAACTTTTTTACAAAAAATGCAAAAACAGCGTCACTTTCCGAAGAAAATGACGCTGCATTTTTGCTTGAATCTGGAAATTACTCCTCCGCGGCGGGTCCCTCTTCCTCCGCAAAGGCGGGAGCGACCTCAGTGCTCTCGCCGTCGGCGCTGGCGACCACCTCATCCTCGCCGATTTCCTCAGCCTCAACAGGCTCGGTAGGCTCCAGCAGAGCGCGGATGGACAGAGAAACTTTTTTCTTATCCATGTCGATGTCGGTGATCTTCACCTCTACCTCATCGCCCTCATTGACTACGTCGGCAGGCTTCTCCACCCGGCGGTCCGCCAGCTGAGAAATGTGGATCAGGCCGTCAACGCCGGGGACGATCTCGGCAAAGGCGCCAAAGGTCATCAGCTTCACCACGCGGACCTTGGCAACATCCCCCACATGATACTTCTCCACAAACTGAGTCCAGGGATCCTGGCTATGATCCTTCATACCCAGAGAGATCTTCTTCTTTTCCCCGTCGAAGGAGAGGACGTATACATCCACCTCATCACCGGGGTTGACCACCTCGGAGGGATGCTTGATCCGGCTCCAACTCAACTCGGAGACGTGGACCATACCGTCCACGCCACCGATATCCACAAAAGCGCCATAAGAGGTCAGGGACTTCACGACGCCCTTGTAGTGCTTGCCCACTTCAATATCGTTCCAGACAGCGGCGGCCTTCTCAGCGCGCTCAGCGGCGGCCACGGCACGAATGGACCCCACCACGCGGCGGCGGGCACGGTTGACCTCGGTAATACGGAGACGGACCTTCTGCTTGAGCATATCGGTAAGCGGCGTATCCCGGGGAGTGCCGGTCTGAGACGCGGGGATAAACACCCGGACGCCCTTGATGCTGACCACGATACCGCCCTTATTCTCTTCAGTGACCACACCCTCTACGACGGTGTGGTCCTCACAGGCGGCCTCAATGTCATCCCAGCTCTTTACCGAGTCCAGTCGCTTCTTGGACAGAGAGACCCAGCCCTCGGCGTCATTGACCCGGACCACAAAAACCTCGATCTCTTGCCCGACCTTTACCAGGTCCTCCGCCTTGACGGTAGGATCGTCAGTCAACTCGTCCAGGGGAATATAGCCGGCATGCTTGGTGCCAAGGTCGACCTGGACCTCAGTAGGCGTAATGCCGGTCACAACGCCAACCACCTTCTCCCCCGTATGCAAAGTTTTGATCGACTTCTCCAGCAGCTCCGCAAAGGATTCCTCGATCTCCATCATTTCTTCACTCATTTTTCCACGTACCTCCTTTATGATCGCCGTAGGTGTTGAAGCACCCGCGGTGATTGCGACACGCGCCCCATTTGGAAAACCGGCAGCATCCAGCTCCTCTGGGGTCTCGATCCAGACGGTGTTGGGACACAGGGCCAAACACAGCTCGTAGAGGCGTTTTGTGTTGGCGCTGTCCCGCCCTCCAATGACGATCACAGCGTCATTTTGGGCGGCCAACTGCTGGGCTTCGGATTGACGGGCGCACGTAGCATTACATATTGTATCAAAAATTTTGATGTTTGTACACAGTTTTTTTGCATTTTCTGAACAAAAATTCCAAGCCGACTGAGTGGACGTGGTTTGCGATACCATCGTCAGGGGCTTTTGGGCCTCCTCCGGGCATTGGGAAAAATACTCCCACAACGCCTCTCCGTCCTGAAATATCAACGGTTCCACGCACCATCCGGCAATGGCCTGGACCTCAGGATGTCCTGGGGCGCCTACGATAATGACCCGCCGCCCCTCCTCCTGGGCCTGGCGCACCAGCTTGTGGATCCGGGAGACATTTGGGCAGGTGGCGTCTACGATCCGAACGCCCCTTTTCTCCAAAATGTCATGGACGGCTTTTCCCTCCCCGTGGGAGCGAAGGATGACCACGCTTCCCTCTCCGGCCTCCTCTGGATGTTGGATCACCATGGCCCCCAATGATTTTAAGTGATCGATCACAGTATTGTTGTGGATCACCGGCCCCAGCATAGCACAGGGACCAGTCTTGGTTCGCAGAGCCTCCTCCGCCAACTCTACCGCCCGCTTCACGCCGTAGCAGAACCCGGCTGTCTTCGCTACCGTCACCCTCATCTTACCCGTGCCTCCAAAGCGGCGATGCGGTCCATCAGGTCTCTGGCAATGGCCTTATACTCCTCCGCCGAGCCTTTTCCATTCTCCGTTTTTGGTATGTACGCTTCGCCAAACACCACCGGGGTGCGGCCAAACCACTTCTTTTCCGCCGGGATATAGATCGGCAGAATAGGCGAACCGGTCCTGACTGCCAGCATTGCGGCGCCAGTTTTGGCGTCGCCCATGGTCTCGTCCTGGCTGCGGGTACCCTCAGGGAACATCAGCAGCTTATCCCCGCTCTTCAGGCACTTCATGGCGCGCTTAATAGCGCCCACATCTGACTTTCCACGTTCCACCGCAAAGACTCCAGCCTTTTCCAGCAGCCATCCCAGCACCGGGATGGAGATAAGCTCCGCCTTGGCCATGACCTGAGGCCGGTGCTTCAGTGTCAGCGCAAACACGACAAAAAGCGGGTCGTTGGCACTGGTGTGATTGGGACAGAGGACCACCGGTCCGTCCGGGATATTCTCCCAGTCAACGGCCCGGCAGGGGTGTACCAGATTAAAAAACGGCCAGACAATACAATAGAGAATGGCAAAAACGGTTTTCATGCGATCCGCTCCCGAATGATTTTAAGAAGTGCCTGAAAGCTCTCCTCCAAGGATTTCCCGGAGGTATCCACCAAAACGGCATCCTCCGCCTGCTTCAAGGGAGCCGCGGCGCGGCCACTGTCCCTTGCGTCCCGTTCCATGACCTCCCGTAGAACGTTTTCGTAAGCTTCACCGCTCCCCCGCTCCAAAAGTTCCAAATAGCGCCGCCGGGCACGGTCCTCCGGGGTAGCGGTGAGGAATATCTTTACATCGGCTCCAGGGAGCACCACAGTACCGATATCCCGGCCATCCATGACCACATCGTGGTTCTCGGCCATATCCCGCTGCATTTCCAAAAGGAACGCCCTGACCGCTGGGATGGCTGAGACCTTGGAGGCGGCGTCGGAGACCTCCTGAGTACGGATGGCCGCCGTCACGTCCTTCCCGCCCTGTTTCGGTTCTCCGCCCAGGTACATGTGCTGAAGTCCGTCATCACCGTAATTCATACAGATGACCGTCCGGGGCAACAGGGCCTTCACTCCCTCAGCGTCCGACGGGGATACGCCGCCGGAAAGGGCAAATAGGCCCAGCGTTCGGTAAATGGCTCCAGTGTCCACATAGATGTATCCCAATTCCTTGGCAATGCGCTTGGCCATCGTGCTCTTTCCCGCCCCGGAGGGGCCGTCGATGGCAATGCTTTTATGCTTCACGTACCGTTTCCCCCTCACAAAACGCCGCGGCGCCGATCCCGGCGGCATGGCCGGTGGCCCAGGCGATCTGAAGATTGAATCCGCCGGTATAGGCGTCCACGTCCAGGACCTCACCGGCAAAGAAAAGTCCCTTACACAGCTTGGAGGCCATGGTCTGCGGAGATACCTCCGTGACCGTGATCCCGCCGGCGGTGACAATGGCCTCCGCCACCGGGCGAAGCCCGGACACTGAAAAGCTCAGAGCCTTCAACGTCTCCAGCAGTCTCCGGCGCTGGGGCTTGGTGACGGAATTTGCTTTCTCTGTCCCGTCCAGCCCCGCCTGAGCCAATACGGCTGGGATCAGGCTTTTCGGTTCCAGCTTTTCCAAAACATTGGCAAGATTTCGATTGGCTCCCTCGCTCAGCTCACGGAGAAGCCGCTTATCCAAGGTCTCCTCATCCAGTGCGGGCTTCAGGTCGATAACGGCCCTGCAATCCGCAAAGCTTTCGTTTCTCAAGTGAGCGCTGGCTGATAGAACGACAGGGCCGGACAGGCCAAAGTGGGTGAAGAGTAGTTCGCCCTGTTCTTGATAAAGCACCTTTTTTCCGCTTTTGACCTTCAATTCCACATTTCGCAGGGACAGTCCCTGCATAGGGGCGCAGCCCTTCGCCTCCAGTGGTACCAGAGAACCTACCGTAGGCTGAACGGTATGTCCCGCCGTCTTGGCCAGACGGTACCCGTCTCCGGTAGACCCCGTGGCGGGATAGGAGACGCCGCCGGTAGCAATGACCACCGCCTTGGCGGTATAACGCCGGTCCCGTTCACCTTTTACCCCGACAACGGCCCCACCCTCAAGGATCAAAGCCTCCGCCCGTTCTTCAACAATGCTCACCTTAGCTTTCCGCATAGCGTGAAGAAGGGCGTCGATAACGTCGGCAGCGTTATCGGACTGGGGGTACACCCGGGCGCCCCGCTCCGTTTTCAAAGGAACGCCCAGGTTCTCGAAGTAGCGCATCACCTCGTCCGCCGGAAACCGGGTAAGAGCGCCGGTAAGAAATTTAGCGTTGTGGGGTATGTTGGCAAGACAGGTCTGCGGATCGGAAGCATTGGTCAGGTTACACCGGCCCTTGCCGGTAATGTATAGCTTTCGCCCCAGCTTGGCATTACGCTCTAAAAGAGTGACCCGCGCTCCCTCGGAGGCCGCCCACAAGGCCGCCATGCAGCCGGCGGCGCCGCCGCCGATCACCAAAACGTCACAAGACAAGGTCCTATCCCCTATTCCTCGGTCTTTTCGTAGACCTCGTATTCATCCCATATCTGTTCCAACCTACCGAAGGTCCCGGCCAGCTCCTCGCCTTTTTCCCGGCTCACCGCCACAATAAGGGCGTTGACCAGGGATAGTGGCG
Organism: uncultured Oscillospiraceae bacterium; assembly: GCA_910577415.1. Lineage (GTDB taxonomy): Bacteria > Bacillota > Clostridia > Oscillospirales > Oscillospiraceae > Vermiculatibacterium. The sequence goes on from CAJTLK010000036.1 coordinate 6,099, forward strand.
CCACCAGGGAATCCACAAAGGAGGCCATATCGCTTTTGGCCAAGAGAGAATGGTCGGCGATCTGAGCCGAGGGCGCAGTCTCGCTGTCGGTGATGGCGACCACCGTAGCCCCCTGATCCTTGGCGTAGCGCATAGCCTTTACCGTCCGCTTGGAATACCGGGGAAAGCTGACGCCAATGAGCACATCTCCTTGACCAATGCGTAGGATCTGCTCAAAAAGCTCGCTGGAGGAATTGGTATGGGCCACCACTACGTTTTCAAACATCATATTGAAATAGAAGCCCAGAAAACTGGCGATGGAAAAAGCGGAGCGGACCCCTAAAATGTATATTTTCCGCGCCGAGAGGATGGCGCGCACCACCTGGTCAAAGCTGGTCTGATCCAGCCCCTCCAAAGTAAGGCGGATGTTCTCCGCGTCGGCGTGCAGCACTGCGGGCAGCACCTCGCTCTTATCCAGGCGGTCATTGGCTACCTCGATACGCTGTACCGCGGTAAGCTTGTTGCGTATCATCTCCCGCAGGGCCTTTTGCATGGCGGGATAGCCGTCGTATCCCAGCTCGGCGGCAAAGCGGACCACAGTGGATTCGCTGACGTCCACCGTCTTTCCCAGCTTACTGGCGGTCATGAAGGCCGCCTTGTCATAGGAATCGAGGATAAAACTTGCAATGCGCTTCTGTCCCTTGGAAAAAGTGCTCATCTGACCTTGCAGCAAAGACAGAACGTCCCTCGCCATGGTTATCCCAGCTTTCTGAAGATGGTGTTCCAACTTTCCCTATCATAGCTGGGTTTGAGTGGAATTGCAACCCATTTTGCAAGTTTTCTTTCACGACTTGCAGAAATAAGTCAATCCACGGACCTCTTCCTCTGTCAGAAAACGCCATTTGCCAAGGGGCAGTTCTCCCAGAAGGACCATCCCCTCCCGAACACGCTGAAGACGCTTGACCTTCAGCCCCGCCAAGGCGCACATCCGGCGGACCTGGCGGTTCTTTCCCTGATGGATGGTGATAGACATTTCTCCATCTCCCAGCAGCTTTACCTGGGCAGGCGCAAGTCTAACGCCATCCAGCGTTATGGGGCCGCTGAGGATGGGCAAGGCGGCCTTCACATCCCCCTCCACCGTCACCCGATACTCCTTTTCCACCTCATGGCTGGGATGGAGGAGCAGGTCTGTGCCCTCGCCGTCATTGGTAAAAAGGAGCAGCCCCTCTGAATCCATGTCCAAACGCCCCACCGGCCATACCCGGCAGCCACAATCCTTTACCAGCTCCGCCGCGGTCCGTCGGCCTTTCTCATCCGATAGGGTGGTCACACATCCTCTTGGCTTGTTGAGAAGGACCCACACAGTCCTGCTTTGAGCGGGCAGAGGTTTTCCATCAATAGTGATCGCATCTCTGCCGGCATCGGCCTTGTCCCCGATACTGGCAACGGCGCCGTTGACCTTCACCCGACCTGCGGCTATGTATTCCTCGGCGCTTCGCCGGGAGCAGACCCCGGCGGCGGAAAGTATTTTTTGCAGCCGCTCCTCCATAACGCCCCTCCTTATCAAACTGAGGGCGGCCTATCCGGCCGCCCTGGCAGTAGCGCTGTTATATTGCATAAGCATAGCGGCGAGGGAGGTTGTCCCTCCTTTACCCCACAAAAATTCCTTCATTCGATGAAAAAGTCCGGGCGGCTTCGGCACAACGTTCTTCGGCACGCTCTCGGCGTACAGAAGATAGGTCTCCCCCACCTGCTCTTCCCCAATGAGGAACGTCAGCTTCCCCGCAATGGTGTTGGCGTCCACCGGGGCGTGTACCAGCTCCGGCAGCATGATCTTGACCCGGACCCGCTCTCCCTCCGCCAAGGGATAGACCACATCGGAGGCAGTGACCACATCCACCTGAGGCAGCAGACTCCCGGTGACGGGCAGCGTGCGAAAGACCTTATCCCTCCGGGTCAACAGGTGGGGCGGATAGGTTTGAAACCCGTGATCGAACAGGGCTGCGTGATCCTTCCAGTCGTCCCGGTCCTTCAGGGTGACGCAGATCAGGGTCTGCTCCCCTCTTTTCGCGCAGGAGACCAGGGTGCGGCCAGCGGCGTCGGTGTACCCAGTTTTCATACCTATACACCCCTCATAGCGCCAAAGCAGCTTGTTGTGGTTGGTCAAGGTCCTACCGGCCACATGGGCCGAGCGGGTGGCGACAAGTCCCTTCAAGCCTTCGTTTTTCAAGATCTCCTGGGCCAACAGGGCCATATCATAGGCGGTAGAATAATGGTCTTCGTCATCCAGCCCGTTGGGATTTACAAAGTGAGTATCCTTCATCCCCAGGCTGTCCGCCCGTTGGTTCATCCAGTCCACAAAGGTCTCTACCGACCCGGCGCAGCCCCCGGCAATGGCCAGGGCGGCGTCGTTGCCGGAGGCCAACAGCAAGCCATAGAGCAGCTCCTTCAGTGTCAGCTTCTCTCCTACCCGGAGGTACATTGAGGAACCCTCAGCCTGGTATTCCGCCTTCACCTGGATCACTGTGTTCCAATCCGGCGTGGATTCCAACGCCACCAGAGCGGTCATCAGCTTTGTGGTGGAGGCGATGAGCCTCCGGGTGTGGATATCTTTTGCGTAGAGTATCCGTCCGCTGTCGGCGTCCATCAGAATGGCGGCTTCCGCGCTGACGGCGGGCGTCTCGCCCCCATGGCAGACAGGGCATAGAAGACATACAGTCAAAAAAAGGCAGAAAAATCGTTTCATCTGATACTACCTCAAAAACAGAGATAGTACCAGTATGCGCAAAAATGCCGGATTTTATAAGAGAGTCCCCCTTAGAATTCCGCGCTCTCCTTCTTCTCCTGCTGCTTCTCCACAAAGTCAGTTACCTTGTCCACCAGGTCTGGGACCATGTCCACTACCCGGTCCAGTGCGCCGTCGGGAGGCGGCGCCACAGGCAGCAGCTTTACGCTGGCGCCCCGGACAATGAGAAAACCCATGGGAATAATGGTCATTCCGGCTCCTGTGCCGCCGCCAAAGGAATTGTCCCGGTCAGGCTTCTGGTTCTTGGTGGCAAAGTCGCCGCCGCCTACGCCGAAGCCAAAGGACACCTTGGACACCGGAATAATGGTCACTTCTCCGGCGGTGATAGGCTCACCAATCACGGTGTTCACATCGGCCATGGCTTTGATCTTATCCATGGTACCGCTCATCAACTCGCCCAAGGGGTGCTTCTTCTCTTCCATTCAGATCGCCTCTTTCTTCGGATTCTTGGTCTTGCGGTATATCATTAGAAACTTCCAGCCAAAGCGGAGGGCAAAGCTGAGAAGCTGGCCAAGCCGCGCAGAGACCACCGCGTATAGGTAGATTTTGGGATCATCGGCGTTAAAATCCACCGCTGTACGGACCCGGCGCTCTTTTACCTCAAAATTCTGCTCGAAAAGGGCCAGAATAATACCTGCGGCGGCATTGGAATAGCCAAAGCTCATCGCTGCTGCCGCCGCGTCCCTTTTTCCCGCCAAGGTATAGTCCAAAAGCAGCTCGTCGATGCGGATACGCCGTTTCAATTCCCCCGCCGCCTCACAGATAAGAGGCAGATACTCCCTCACCAGGGCTATACCGCCGCCTTGCTTTTCTTCTTTTGGCTTCTCTTTCCTGGAAGAGGGCTTTGCCTTCTTAGCCCCTTTTTTCTTCGCCTTTTTTTCTTTTTCCTTCACAGGAAATACCCGGAGATGAAATGGGCCGATCCTCACCCAAGCGCGAAAGCCTTCCGCGGAATACTCTCCGCCGCCGCCCACCCGGAGCCGTCCCAGAAGAAAGAGACATAGGAAAATGACGACGGCTATCTTCAAGGCAGTCATTCTTCCCCGTCTCCGCCATCAACGTTCACGGCGCCGCCTTCGCCGGCTTCCTGTTGGGCAAGCTCCATAGCCGCGGCCTCCAGCTCTTCATCCGTGATAGGCGCTTCATTGTCAGCATCCCCGGTCTCCGGCTGTTGCTGCGCCGCCTCCTGTTGAAGACGGGCAATGCTTTCCTGCATATCCAGCGTCAGCTGCTCATCCTCAGCTGAGGAGCTGGGCAGGTCGGGCAGTTCCTCCAGCGATGATAGGCCAAAGGACCGCAAAAAGTTCTGGGTGGTTCGGTAGAGAATGGGCCGTCCGGGCACCGCCATGCGCCCGCACTCTTCGATCAGCTCCCGCTCCACCAAAAGCCCTACGGTATAAGAACTGTCTACTCCGCGGACCTGGTCCACGTAAGCTTTGGTCGTAGGCTGATAGTAGGCAATAATGGAGAGGACCTCCAGCGCGGGCTGGGAAAGGCGGGCCGGCTTGCGGCTCTCAAAAGCCTTGCGAATGTAGTCGGCATACTCCGGCGCCGAGCAGAGCTGGTAACAGCTATCCAGCCGCACCAGGCGGATACCCCGGCGCTCATAGCTGTATTGATCGGCCAAACGCTGACATACCGCGTCTACCGTCTCCCGGTCCACCTCCAAGGTCATACAGATGCGCTCCACGCCCACAGGCTCTCCGGCAGCAAAGAGGATCCCCTCAATGGCGGATTCCACTTCCTTCAATTCCATAGAGGTCTCTCCCCTTTCAATAAGTATCGGCGGAGAACTCAAAGTCCTCGTCACCGCCGCCGGTGCTGGTCACGGTACAGTCGGTCTCGGTGCCCGCAAGGCGCAGCCGCCGCGCTTTACACAGCTCCAGCACCGCCAAAAATGTGGCTACGATCTCACTGCGGCTTCGATTGCCCTTAAAGAGAGCGTGAAACCGGGTCACGCCAAAGCGGCGCAGCCGCTCCAATATCTCACCGGCCTTATCGCCGACTGGGTACGGTTCACGGCCCACGATCCCCTCAAAGGCCGCCATGGGGGGCGGCATACGGTTATCTGAACGTTCCAGCACGGCGGCCATGGCCCGCAGCAGATCCTCAGGCTTGTGGTGATAACGGTACATCTTGTTCACTGGAATGTGCTCCGGCACCTTGGTGATGTAATCCCTGCAGACATCATAACGGTCAGAAAGCTGAGGGATGACCGCTTGAAGCCGGGCAAAATTTTCGTGTCGCTGGTGTTCCTCCAGGGAGGCGATAAGCTGATCCAGTTCAGAAATAGCCTCCTCGTCATGGATAGAGAGAAGCATCCTGGTCTTGATAAACATGAGCTGAGACGCCATGGTAATAAACTCGCTGGCCACCTCCAGATCCAGGGCGCGGCGCTTGGCGATCCAGGCCATATATTGGTCTAAGATGAGGGCGATCTGTATGTCCTGGATCTCCATTTTGTTCTTCGCCAATAAGCTCAGGATCAAGTCGAGAGGGCCGTTAAAGTCCTCGGCCTCCTCATCCCGGACCCGGATGACCTTTTCCAGATGATAGATCGGGGTTTCCAAGGGCTTCACCTGCCTTAAACTCAAAAAAAGCTAAACAGTTCTGAAAACATGAGGAGATATTCCGTTCCATATTGAAAGCCAAACAAAGCGCAGAAGCCTTCCAATGTTCGGGTCATCAACCAGCTCAGAGGGCCGGAGAAGGCCCCTAAAAAGGTCAAGACCAGTACCAAAAGCATCACATAGCGCTCATAGCGCAGAATAGTCAGGTATATCTTGTCCGGCAGAAAGGAAAAAAGGATCTTGGAGCCATCCAGAGGAGAGATGGGAATAAGATTAAAAATGCCCAGTCCCACGCTCAGGATAGCAACATTCGCCAGAAACACCATAAGAATATACACGGGAACATGATCCGCTATGGCGGCGGGTAAATGAAAAATGAGAGAAAACACCGCCACCGCAAGAAATGCCAGAATAAAGTTGGACATCGGCCCTGCCAGCGCGGAGAGGGCCATCCCTTGCTTGGGCTTTTTGAACCGACGCATATCCACCGGCACCGGCTTGGCCCAGCCCACCTTTGCCACCAGCATCATGGCAAGGCCCATAGGGTCGATGTGCTTGATGGGATTCAGGCTCAGTCTTCCGGCGTCTTTGGCCGTAGGATCGCCCAGCAGGTAGGCCGTCAGCCCGTGGGAAAGCTCGTGGATGGTGATGCAAAACAGGGCCGCGGCGGCGGAGATAAGCAGCCCTAAAAGTCCCCACCAGTCCATACCCTGGACAAAATCGGATAGACTGGTCACGGGGCCATCTCCTCTCGGCATAACAACTTCGATTATACTATTATATCAAACTTTTTTACCAGATACAAGCAAAGATAAAGAAAAGGCACTCATCCACCGAATGAGTGCCTTTCAGACAAGCGCCACGACCCTTTGTGGCCCCTCTGGGCGTGCTTCCCCTGTCAACGAAAGCCATCTTTTTAGTCAATATAAGTACGGAGGACGCCGACGCCCTTGATTTCTACCTCCACCACATCGCCACACTTCATGGGACCCACCCCGGCGGGAGTGCCGGTGGCTATGACGTCCCCCGGCTCCAGGGTCATGGCGGCGGTGATGAACTCCATGATCTTGGCAACGCCGGTGATGAAAAGGCTGGTATTGCTTTTCTGTACCACCCTGCCATTGAGCCGGGTCTCAATATCCGCATTGGCGGGGTCGATCTCGTCTGTAACCAGAGGACCGATGGGAGCAAAGCCGTCCATGCTCTTGCCCCTGGCCCACTGGCCGTCGGCCTTCTGGATATCCCGGGCGGTAACGTCGTTCAGGCAGGTGTAGCCCAGCACATAGTCCGCAAAGTCCGCTGCCTTTACGTTCTTTGCCCGCTTTTTGATGACCACCCCCAGCTCGCCTTCGTAGTCCAGCCGGGTGACAAACTCCGGCGCTCCGACATGCCCTTCGGGATGGTTGAGGCAGTTTAACCCCTTGAGAAACAAGGTAGGCTGCTCCGGGGTACCTGAGCCGTCTACCATATCGCGCAGCTCAGAAATATGGTCATAGTAGTTTCTGCCGATACACACCAGCTTGGTAGGCTCACAGGGGGCCAACAGCGTGCAGTCTTTCAAATCCAGGTGTTTGCCGTCGTAGGCCAACTCCTTGTAAGGGGCTTTGGAGAGGGTATGAACCCGTTCTCCTTCCAAAACGCCCCATACAGGCCCCCCCTCCCGCAGCACACGAACATATTTCATACCGTTCCCTCCATATGCTCTAAAATCAGCCGCAACAGTTCTTCCCTGCCTGTCCCCTTCTCTGCCGAAAAGGGAATAACCTTTACATCTTCCGGCAACTCCAGCGTTTCCCGCACCTGCGCCAAGTTTGCTTCGACCTCGCTTTTTTTCAGCTTATCCAGCTTATTTGCCACCACGACCCAGGGCTTCCCGGCAGCCTTAAAGTATTCCGCCATGGTCACATCGTTGGCCGTGGGCTTATGGCGGGCGTCCACGATCAGGACCCCCAGCGTCATCAGCGTTCGATCATCGAACCAGCTCTGGATCAGCCCCGCCCACCGTTCTTTTTCCTGCTGCGACACCTTAGCATAGCCGTATCCCGGCAGGTCCACCAGGTAAAGTTTGTCGTCAATGCGGAAATAGTTGATATGGGTGGTCTTTCCCGGCGCGGAGCCGACACGGGCAAAATTTTTTCGGTTCAGCAGCCGGTTGATGACCGACGACTTACCTACATTGGAGCGTCCGGCAAAGGCCACCTGAGGCAGCGGGTCTCGTGGGAAATCCTTTGCCCCTGCCGCCGAGCGTACAAATTCCGCCAGTTGTATATTTAACGTCATGATCCACCTCACAGAATGGGAATACGCCCGGAGCGGGGACTCCCCCGCTTCGGGCGTGGTTTTTGATGTTAAGATGCGCTGTCGCGGGCCGCCCGCTCTCCCGCCCTGGGACGGTCAATTCTCTCCCGGCCATGGACCAGCTCCGGCTGTGCGCCATTGGTAACGCTTTCCCTGGTGATAATGACCCTGGAAATGGTGGGATCGGAGGGGACGTCGTACATGATCTGGGTCAAGACCCCTTCCAAAACCGCCCGCAGCCCCCGGGCGCCGATGCCCCGCTCCAACGCCTTGTCGGCGGCGGCGTCCAGGGCCTCCGGCAGAAATTCCAGATCTACATCGTCATACCGCATCAGCCGCTGATATTGCCGAACCAGCGCGTTCTTCGGCTCGGTAAGGATACGGACCATCTGCTCTCTGGTGAGGGAATTGAGCGCGGCCAGCACCGGCAAGCGGCCCACCAACTCGGGGATAATACCAAACTGGATCAGGTCGTGGGGCTGTACCTGGGCAAACAACTCTCCCGAATTTCGTTCCTTCTTACTCAAAATCTCGGCGCCAAAGCCAATACTCTTGCGGTCCAGACGCTTTTCTATGATCTTCTCCAAGCCGTCAAAGGCGCCGCCGCAGATAAAGAGAATATTCTTGGTATTGATCTGGATGAACTCCTGGTGGGGATGCTTCCTCCCCCCCTGGGGCGGCACGTTGGCTACGGTACCTTCCAAGATCTTCAGCAGCGCCTGCTGCACTCCCTCGCCGGAGACATCCCGGGTGATAGAGGTGTTTTCGCTTTTGCGGGCGATCTTGTCGATCTCATCCACATAGATAATACCCCGTTCCGCCAGTTCGATATCATAGTCGGCAGCCTGGACCAGCCGCAGAAGGATATTTTCCACATCGTCGCCTACGTAGCCCGCCTCAGTGAGCGTAGTGGCGTCGGCAATGGCAAAAGGCACCTGCAGCACCCGGGCCAGGGTCTGGGCAAACAGGGTCTTACCGCAGCCGGTGGGACCGATGAGAAGAATATTGCTCTTTTGCAGCTCCACATCGTCTCCGCCACCGAACCAAATGCGCTTATAGTGGTTGTATACCGCCACTGAGAGGGCGATCTTCGCCTGTTCCTGACCCACAATGTACTGGTCCAGCACCTCATGGATCTCCTGAGGGGTAGGGATACCGTCTGGGGATTCAGGGTGAAACGCTTTCTCCTGTTCCCCCGCGTCGTCCAGGATCGACATGCAAAGGTTTACACATTCATTACAGATATAAGCCCCAGGCCCCGCGATGATACGGTCCACCTGCTCCTGGCGCTTACCGCAGAAGGAACAGCGGACCGACTTGTGGTCGTCGCTTTTTGCCATGGCGATCACCTCGCTACCATAATTTTAAAATACGCAAAGGAGCGGGGCCGACTGCCCCGCTCCCGGCGGTGATTCAGCGCTGATAAATGACCTTGTCAACGAGGCCGAACTCCTTGGCCTCCTCGGCGGACATGAAGTTGTCCCGCTCACAGGCGGCTGTGACCTCTTCCAGGGACTTGCCGGTATTATTCGCCAGGATCTGGTTCATCCGCTTTTTAATGACCTCCAACCGCTTCAGGTGGATAGCCATATCGGTGATCTGTCCCTGGGTCCCGGCGGAGGGCTGGTGGATCATGATCTCCGCATTGGGCAGAGCAAGACGCTTGCCCTTAGTCCCCGCGGACAAAAGGAACGCGCCCATGGAGGCCGCCATACCTACGCAAATGGTGGACACATCGCATTTGATATACTGCATGGTGTCATAGATGGCCATACCGTCGGTGACGGAGCCGCCAGGGCTATTGATGTAAAACTGGATCTCCTTTTCCGGGTCCTGAGCCTCCAGGTAAAGAAGCTGAGCTACCACCAGGGAGGCGGTGGTGGCGTTGACCTCCTCGCCTAAAAAAACGATCCGGTCATTGAGCAGCCGGGAAAAAATATCGTAGGAACGCTCTCCACGACTGGTCTGTTCCACTACATAAGGGACAAGGCTCATAGTTGCATATTCTCCTTTTCCTGATTGTAACAAAGGACGATAGATATACCAAGTTTTCCCTCTCAAACCGGGGTTTATTCCTCGCTCTTGGCTTTCTTGGCGGGCTTCTTCTCAGCCGTCTTTTTTGCGGCGGGCTTCTTCTCCTCGGCCTTAGCCGCCGTCTTCTTGGCAGGCTTTTTCTCCTCCGCCGCGGGCGCATCGGCCTTCTTGGCGTCCTTCTTGGCCGGAGCCTTGCCCACCTTGGCGGAATCAAAGATGATGTTAGCCGCCTTCTGGTTGCTGAGGTCCTTCTTCAGCTCAGTCAGCGGCACGACCTTCTTCACCTCGTCGGCCTTCATGCCATATTGCTCGGCCAGCCGCTCACACTCGGCGTCGATCTCCTTCTCGGTGATCTCGATTTTCTCCGCCTCGGTGATAGCGCCCAGGGCCAGGTCGGTCTTCACCTGCCGCAGCGCGCCCTCCATGGCTTGCATTTTCAGAATATCCACGGTAAGGCCAGTCATGGCCAGGTACTGTTCAAAGGGGATCCCCTGAGAGGTGATGCGCTGGCTGTAATCCTCCAGCATGCGCTCCGCGCGAAGCTCTACCATGGCATCGGGGATGTCTGCGGTCATGTTTTCGGTGACCTGGTCCAGCAGAGCCTCCTCAAAGGCATTGCGGGCCTGGCGCTCCCGGCGCTGGGTCAGCTTATCGCCCAGGTCCTTGCGAAGCTCGGCCAGGGTCTCGAACTCGGAGACATCCTTGGCAAACTCGTCATCCAGCGCGGGAACAGACTTTTCCTTCACCGCGTTGACTTTGACCTTAAAGGTAGCCTCCTTACCGGCAAGCTCCTCAGCGCCGTAATCGGCGGGGAACGTGACCGCCACGTCCTTCTCCGCACCGGCCTTTACACCCACCAGCTGGTCCTCAAAGCCGGGAATAAAGCTGCCCGAGCCAAGCTCTAGGTCATGGCCCTGGCCTTTGCCGCCGTCAAAGGCTTTGCCGTCCATAAAGCCCTCAAAGTCGATGTTGACGGTATCGCCCTTCTTAGCCTTACGGTCCACATCCACCATGCGGGTGGCCCGCTGGATGTAAGGCTGAAGCTCACCGTCGATGTCCTTCTCTGTCACCTTCACGGTATCCTTGGGGGCAGTGAGTCCTTTATACTTGCCCAGCTTCACCTCAGGCTTCACAGCCACTGTGGCCTTGAAGGAAAAGCCGTTCTTGTCGGCGCTGAGCAGCTCCACCTCAGGATAGCCTACAGTGTCCAGCTTTTCCTGCTGGGCTGCCTCGTCAAAGAGGCCGGGATAAGCCAGATTGATGGCCTCCTCATAGAAGACCTCGGCCCCATACATGCTCTCGATGAGCCGCCGGGGGGCCTTACCCTTACGGAAGCCGGGGACCATGATCCGGCCCCGCATTTTCAGGTACGCCTTGTTGACAGCGGCCTCAAACTCCTCGGCATTTGCCTCAATGGTCAGGGCGACCCGGCTCTTTTCCAGCTTCTCTACGCTCTTCAAATTCATTGTGTATTTCCTCCTGTCGGCGTGGCCGGGTCCTTTCCGGCTCCGCCTTGCGATATCTTTTTTATTGTAACAGGCACAGCCTGATTTTTCCAGCCTTTTTTCAAGATTTTCAGAAGTTTTTTTATTTTTCTCAGTCCAGCACCTTGAGCGGACAAAAATCCAGCTTATCGCCGGCGATGAGCCGATACTCCACACTTCCCCGGCGCCCCTCCTGGGCCAAACGGTGGCTTCCGCCGTGGAGATGGCCATAGTAGCAGGCCGACACCCGGTAAAGCTCCAGCAGGTCCACGATCTCCTGACAGATATAACCCTCATAGCGGGGCGGATAGTGAAGAAAGCAGAGCTTCGGCGCCTCCCCTGCCGCCTTCAGCGAAGTCTCCAGGCGCAAGAGTTCCCGGTTGAATACCTTCTCATTGTGGCCGTCGGCGTTTTCCTCAAAAAACCAGCCCCGGGTGCCGCATAGGGCCGTTTCGCCGTAAAAGCGACAGTTGTTGTGGAGCAGCTCAAAGTCAGTGATGCCGTGCTGGGTCCAAAAAGCGTACATTTTATTTGCCGTTGTCCACCAATAGTCGTGGTTTCCCTTTAAAATATATTTTTTCCCAGGAAAAAGGGAGTCCAGAAAGAGAAAGTCGGGCAAAGCCTCCTCCAGGCTCATCCCCCAGGAGAGGTCTCCGCAAAGCACCACCGCGTCCTCCCCAGTCAATGGGGCAAAGCCGGAGCGCAGCTTATCCACATAGCCCTCCCAGCTGCCGCCGAAGGTATCCATGGGCTTACTGCCGCCCAGAGACAAATGGGTATCGCCAATCGCGTAAAGAGCCATTATTTCAGCATCTCCCGCACTGCGTCCACCATATGGTCCTTCTCTACACAGCGGTCAAAGCGGGGCTGTTTCCCAGCCAGCTCCGCCAGGGGCTTGGGTGCGTCGATGCCGGTAAGCCTGCTCAAGGCGGCGATACTCTCCAATCCCGTGACTGCATTGGCCCCCAGCGCTTCCAATACGGCAGGGCAAAATTTAAAGGGGCTGGCGGTGGAGACTACCAAGGCGGGAGCGGCGTCCCCGGTTTCGGCGCGGTATTGAGCCAGAGCGTCTACCGCCACGGCGGTGTGAGGGTCAATGAGGTAATTCTTCTCTTTCCAGACCTTTCCAATGGT
>CAJTLK010000037.1 GCA_910577415.1 uncultured Oscillospiraceae bacterium
CCCGAGGGCACCACCCTGGAGGAGGCCCGGGAGTTTCTCCGTAAGCATAAGATCGAGAAGCTGCCCATCGTGGACAAGGATTTCCATCTGAAGGGACTTATCACCATTAAGGATATTGAGAAGGCTCAGGTCTATCCCAACTCCGCCCGGGACGAGAAGGGAAGGCTCCTCTGCGCCGCCGCCATCGGCGTCACCAGCGACGTGCTGGACCGGGTGCGGGCGCTGGTGGAGGTGGGGGTGGACGCCCTGTGTCTGGACTCCGCCCACGGCCACAGCCACAATATCATTGAGTGCGTCAAGCGCATCAAGGCCCTCTATCCCGATGTGCAGCTCATTGCCGGCAACGTAGCCACCGCCGAAGCCACCCGCGACCTCATTGAGGCGGGGGCCGACTGCGTAAAGATCGGCATTGGCCCCGGCTCCATCTGCACCACCCGTGTGGTGGCGGGTATCGGCGTGCCCCAGATCACCGCCGTATACGACGCGGCCCGTGTGGCCCGGGAGTACGGTGTGCCCATTATTGCCGACGGCGGCGTGAAGTTCTCCGGCGATGTGGCCAAGGCCATTGCCGCCGGCGGAGACGTGGTCATGCTGGGTTCGCTGTTGGCCGGCTGCGAGGAGTCCCCCGGCGACACCGAGGTCTATCAGGGCCGCCAGTTCAAGGTCTATCGCGGTATGGGGTCTCTGGGGGCCATGGCCAAGGGTTCCAAGGACCGCTATTTCCAGGAGAATAACAAAAAGCTGGTTCCCGAGGGCGTGGAAGGCCGGGTTCCCTATAAGGGACCCACCTCCGAGACGGTCTATCAGCTCATGGGCGGCCTCCGGGCCGGTATGGGCTATTGCGGCTGCGCTACCATCCCCGAGCTTCAGGAGCGGGCGCAGTTTATGCAGATCACGGCGGCGGGCTTGAAGGAGTCCCACCCCCACGACATCTATATCACCAAGGAAGCCCCCAACTACACCATCAATCCCCAGTAAGCGGTAAGGAGCGAGAGAGATGAGTAAGAGGCCGATCTTGGCGCTGCTGGTCTGTGCGCTGGTGTTGACAATGGCGTTTCCCGCATACGCGGAGGAGGAAACGCCCGTTGCCGTGGAGGTGACGGTGAACGGCGAGGCGACCTGGTATACCGCGGAGCTTTGCGGAGGGACCTCATACGTGCCCTTCTATGGCGGCGTGACCACCCTACGCCCCGACGCGGAGGTCACATGGGAGGACGGCCTTTTCACCGCCACGGCGGAGGACTTTACCATGACCTGCCGGATCGGCGACCCTTATATCGCCATCAACGAGCGTTATCTCTATATTCCCGGCGGCGTAAGGGGGTGGGCGGATGGTACCGCTCTGATCCCCGCCCGGACCCTGGCCCTGGCTCTGGGAGCCTGGGTGGACTGGACCGGGAAGGTGGAGCTGTGCTCCGGCGGCGTGCCGTTGACGGTGGAGGGAAAGCCTTACGATGATGAGACCCTGGACCTGATCGCCAAGGTCATCACCCACGAGAGCGGTAACCAACCGCTGGAAGGGAAGATGGCGGTGGGCAATGTGATCCTCAACCGGGTCAACAGTCCCTCCTTTGGCAGCACGGTATATGAGGTGATCTTTTCTCCCAACCAGTTTCCCGGCGCCACCAACGCCACGCCCAATGCGGAATCCATCCTGGCGGCCCGGCTGGTGCTGGAAGGGGCCAACGTAGTGCCTGAGGCCCTTTACTTCAACGGAGTGGGAAAGCCATGTTGGGCCTCCCGGAACAAGCGGCTCATCAAGACCATCGGAGGCCATTCCTTTTATGGTTGAGAACAGGTGAAAAAAGGCCCCGGTATCCTGATGGATACCGGGGCCTTTCTATGTGCTTACTGCGGCCCGGCGCCGGGGACAATGGTGCCGTCCCGCATCATGGGGTAGGCGTCGGAGAGGACTTTCAAGGTTTTTTCCTTCAACTGCTGGTGGTCATCGGCGGAAACATAGCCGAGGGCGTTGTCGGCGGCATTGAGCTGATGGCTGCCGGTCTCGCTCTGGAAGGTGCCGGAGGCAATGGAGGTCAGCAGGGCCTCGGCTTCCACCGCAAGCTCCTTGGTGACAGAGGTCAGCACAAGGTTGCGGCCATCGGAGGCGCTGCCATATGAGAACTGGTCGCTTTCAGAGCCGATGATCCAAACGCCCTCGTGCTCGGCGGCGGCAGAGTAGGCGCCGGCTCCGGCGGCATCGGCGGCCACAAAGAGTACGTCGCAGTTTTGGGAGATAAGGGACTGGGCCATGGCGTAGGCGAGAGACTGGTCGGCGGCATTGCCGGTAAAGTTGCCGCCCAGGGCGACGCCGTCGGCGGAGGTCCCGGCGTATTCCGGCAAGTCGATCACTTCTGCGGTGGTTCCAAAGTTGCCGTTGGTGTAGGCCACGCCGGAACGGAAGCCATAATAGTAGCGAATGTTGGCGTCGCTGGGCAGGCCGCTGACCACGGCTACCCGTCCAGTGACGGTCTCCATGGCGGCGGCAATGCCCGCGAAGAAGCCGCACTGCTCTGTGGCAAAGCTGACGCAGGCCAGATTGGAGGCTTCTGTCTGGGAGGTGGCGTCCATGAGGATAAAGAATTTTTCCGGGTTGGCTCCGGCCACGTCGGCCAGCTTTTGGAAGGCCGGGCCCACACAGACGAACACGTCGTAATCTGCCACGATACTCTGTAGAAAACGCACCGCTTCCTCAGGGTTGCCTGTCGATTCCTGTAAAGGGGAGACGGTGTCAATAAGATTCCGGGAAATGATGAAGTTGAGGACGCCCTCGTAACAGGCGGCGTTATAGGAACGGTCATTCACCGTGGCGGGGCCGGTACACAGCGCGATACGCATTTCGCGCTCGGCAAAGGGGATGGGGGCGGCGGAGGGGCTGGGGGAAGAGGTCCCTCCAGGTACCACCACACTTCCCGGAGACGGCGTCTTTACCGCCGGGTCGGCCATACAGCCGGTAAAGGTGAGGAGCAGAGCCAGAGCAAGAGCCGGGGCAATCAACTTTTTCACAAATTTCATCTTTTGTTTTCTCGCTTTCCGGCCTGTAGCCTTTTATAGGAGTAGAATAGCCGCCTGCGGCTTTTACCACAGCCGCGCAGCGGCGTTGTGGTAAATCAGTTCAATAGAAGTAGAATAGCCGCTTGCGGCTATTCTACCATGAACGGAAGGGAAAAACAAGGGAGGAAAAACCGGGCAAGGATGAATTTCCACCCCGACACGGCTTTTCATTTTTGTCAATCTGTGATATGATTTGACGAAGAAAGGGGAGAGTCACATGAGAGAATGGGAAGCGCTGCGTACCGAGTGTCTGGCCTGCCAACGCTGCGCCCTGGCCGATACTCGCACCAATGTGGTTTTTGGCGAGGGAGTGGAGGACGCCGAGGTCATGTGTATCGGTGAGGGACCCGGCGAACAGGAGGACCTGAGCGGACGCCCCTTTGTAGGCCGGGGCGGCAAGCTGTTGGACGATATGCTGGAGATCATTGACCTGAGCCGGGAGAAGAATATATACATTGCCAATATGGTCAAGTGCCGCCCCCCTCAGAATCGGGATCCGCTGAACATTGAACAGGAAGCCTGCGCCCAGTGGCTGGAAAGCCAAATAAGGCTTATCCGCCCCAAGATCATTATCTGCCTGGGCCGCATTGCCGCCATGAAGTATATCAAAGAGGATTTTAAGATCACCCGGGAGCACGGTGTTTGGTTTGAAAAGGAGGGTATCCAGCGCATCGCCCTTTTCCACCCAGCGGCCCTGCTCCGGGACCCCCGCCGCCGCCCGGAGACCTTTGAGGACCTGAAGACCATCCAGGCCAAGATCAGGGAGATCTGTGAAAGGACCTATTGAACCGCGCGGGGCCATGCCGGAGAATTTCAAAGGAGCGGTTGATTTTACTTCTGCTTCCGTATTATAATGATAGCCATACATCACTGCTTTGGAGGGGAAAAACATGATCGACGCCGTCAAGCTTTTACAGCTTTTAGAGTCTGACTGCACGCTGAAAAACGACCAGCTGGCCGCTATGCTGGGCGTTACGGAGGCCCAGGTGGAGGAGGCCATTCAAAAGCTCCGGGAGGAGCATATCATCCTGGGCAAGCAGGCCGTGATAGACTGGGACCGCACCCAGCGGGAGGCAGTCACCGCCCTTATTGAGGTGAAGGTGACGCCCCAGCGGGGGGAGGGGTTTGACCGGATAGCCGAGCGCATCTACCAGTATGACGAGGTGGAGAGCGTCTACCTCATGTCCGGCGCCTATGACCTTACCGTCATCATCTCCGGCCGCAGCCTGAAAGAGGTGGCTCATTTTGTGGGGGAGAAGCTGGCCGTTATCGAAGACGTTACCGGCACCGCCACCCACTTTATCCTCCGCAAGTATAAGGAGAAACACATTATCTTTGAAAAGCGGCCTGAACAGGAGAAAGAGTGGATTTTTGTATAATGGACTATCAAAACATACTTTCCCGGCGGGTGCAGGACATTCAGCCCTCCGGCATACGTAAATTTTTCGATCTGCTGGAAAATTTGGACGGCGCCATCTCCTTGGGCGTCGGCGAGCCAGACTTTGTCACCCCGTGGCACATCCGGGACGCGGGCATATACTCCCTGGAGAAGGGGTTCACGAAGTATACCTCCAACGCGGGTATGGTGGCCCTGCGCCGGGAGATCAGCGCCTATCTGGAACGCCGGTTTGACCTGCGGTATGACTATAAAAGCCAGCTTATCGTCACCGTGGGCGGCAGCGAGGCCATCGACATGGCCATGCGGGCCTTGCTGGACCCCGGAGACGAGGTCATCATTCCCGTACCCTCCTTTGTGTGCTATCCGCCCCTGGCGGAGATGACCGGGGCCAGAGCCGTGCTGGTGGAGACCAGGGTGGAGGATGGCTTCAAGCTTACCCCGGAGCTGCTGGAAAAGCATCTTACCGATAAGACCAAGCTTATCGTACTGCCTTATCCCTGCAACCCCACCGGGGGCATTATGGAGAAGGAAGACTATGACGCCCTGGCCCGGGTACTGCGGGACACCGACGTGATGCTTCTCTCCGATGAGATATATGCCGAACTGACCTACGGCCAAAAGCACTATTCCCCGGCCAATCATCCCGGTCTCCATGACCGCACTATTTTGGTCAACGGCTTTTCCAAGTCCCACGCCATGACCGGGTGGCGGATGGGCTATGTGGCGGGGCCTGCCCCTGTCATTGGGCAGATGCTGAAACTGCACCAGTTTGGTATCATGTCCGCCCCCACCACCAGCCAGTATGCCGCCATCGAGGCCATGAAGAACGGCGATGTGGACATAGAGAGGATGCGGGATGAGTACGATGGCCGCCGCCGTTATCTGGTGGAGGGGCTGCGGAGAGCGGGATTGCCCTGTGAGGAGCCAAAGGGGGCATTCTATGTGTTTCCCGACATCCGCGGCACCGGCCTCAGCTCCGACGAGTTCTGCGAGAGGTTCCTGATGGAGCGGAAGGTAGCGGTGATTTCCGGCACTGCCTTCGGCCCCGGTGGAGAGGGCTTTGTCCGCTGCTGTTACGCCGTGTCCATGCAGAGCTTGTCCGAGGCATTGAACCGGCTGGACCGGTTCCTGGCCGATATCCACTATGAGAGGAGAGACCCCTGATGTTTGTGACCTGTCTTGACCTGGAGGGCGTCCTTGTCCCTGAAATTTGGATCGCCTTTGCCCAGGAGAGCGGCATCCCGGAGCTGAAGCGCACCACCCGGGACGAGCCGGATTATAATAAGCTGATGAATTGGCGCCTTGGTATCCTGAAGGAGCACGGCCTGGGCCTGAAGGAGATCCAGGCCGTCATCGCCAAGATCGATCCTCTGCCGGGAGCCAGGGAGTTCCTGGACGCGCTGCGCAGCGAGACCCAGGCCATTATCCTCAGCGATACCTTTGAACAGTTTGCCAAGCCCCTGATGGAAAAGCTGGGCTGGCCCACGATTTTTTGCAACAGCCTGGAGGTGGCCCCCAGTGGGGAGATCACCGGCTTTAAAATGCGCTGTGACCACTCCAAGCTGACCACAGTAAAGGCCCTGCAATCGGCGGGCTTTGACACCATTGCCGCCGGGGATAGCTTTAACGATCTGGAGATGATCCGGGCCAGCAAGGCGGGCTTCCTTTTCCGTAGCCCGGACAGGATCAAGGCGGATAACCCCGATCTGCCCGCCTTTGAGAGTTACGACGAGATGCTCTCGGCCATCCGAAAGGCAATAGCGGGCTGAGGGAAAAGAGGGGAGGAGCGGTTATGGATACAGGATTTGAAGGTCTGGCGTTCAGCCCGGCTGATATTCTGCTTCCCAGGGATTGTGAATACTCCAAGTGGGCGGTGGTGGCCTGCGACCAGTATACCTCCCAGCCGGAATACTGGCTGCGGGTGGAGTCACTGGTAGGCTCCGCTCCCTCCGCCCTGCGGCTCATTTTGCCGGAGAGCTGCCTGGACGGGCCAAATGTGGAGACCGACATCATGGAGATCAACAACACCATGACCCGCTATCTCCGGGAGAGCCGTTTCAAAGAACTGCCGGATGCGCTGGTGTATGTGGAGCGGATGCAGAGTAACGGCAAGGTCCGTAAGGGGATCGTGGGGAAGGTGGACCTGGAGGAGTATGACTACGAGCCAGGCTCCGGCTCCGCTGTCCGGGCGACGGAGGGCACCGTAATGAGCCGTATCCCGCCCCGGGTGGCGGTACGGAAGAACGCCCCCATTGAGCTGCCCCATGTGATGCTTCTCTGTGACGACCCACAAAAGACCGTCATTGAGCCTCTGTCCCAGCGGAAGGATAAAATGACCATTCTCTATGACTTTGACCTGATGGAGGGCGGCGGCCATGTGGCCGGATGGCTGGTGGACGCCGAGGGCGCGGCCCAGGTGGCCCGGGCATTGAAAGCCCTCAACACCCCGGAAGAATTTCAAACGCGTTATGGATTGAAGGAAAAGGCTCCTGTCCTCCAGTTCGCTGTGGGCGATGGCAACCACTCCCTGGCCACTGCCAAGGAATGTTATGAGCGGCAGAAGCGGTTGAGCAGTCCCGACAAATGGGGTGAACTGCCCGCCCGCTATGCCCTGTGCGAGTTGGTGGATCTCCACGACGACGCTCTGGAGTTTGAACCCATCCACCGGGTGGTGTTCAATGTGAGGGAAAAAGACTTGCGGGCAGCTGTGCTTCAAGCATTTCCCGGCGCTTATGAAGGGGAAGGGGAGGGGCACGTCCTCTGTTGGGTCTCCGCCGATGGCCAGGGAGCCATTACTGTGCCCCATCCGAAGCAGGAGCTGGCTGTAGGCACCCTCCAGACCTTCCTGGACGCCTATACCACCGACCACGGCGGCAGTATCGACTACATACATGGCGCCGACGTGGCCCGTGAGTTGGGCGTCAGGCCGGGGAATATCGCGTTTCTGCTTCCTCCCATGGAAAAGGAGCAGCTTTTCCCCGCGGTGATCCACGACGGCGTTCTGCCCCGGAAGACCTTTTCCATGGGAGAGGCTCAGGATAAGCGCTTCTATCTGGAGGGGCGGAAGATACGATGAAGACGCTGACAAGGCAGGCCCCTGCCAAGCTGAACCTGACTTTGGACGTGCTTGGAAAGCGTGAGGACGGCTATCACGAAATGAAGATGGTGATGACGTCCGTGACTTTGGCCGATACCGTCACCCTGGCCAGTGAGCCGGGGGAGGGGATCGTTTTATCCTCCAACCTGGGCTTTCTGCCGGTGGACGGGAAAAATCTGGCGGTCTCTGCCGCTCTTCGCCTGAAGGAGGAGACCGGGGCGGACTGGGGCAAGCTGACCATCGGCCTGGAAAAAAGGGTCCCTGTGTGCGCCGGGATGGCTGGGGGCAGCTCGGACGCCGCCGCTGTGCTGGTAGGGCTTAATGAGCTGCTGGGTCTGGGTTTGACCAGGGAACGGCTGATGGAGATCGGCGCGAGGGTGGGTTCCGACGTGCCTTACTGCGTCCTGGGATGTACTGCCTTGGCCCAGGGGCGGGGGGAGGTCCTGACGCCGCTGCCCGCTTTGCTCCACTGCTGGGTGGTGCTGGCAAAGCCGGGCTTTCCTGTCTCCACCCCAGAGCTGTTTGCCAGAATAGATACGCAGAAGGTCCGCTGTCGCCCGGATACCGGCGGCGTGATGGCCGCTTTGGAGGCGGGAGACTTGCCGGGGGTAGCCCGGAGGCTTTTCAATGTGTTTGAGGCGGTCCTGCCCGAACGAAAGGCGCACCAGGTGGAGGAGCTGAAGCAGGAGCTGTTCCGCAGGGGAGCCTTGGGCGCCAGCATGAGCGGCACCGGCCCTACCGTTTTCGGCCTCTTCGATGCGGAGGCCCCGGCCCGGGAGGCTGCCGAAGGTCTCAAGGATATGTGCAGGGACGTTTTCGTGACCGAGACCCTTTGACCGCGAGAATCCGTGAATATTATAAAAAGGACCGCTCCCAAATACTTGGGAGCGGTCCTTTATCATAGGAAAAGCAGGGGAAAGAGTTTACTCGGCACTCTTGCCCTCGGCCTTAGCGGCGGCCTCCCGGGCGTTGATCTTCCGCTGGTTGAACACGGAGAAAACGATGGTACCGATAGCCACCACCAGGAAGACCATGGCGATGGGGGACTGGAAGATATCGAAGATCTTGCCGTGATGGATGTTCATGAAGCGGACGAAGTTCTTCTAGCACATGGGACCCAGGATCAGGGTCAGCAGAATGGGGGAGAGGGGGAACTCGTACTTGTTCATGAGCCAGCCGAACACGCCGAAGGCCACGCACACGCCAATGTCGAACACGCTCTTGTTAATGGAGAACGCGCCCAACAGGGAGATGACCAGGATGATAGGGTAGAGCATGGTCTTCTCCACTGAGACGATCTTGGCGAAGAAGCGCACGCCCAGGCAGCCCACAATGAGCATGCAGAGGTTGGCCAGCATCAGGGCGGCAAAGACCTTATAAACGGTGTGCAGCTCGGAGACGTACATCATAGGACCGGGCTGGATGCCCTTCATGATGAAGGCGCCCAGCAGCACGGCGGTGACGGCATCGCCGGGGACACCCAGGGAGAGCAAGGGGATCATGGCGCCGCCGGAGCAGCCGTTGTTGGCCGACTCGGTGGCGGCCACGCCCTGGGGAATGCCGGTGCCGTACAGCTCAGGATGTCTGCTGGCGGACTTGCTGGCGCCATAAGACACGAACACGGCAATGTCGCCGCCGGCGCCGGGGATGGCGCCGATGAAGGTGCCGATGATGGAGCCGGAGAGAATGTTGGGCCAGATCATCCCAATGGTCTTAAGGTCAGGCAGCACACTGGTGATCTTCTCGTTGGAAGAGGCGGTGTGCTCCTTGCCGGTGAGGATGCGCTCCACGCCGGCGATGACCTCGGCCACGGCGAACATACCGATGAGCGCGGGGATGAACTGGAAGCCGTCCAAAAGCCCGGTCTGCTTCACGGTCATAAAGCGGGGGATGCCGTTGGTGGGGTCCAGGCCCACGCAGCACATGAACATACCCAGGAAGGCGCTCATCAGGCCCTTGGTGATGGACTTGCCGGAGATGGAAATGATGACGCTGAGGCCGAAGAAGGCCAGCATGAACATCTCGCCGGGGCCGAAGTTCATCGCCATGTCGGCAATGAGGGGGGAGAGGAAGGTCATGATAAGGGCGCCGATGATGCCGCCGCAGAAGGAGGAGAACATGGCCACGGACAACGCCCGTCCGGCCTCGCCCTTCTTGGTCATGGGGTAGCCATCCAGTACGGTGGCGGCGGCGGAGGGGGTGCCGGGGGCGTGGATCAAAATGGCGGAGATGGAGCCGCCATACATACCACCGCAGTAGATACCCAGCAGCAGTCCGATGGCGGGGATCAGGTCCATACCAAAGGAGAAGGGCACCAGCAGGGCCACGCCCATGGTGGCGGTCATGCCGGGGATGGCACCCAGGAGGATGCCGCCCAAGGCCCCGATAAAGGTCATCAGGAGGACCTGGAGGCTGGTAAAGACTTCAGCATAGCTGGAAAGCAACATTCCAAAATCCATAAGTATCCTCCCTCCTTATATTCTGGCGATGAGGTCCTTGAGGAACGTGAGCGGACCCATGGGGATGTTGACGGACAGAAGCTTGAAAAACAGCAGCCACATGACAAAGGGAATCAGGATGGAGACGATGACCATGACCACCCAGTTGCGCTTGCCGATCAGGGCCATGATAACGAAGCCGATGATGGCGGCGTCCAGCACGTAGCCCAAGGGACGGAAGAGAAGGACGAAGGCGATGCACAGAGCGATGACGATGAGTGCGCCCTGAACGCCTTTATCCTTAATAAAGTTGATGCTCTCAGCCTGCTCCACATTAGGGTCCTTTACGTCCATTTTGGAGAGCTTGAGAATGGACTGGATGAAGAGAATGACCGAGAAAATGAGCATCCCCACGATCATGGCGATGGGGAAGACATTGGGCTGGGCATAGGTGTCTTTTACCGTTTGGAGATTGAGCATCTGGAAGATGCCCCAAATGCCCAGAGCAATAAAGAGCACCGAGGCCACCAGATTGGCGAAGGCCAGACTTTGGGTCTTTTTCGTCATAGACGATCCGTTCCTTTCCGTTGAGATTTTCCGAGGCTTTATAGAGGATGGGCAGGCACGGGGCCTGCCCATCCGTAAAGGTCGCTATATCCGGGTATATTACACCAGGTTGACGGCCTTCATGGCCTCGGCTACATCGGTAGCGGACTGCTCCAGGAACTCGGCGTATCCGGCGGAGTCCAGGAAGGAGATGGCCTGACCGTTGTTGTTCATGAACTCCACGAACTCGGGGTCCTCAATGGCCTTCTTACAGGCGTCCTCGAGACGGGTCTTGATCTCGGCGGGGGTGTCCTTGGGAACGGCCATGCCGCGCTGAGTGAAGTACTTCACGTCAAAGCCCTGCTCAGCGCAGGTGGGGACGTCGGGGAAGGCGGAGTTGCGCTCATCGGACATGACGCCCAAGCAGGTCAGATCGCCGGACTCGATAAAGCTGCGGGCCTCGGCCAGGGAGACGGTGACGCCGTTGATGAAGCCGCCGGCAGCGTCCTTAACGGCGGCGGCGGCGCCCTCCTGATAAGTGACCATCTGAATATCAATACCAGTGGCGTTCATCAAGTAGCCGCCGGCGATGTGCCACACGGAAGCGGCGGAGGAGCCGCCCATCTGGACCTCACCGGGATGGGCCTTGCAGTAGTCGATAAAGCCGGCCAGATCCTTGATGTTGTTGTCATTGGCCCACTTGGTGGCGACGGTGACGGTGGCGGCGTCGGTGTTGACGCGGCAGAGAGGCTCATAGCTCTCCCAAGTCAGGTCGCTGGTGCCCAGGGGCTTATAAGTAGACAGCTCGAAGGTGATCATGCCGATGGTGTAGCCGTCGGCCTCCGCGTCGGCAATGGCCTGGTGGCCGGTGATGCCGCCGCCGCCGGTGACGTTGTCAACGGTGAGGGTCTGGCCCAGGTCCTTGCCCATAGCATTGGTGAAAGCGCGCAGACAGGCGTCGGTGCCGCCGCCGGCGCCCCAGGGGCAGATGACGTTGATACCCTTGGTAGGATAGTCGCCGCTGCCGCCGCCACAGGCACACAGGGACAGGGCCATGACGCCGGCCATGACCAGAGCAAGAACACGTTTCTTCGTCAGTTTCATACTTTTCTTCCTCCTCTTAATTTGCAGTCGTCACATGGAAAATCGCATCTGCCGTTTTTATATGGGAGGATCGTAAAAGACCTTTGTTATCCGCTTGCGGATAACAAAAGGGAGCGCTCCCTTTCGCAGCTCGACATTTCCATATATGACCATTACTTATAATAGACAAAAAAAGCCGCCATGTCAACACCGTTTTTGACTTATTTGTATAAATCTCACTGGCGAGGAGGG
This sequence comes from uncultured Oscillospiraceae bacterium, assembly GCA_910577415.1. Lineage (GTDB taxonomy): Bacteria > Bacillota > Clostridia > Oscillospirales > Oscillospiraceae > Vermiculatibacterium. The sequence goes on from CAJTLK010000037.1 coordinate 11,870, forward strand.
GGCTTGTGGAATGACATTTTTATGGAACCGTATGAGGCGCGCCGAAAATGGAAAAAATAGACCCATCCTGACCGATAAGGAGGGTCTATTTTGGTACATCGGAAGAAAACGCATATGACGCGCTGGGAGCTGGCGCTGCTGTTGGGGCTTGGGCTCAGTCTGCTGGCGGGGACATGGCTGTCCGGTCAGAGTAAAGCGTTGACGGATAATGTGATCCGGTTACATGTCATCGGTGCGTCCAACTCGGCGGAGGACCAGGCGGTAAAGCTGCGGGTCCGGGACGCGGTGCTGGCCCAGGCCCAGCCTTGGCTGGAGGGGGCAGGGAGCACGGCGGAGGCGGTGGAGATACTGGGTAGCCACCTGCCGGAGCTGGCCCGGACCGGGGCGGAGACGGCGGGGGTACCCACCACGGCGGCGCTGGAGGAGAATGCCTGGTATCCCACCAGGGAATATACCGACTTTTCTCTCCCGGCGGGAAAATACACCTCCCTCAAGATCACTGTGGGAGAAGGGCAGGGCCGCAACTGGTGGTGTGTGGTCTTCCCGCCGCTGTGCACCGACTCTGTGGTCGAGACAGCCGCCCAGTGGCCGGAAAGCATTACCGAGGAGCAGGTGAGCCTTATCACCGGGGCGGACGAAGGCTATGTGGTCAAATTCAAGGCCCTGGAGCTGTGGAACGAGCTGACGGCAAAGCTGGGCTGATCCCAGATCGAAAGCCGGGGCGGAAACGAGATCATGGCTCCGGCTTCCAGAGGTCGGTCAAGGCATAGACGGTCTTGCCGTCTTGCCCGGTGACGGTATGGGCGGTGAGGAGGCAATTCAAGATGGCCTCCTCGGTGCACTCAGCTGCCGCCCGGAACGCGATATCCAGCTTGTCCTCGTGGAAGGCGGTCACTTGTCGGGTGGCCGCTTTCTTTCTGCTGTCAAAGGAATTTGCGGTGGAGAAGGCCAGAAACACTTCGCCGCTGCCCTGGCCGATGAAGGAACCCAGCCGGGCAAGCCCCACCGAAGCCCGCTTTGCCACCCGGCCCAGCTGGCGGCTATCCAGGGGGAGGTCGGTGGCGAGAATGACGATGCAGGAGCCTATGTCGGACTCCCTGGCTGCCTTGGTCTGCTCCAACTCCGCTCCGATGTTCTTGCCGCAGACGGTCAGGTCCGCCATACGCCCATGGTTGGCCAAGACTAAGGAACCCAGAGTGTACCGGGTCCCGTCTATGTCCAGCGTCCGGGAGGCCGAGCCGACGCCGCCCTTTAGACCATGGCATACCATGCCCTTACCGGCGCCCACATCTCCCTCGTCAAAGTCGGGGGCGGCACAGGCGAAGGCGGCAAAGACCTCCTCCTTGCCCACCGTCCGCTCCTGGATGAGATTCATTCCGCCGTCGTTGCACTCGCAGACCACCGGGTTCACCGAGCGCAGCTCTACGCCCTCAGCCTCACAGCGGCGCACCATATACTCCACCAGAGCATCGTGGACCAGCCCCACATTTAAAGTGTTAGTAAGCGCGATGGGGGTCTCCAGAGTGCCAAGCTCCTCCACCTGGACAAGGCCCAGAGTCTTCCCAAAACCATTGAGGACAAAGGCGGCGGCGGGCAGCTTGTGGGTGAAGGGGTTATCCGGGCAGGGGAGCACCACTGTGACCCCGGTTTTGTGCTCAAGCGTGTCCACGGTACAGTGGCCTACCGTGACCCCCGGTACGTCGGTGATCTTGCCCCGGCTCCCCCTGGGAAGCTCGCCTATGGCGAGGCCATAATCTCCGGCACGAAGCTGATACATAGCGTTTCCCCCTCATTATATAAGTTATTACCATTTTACCCTTTTGAAAGGACAGCGTCAACTGTGCAAGAAATCAAAATTTTGAAAGTTCGGCTTCTCAGACTTGCAAAATGAGAGGGCCTATGCTATACTGTCTGCGTTGCGTGTAAAGGGGGGCCAGCCGTGGCATTTCAGAAAAAAGTGGACGACGCCGCCTATCGGGAACTGAAGAAGGAACTGGCCGAGGAAAGAATAGGGAACCTTTACATCTTTCATGGCGAGGAAACTTATCTGCGGGATCATTACCTGGGAAAGATAAAGGAAGTCCTTCTCACCGGGGGACTGGACGACTTCAACTACCATCTTCTACCTGCCAGGGAGTTTTCCCTTCAACGGCTTCGGGAACTGGTGGACGCTATGCCTATGATGAGCGAGCGCACCATGGTGGTGGTCTCGGATTACGATATAGATAGGGGAGATAAGGAGGCCATGGCCGAGCTTCTCTCCGACTTGCCGGAGTACGTTTGCCTGATTTTTATCTACGATGTTATCGAATATAAGCCCGATGGCCGATCCAAGCTAAGCAAGCTTATCAAGGAGAAGGGCAAGGTGGTAAATTTTGTCCGCCAGGAGCAGGGCGACCTTACCGACTGGATCGCCCGCCGTTTCCGCGCCCAGGGCAAGGACATTGCCACGGGCGATGCCCGGTATCTCATTTTTCTCTGCGGAGATCTGATGACTGGCCTTATCTCGGAGATCGGCAAGGTCGCCGCCTATGCCAAGGGAAGCCGGGTCACCCGGGAGGACATCGACGCGGTGGCCGCGCCCCAGCTGGACGCGGTGGTGTTCCAGCTCACTGACGCCATTGCCGCCGGAGACTTTGATAAAGCCTTTTCCGTGCTCAGCGACCTGCTGCATATGCAGGAGCATCCCATTATGATCCTCTCCGTGCTGGGCCGGCAGCTGCGGCAGCTCTATGCCGCCCGGCTTGCCATTGAAAACGGCAAGGGGAGCAAGTGGCTCATGGAGCTGTGGGGGATGCGCTCGTCCTACCCGGCGGAAAAGCTGACCCAGTCTGCCCGCCGTTTTTCCCTGGGCTGGTGCCGCAAGGCGGTGACGCGCTGCGAAGAGGTGGACCTGGCGCTGAAATCCACCGGGGCAGACGGCAGGGAGGCGCTGACTGAGCTGCTGCTGGAGCTTGCCACGCCTGCCAGGGCTTGATGTTGCGTTTTATTTTCAGAAAGCGAGGTCGTTTCCTGTGAATGTATTGATGGAAAAATTTAACCTGCCCAAGGAGCTTTCCAAGGTGGTGGAACAAAGTCCCAGCGTTATTGTTCCCGAGAGCAAGGAAACGCTCTTTGAGATGATCTTCGGCAATAGCCGTAGCGATAAGATCGAGGTGGGCTACGATGTGAAGGGGGAGGTCATCCCCGAGGCCACAGTAGTCCGCTGCCGCAACGGCGCTGTGGTGAACTTTACCGAGGATTATATGCGCCGCCGGGATCCAGACAGTATGCGCATCGGCGACGATGGCCCCACGGATAAGCCCCGGTTTGAGGAGGTCTATGGCTATCCCTTCTCCAAGCTACGTAAGGAGACCATGGACTGGCTTGCCACCCAGGAGCTGGTGATAGTGCCCTTTAAGGCCGGCGGGTATGACTTTGGCTACGAGGCGGTGCTGGTCTGCCCCCGGAACACCGTCTTCTTTGCCTTCGCCCTCAGCCAGCTCCAGGCGTTTGTGAACATTCGGGAGGTCAAGAGCTTTACCCCCCGGTCCATTATCTATGTGGCCCCGCCCTTCCGTCACACCCATTTTGACGGCAAGCAGGTGGTGGTCCACGTCCGAGGAAAGCTCCACGAGGTCTTTGCCTATAATCTCTATCCCGGCCCCTCGGCGAAAAAGGGCGTTTACAGCGCCCTCATCGACATCGGCGAACAGGAGGGGTGGGTCACTGCCCACGCCTCCGCCGCCCGCATCATCACCCCTTATGAAAACGAGATGGTCATGATGCACGAGGGCGCCTCCGGCGGCGGTAAGAGCGAACTGCTCCAGGACGTCCGCCGGGAGGAGGATGGCCGTGTGCTGTTGGGGCGGAACGTCACCAACGATTTTCGCCACTACATCAGCATGAGCGACACCTGTACCATCCAGCCGGTCACGGACGACATGGCCCTGTGCAAAGCCGACTTCCAGACCGGCAGCGGAAAGCTGGCTGTGGCCGACGGTGAGGATGGCTGGTTCATCCGGGTGGATGGCATTACCGCCTACGGCAGCGACCCGGCCTATGAATCGGTCTCTATCCACACCAAGGAGCCGCTGATGTTCTTTAATATTCAGGGAGTACCCAGGGCCACCTGTCTGCTGTGGGAGCACACGCTGGATTCCGACGGCAGGACCTGTCCCAACCCCAGGGTCATCATCCCCCGCCGGATGGTGGAAAATATCGTCAGCGGAACGGTGGAGGTGGACGTGCGCTCCTTCGGCGTGCGGATGCCCCTGGCTACCCAGGATAGCCCCAGCTACGGTATTGCCGGAATGATGCAGATATTACCTCCCGCCTTGGCGTGGCTGTGGAGGCTAGTGGCCCCCCGGGGCTTCAATAACCCCAGCATCAGCGGCGACGCGCCCCTGGCCAGCGAGGGGGTCGGCTCCTACTGGCCCTTTGCCACCGGCAAGCGTATCACCCAGGCCAACCTGCTGCTGGAGCAGATCATCAACTGTCCCCGGACCCGCTATGTCCTCATTCCCAACCAGCATATCGGCGTATATGAGGTGGGCTTTGCCTCTGAGTGGATCGCCCGGGAGTACCTGGCCCGCCGCGGCGGCGTGAACTTCCGTATGGACCGGCTGGTGCCCGCCCGTTGTCCCATCCTTGGCTACGGTCTGAGGGAGATGAAGGTGGACGGCCAGCACATCTCTACCCAGCTCCTCCAGCCCCAGTATCAGGAGCGTTTGGGCGAGGAGGGCTACGATGCCGGAGCGAAGGTCCTCCGGGACTTCTTTGCCAGAGAGTTGGCCGCCTATGACAGCGAGGAGCTGCACCCCGTGGGCCGTCAGATCATCGAGTGCTTCAAAAAGGACGGCACGGTGGAGGATTACTGCGCCATCCTGCCCCTGGGACTGATGTGAAGCCCAGGATCAGAGAGGCCGTTGTCGTCGAGGGGCGGTATGACAAAAACACCCTTTCTCAAGTGGTGGATGGGGTCATTCTGGAGACCTCCGGTTTTGGGGTTTTTAAGGATGACGAGGCTCTGGCGCTCCTTCGGCGGCTGGCGGGGGAGCGGGGGCTGGTCATTCTCACCGACTCCGACGGGGCGGGCTTTGTGATCCGCAATTATCTGAAGGGAGCCATCGCTCCCTCCCAGGTCAAGCACGCCTATATTCCTGACCGCCCCGGCAAGGAAAAGCGCAAGCGTGCGCCGGGGAAGGAGGGAAAGCTGGGGGTGGAGGGAATGCCTCCCGCGGTACTGCTGGAAGCCCTCCGCCGTGCGGGAGCTACTTTCCTGGACGAGACAACGGAGAAAGGACCCACAGGCCGGGCCATCACCAAGGCCGATCTCTATGCCGCCGGGCTGTCCGGGACGCCTGACGCGGCGGAGCGCCGCCGGGTGCTCCTGAAGAGGCTGGACCTTCCTGAACGGCTGAGTCCCAATGCCATGCTGCAAGTCCTGAACGCCCTGTATGACTATGAAACGCTGGCGGCGTTGGGCCTATTATAAAAAGAAGCGGACGGCCTGTTGCCGTCCGCTTTATTCGTTTCAGGAGAAAAGTGAAATTTTCCCTTGCCTTTTTGTGCGGGAGAGAGTATGATGAATTCCACGAGGCAGAGTAGGAAACGGCGTGTTCAGTGCCGGCGGGACGGGGAGTTGTCCGCCGGACGAAGTGTGGGAAAGCATTCCCGCCGCAGTGCCGTTTCCGCATCCCGCTGCCGCAGATAGGGCGGTAAGCCTCCTTATGTGCGGCATCCCGAGAGGGCTGCCAATATGCGTAAGGAGGTATTATTATGCCCGTTTACAGTCAAACCCTGTATAAAACCCCCTTTTCCGCCGCCTATTGGCGTCAGGCGGCGGAAGACTTCCGGCGGCCCAGGAACCTGGCCTTTGCCGCGCTGATGATCGCCGTTTGCGTGGCGCTAAGCCATGTGCCCGCCATTCGGCTGGATTTTACCGACCTGTATACCGCCAAGGTGACTTGGGGATTTTTGGCCAGGAGCGTCTGTTCTATGGTCTGCGGTCCAGTAATGGGGATGGTCTTCGGCTTTGCTGAAGACACTATCAGTTACTTGGCCGACGCCGCTTATCCCTATTTCCCGGGCTATGCCCTTACCACCATGCTGGGGAATCTTATCTACGCTCTTTTTCTCTATCGTGCCCGCTTTGGCCCCGTGCGGGTATTTTTTGCAAAGCTTATTACGAACCTGCTAAATGTGTTCCTGGGCAGTCTTTGGAGCACTATTCTTTCGGGAACCGGGAAGGGCTATGTTTTCTATATGACGAAAAGCGCTGTTACCAACGCTATTAAGCTGGTGCCTCAGGTAATAGTTCTCTGTGTTCTTTTTGCCGCTCT
>CAJTLK010000038.1 GCA_910577415.1 uncultured Oscillospiraceae bacterium
CGTCGGACTTCAGGGGGGTGACGGCCTGGCCGTTGATGGTCATGTTCATGGGAGTGACGGAGATGGTCTTATCTCCGCCCGCGGCTACTGCCGCGATCCCCAAAACCATAGCAAAGGCCATAGCAAGGGCGACGATCCGTTTCTTCATGTGTGCACTCTCCTTTGGGGTTATTTTGCACTGTGGGTCTCGTCCGTTTTCCGCACGTTTCCCACAAATATTACAACACAAGTATATATTAATAATATATGATTGTCAATCGTTATCTTTTTCAAAATTTTCCGCCATTTTGGTAACTTTTCCCTTCAAAAAAAAGCCCAAAAGGCGCAGAGCCTCTTGACTCCGCGCCTTTTGGGTTGGTACCGCCTCTACTTTCCCACATGCTCCTTGATACGCCCTACGATCATGTCCAGGGCCACAACGTTATAGCCCCCCGCTGGGACAATGACGTCGGCGTATTTTTTGCTGGGTTCCACAAAAGCCTCGTGCATGGGCTTAACGGTGGTAAGGTACTGGTCCACTACCGAATCCAGGGTCCGCTCCCGCTCCTTCACGTCCCGGAGGATGCGGCGGAGGATACGCACGTCGGCGTCGGTGTCCACAAAAATTTTAATGTCCATCAGGTCCCGGAGGGGCTTATTTTCAAAGATGAGGATACCCTCCACGATGACCACCCGGGTAGGCTTGACCTCCACGGTCTTGTCCGAGCGGTTATGGACGGTGTAGTCATAGACGGGACACTGGATGCTCTCACCGGAGCGCAGGGTAATGAGGTCCCGCACCAGCCGGTCTGTGTCAAAGGCGTCGGGGTGGTCATAGTTGAGCTTGCTGCGCTCTTCGTAGGTCATGCCCTCGTGCCGCTTATAATAGTTGTCGTGGTAGATGACCGAAACGTCCGGGCCGAAGCGCTCCTTCAGCTTTTTTGTGAGAGTGGTCTTGCCTGAGCCGGTGCCCCCGGCGATCCCGATGACCATAGTCTCCATATCCAACGCCCCCTTTTGTCATATCATATCATATCTTGCCAGAAATGTGTAGTGGAAATGTGGGTCTGGACATATTCAAAATCCGCCATAAACGCTTTGTACTCCAATTCCAGCTTACCCCGCCAGGACTCCGGGAACTCTATGGAAAGGCCCAGAAACCTGTCCAGGTATTCCACCTTATCCCACTCCGTCACATCGGGCCACAAAGCGGGAAAAAAACCTTGCATTTCCCCAAAAACTGTGTTAAGATGTATATCCATGAAATGAGAGGGCGGAGTATGCCCTTATCAAAAAAATTTACTTCGCTCTTCCAGGGCGGGGAAAGGAACGATGAACTGTGGAGATTTTAAAGCTGGTCATGACCATTATTCAAGTGCTGCTGGGCCTGTTCCTGACGGCTGTGGTGCTGCTTCAGGAGGGCAAGACCGCCGGTATCAACGGCGCTGTGGGCGGCGGAAGCGACACCTTCCTGTCCAAGAACAAGGCCAAGACCTGGAACGCCAAGCTGGCCCGCTGGACCAAGTGGGTGGCCATCGTCTTTATTGTCCTGACCCTGGTCATCTGCCTACTGTAAGCTTGAACGGAAACGCCCTCCCCCAAGGGGAGGGCGTTTTTTTGGTTATACTACCTCAAAAAGCGAGGTCATTTTTATGCCGACAAACAACGATATCCTTACCGGACGCTACCAGGGCACTGGCCGGGGCTTCGGCTTCTTTATCCCCGACGGCGCCTCCTCCCGCTCTGAGGACTGCTTTATCCCGCCCCACCGGGAGCTGGGGGCCTGGGACGGCGACCATGTGGAGGCGGCCCTGGAGCCAGAGGGCCCCGCTCTCTGCGTTCGCGGGGTTCCCTCCGGCTGCGCCGGCCCCACCCAACCAGGCCGCAGAATAGCCCATATCACAGCCATTTTGGAGCGGGGCAACCCCACTGTCACCGGGGTCATCCGTAAGGAAAACCGTCAAATTTGGCTCCTCCCCGACAACGAACGCCTCCCCGGCGCCATCAAGCTGCCGGGGAAAACCAAGGTCAGGGACGGAGAGCGGGCGGCGGTGAGAGTCTCCTCCTACGGTACCCTTTCCACTCCTCCTCTGGGCACTTTGGACGCTGACTTTGGCCCCTCTGGGAGCCGGATGGCCGCAGTGGAGGCCATCCTCTACCGGCAGGGGGTGGAGCGGGAGTTTCCCGACGAGGTAACGCGTGAGGCCCAGGCCATTTCCCAGACCGTTCCCGCCGAGGCCATAGAGAGACGGCTGGACCTCCGGGAGGAGCTGATCATCACCATCGACGGCGCCGCCACCAAGGACATCGACGACGCTATCTCCCTCAAACGGGAGGGAGAAAACTGGCTTCTGGGCGTTCACATCGCCGACGTGAGCCACTATGTTCTTCCCGGCAGCGCCTTGGATGAGGAGGCCTTTTCCCGGGGGACCTCGGTGTACTTTGCCGACCAGGTGGTACCCATGCTGCCCGTGGCCCTGTCCAACGGGATCTGCTCCCTGAATCCCGGCGTGGATCGGCTGGCGCTGAGCTGCCTGATGACCCTGAACAAGTCCGGCGAGGTCGTCTCCCACTCCATCGCCGCCTCGGTCATCTGCTCCAAAGAGCGCATGACTTATGAAGACTGCAACCTTTTATTGGACAGCAGCCGGGAGGGCGACCCCCTCCGCGCCTCTTTGGCAGAAAAATATGCCCACATCCTCCCCATGCTCCGGGATATGGCGGAGCTTTCCCGCAGGCTGGAAAAAAGACGGATGGACCGGGGCAGTCTGGACCTGGAGACCCAGGAGAGCTATATCCTCTGCGACAGCCTTGGCAAGCCGGTGGACATCCTCCCCAGGAGCCAGGGGGTAAGCGAGAAGCTTATCGAATCCTTCATGCTTGCCGCCAATGAGACGGTGGCCCACCACCTCTTCGACCTCCACGCTCCCGCCGTCTACCGCATCCACGAAAAGCCCTCCCAGGACAAGCTGGACACCCTCCGCGCCATGCTCTCCCCCCTGGGGCTGACGGTGAAGGACGGCAGCGCCCACTCGCTGCAAAAGGTCCTGAACGCGGTGAAAGGAAAACCCGAAGCTCCCGCGGTGGGCATGATGGTGCTGCGCTCCATGATGAAGGCCCGCTACTCCACCGAGAATTTGGGCCACTTTGGTCTGGCCGCTCCGTATTACTGCCACTTTACCTCCCCCATCCGCCGCTATCCTGACCTGATGGTCCACCGCTGTCTCCACGCCCTGCTCTCCCACGCCGGGACAAAGCAGTTGGGGCGGCTGCGGAAGAGCTGTGAAAGTGCCGCCGTCCAGTCCTCCCAGCGGGAGATCGCCGCTCAGACCGCCGAGCGGGACATTGACAAGCTCTACTTCGCCGACTATATGCAGGGGCACATTGGGGAGGTCTTCTCCGCCGCGGTCTCCGGGGCGACCCGTTTTGGCCTCTTCGCCGCCCTGGGCAATGGAGTGGAGGGCTTTATCCCCGTGGAGACCCTGCCCCAGGACCACTATGCCTATGACGAAGCCTCCCTCACCCTCACCGGGGAGCGGACGGGCCGGAGCTTCCCTTTTGGCATGGCATTGGAGGTCATCTGTATTTCCGCCGATCCCGGCACTGGGCGAATAGAATTCCGCCTTCCCGACGGCCAGGAAGCCCCCTTCAAGCCGGAGGAACACTCCCGCAGCCGAGAAAAGCGGCCCCTGCCCAAGACCTCCAAGCCCCCCATCCACGGCAAACGGCCCTCAAACCGCCGCTCCATGCACGTACCCAAGCGAGGCAGAAAAGGCAAACGGCGGTAAAAGTTCGCAAAACGAGAAAAAGGTAAGTTTTCAGAAAACCTTAAGGTTTTGTAACCCTTCTGTCACCCATTTTTCTCCCTTCTGTGATATGCTGGTATCAGGACCCCAAAACTTGTGGATCGAGGTGCTTGTTATGAAAAAACTTCTCTCTTTAACTCTGTCTCTGGCCATGGTCTTCACCCTGTGCGCCTGCAGCCCCAAGGAGGCCGAGGCCACACCCACCCCCGCTCCTGCGGTGAGCGAGACCCCTGCCGCCACGGCCACCCCGGCTCCCGCTCCCTCTCAGGAGCCCTTCCGCTTTACCCGGGAGAACTTCCCCCGTCTGGACGGCTCCACCGCCAATGTCCCCCTGGGCCAGGCCATTGCCGCCGTGCTCCTGGGGGAGAGCCGGGAAAGCGTGAGCGACCTCATCCAGTTCAACAAGACCTCCCGGGCCTACTATAATCTGGTGGACGGCAACGCCGACCTGCTGGTGGTGGCCGAAGGAGGCGAGGACTCCTACGCCTACCGGGACGAGCATGGCAAGAAGTGGCGGATGGAGCCTATCGCCAACGAGACCCTGGTCTTTTTCGTCAACGCCGATAACCCGGTGGACGGCCTGACCCTGGACCAGGTGCGGGACATCTACTCCGGCAAGATCACCAACTGGAAAGAGGTGGGCGGCGCCGACGCCCCCATTCAGGCCTACCAGCGGCCCAAGGGAGGCGGCAGCCAGGCCATTATGGACAAGGAGGTCATGGGGGACCTGCCCATGATGGAGGCCCCCAATATCGACTATGTGGTCTCCTCCATGGAGGGTATCATCGAGGCCGTCCGTGGCTGGGATGACCGGCCCGAGGCCCTGGGCTACACCGTCTATTACTACGCCAGCGACATGGGCATGACCGACGGGCTGAAGCTCCTCTCCATTGACGGTGTGGAGCCCAATGACGACACCATCCGCTCCGGCGAGTACCCCATCCACACTGCCTACTACGCCGTCATGGATTCCGAGACCCCCGCCGACAGCCCCGCGGGCATTCTCTTTGACTGGCTGCTGGGCCAGGAGGGTCAGGACCTCATCGCACATGAGGGCTATGTGTCCGTGCTGGAGCCGTCAAAACGAGAAGGGAAGCTCACGTGGGCGGATGCTGTCCGTCCCTACACAGGATCAAAGGAGGCCACGGCATGAAACAGCTTCTCCCGTTGGCCCTGGCGTTGGCGCTGACCCTGGCCGGGTGCGGCGCGCCCTCGGGGGAGGCCCTTCCGCCCCAGCCGTCCGAGGGGGTTGAGACCGCCGCGCCCATCCCAACCCTTACGCCGTCGGCCAAGCCCATCCCCACCGATGGGCCATACGTCTATACCGACTATTCCAAGCTGGAGGACAACGTCCCCCGTCCCAATGTCTATGAACGCTGGCACGGGGAATTCACCGACCACCTCATCCCCTCTCCTGACTACGGCCACCTTCTCCCCTTCTCCGGCTCCGCCATTGCCGACGAGTGGGGTGGAGAGTACGACACCTATGCTCTGGACGGTCTGATGACCTTAGAGGGCAAGGTGGTGGTGGACCCGGTGTACGCCGCCGTCACCCAGCTCTGCTCCGGTGGAGACTATGACTACGGCTATCCTGATACCTACTATCCCGCCTTTCTCCTCTCCCGGTACGCCGGGGACGGAGGCGGAGGCAAGCCGGGCGCCCTCTTTGGGGCCTATGACGACGTGCGCTCAGTGCTTTGCGCCGCCGACGGCAGCTGGGTCACGCCAGAATACCGCTTCTCCTACGCCGCCCAGGTCTACGGCTATGGCGTACAGGACGGCGCCATTTTCGCCCTGCGGGATAAAAACGTCCTCTGCCTGCTGGATATCTCTACTGGGGAGGAAATTTTCTCTGCTACCCTGGAGGGCTTGGAGGATGAGACCCTGAACAGTGTGCTGGACAGCGTCTATTACGGTGACGGGCGGATCACCCTTAACGTACCCATGTACAAGTACAATAACAACGTCGTTACTGAGACCCACTCTCTCCGCTGCTGGGATATAAACGGCAGGGAAATTTCCCTCCCCGATGATGTGGACGTGATCTACGGCTTCGCCGAGGGGCTGTGTCCCGCCCGGAGAACAGGGGGCACGGGCTACGCCTGGGGCTACCTGGGACTGGATGGGCAATGGGCCATTTCCCCCCAGTTCACCGATGCAAGGGCCTTTGAGGATGGAGTGGCCCTGCTGGGCAGCCACGCCCACACCCTCATCGACCACCAGGGCAATATCCTCTATGAGACCCCCACCTATGACCACTGCCAGCAGACCGGAGACTATTGGTACTTCACCGGCTACTCCGACGATTTGGGGCTGGTGCTGGACAAGGAGGGCAACGAGGTGAACTCCCCCCTCCTCCACGGCGGGAGGGTGAACGTCCTGAACTACGGCTGGGCCGTCATGGAAAACCCCGACGGCTCCCGTACCCTGGCAAAAGGAGAAAAGAGCTGGGCCGTACCAGCAGGGTGGGACTATATTTGGCAGCAAAATGTTACCGAGGACACGGTCTATCTGAGCAGCTGGGCATACAGCGGGGACGACCCCCACTGGGCCATCTGGCGGCCTGAGACCGGGGAAGCCCCCACCATTCTTCCCGGATATTTAGATTCCCTCCGTACCGACCTCGTGACCGGGGAGCAATACTGTGTCATTGCGGACGATTACAGCGCCAGCGCCTACCACATCACCGACCTGAACGGCAAGGTGCTTTTCGACGGTCTGAAGGGCCGATCTCAGCTCTGCGGCGGACGGTGCCTCACCAGCGGCAGCGACAACGGCAGCCGCTGGGTGGAGCTGCGGGACCAGGGCGGCAGCGTTCTCTTCTACCGCCAGTGGGCCAGCCCCTTTGAGTAAAGGGACGTATCCCCGCAGAGGCTTTCTCCGGTATCCTATCATTATATAAAGGAGGCCACGGTATGAAACGGCTTCTTCCTCTGGCATTGGCCCTGGCCCTGCTGGCCGGGTGTACGCCCCCGGCGGCGCAAAGTCCCGCCCCGGTTGAGACCCCCGTCACACCTTCCACCCAAGCCCCGGCCCCCTCCGGGCCGCCGGTCTACACCGACTATTCCCAGCTTACTCCTTACGAAAAAACAGAGCGGCCTGTAGCCAAGTTTACCCGCCGCTACGAGGAGTTTACCGATACCCTTATTCCCACTGATGACTATGGCCCCCTCATTCCCTTTGCCGGGGTCTCGGCCACCCGCTCGGAGGACGATGGCTGGGGCTGGATGGAGGACTATGACCTCTACGGCCTGATGACCCTGGACGGCGAGGTTATCGTAGACCCGGTGTTTTCCTCGGCCTACGCTCCCTCCGTCTGGGACCCGAACTACGATAACCGCCGGACTTTAGGGTGCCTGGTGCTGCAAAAGGTGATCGCCGACGAAAAGGGCGAGCCGGTGAGCGTGGCCGCCCTCTGCGCCAGGGATGGCAGCTGGTGCACCGGCTTCGACTATATCTATGACTGGGAACTCATGATGGACAGCTTCGATGAGGCCGTTCCCCTCTATCGCTGGAACGGCCCAAACGGCGCCTACAACGCCGTGGTCTTCCTTGACCCCGACACTGGGGAGGAAGTAAAAACAGTAGACCTGAGCAAGGTGCTGAAGCGTTGGCCCAACCTGATCTGGACCCTTGCCTATCAGATCCGCTGCAATGAACGCTATGCTATTTTTTCCGACGATGACGCCCACTACCTTTTTGACAGTGACACCGGGGAGGTCCGCTCCCTGGAGGAGCTGCTGAATACCGCGCTGGAAGGCCCCTACACCTGGCATTCTTCTGAAAACCTCTGCCGTGTGAAAACCGCCTCCGGCTGGGGGTACATCGACGGCGGCGGGAACTGGGTCACAGACCCCATCTACGAGGAGGCCGGGGATTTTGAGAATGGCCGCGCCCTGGTGCGGGACATGGAGGACGGCGGTAGCTACAAATATATTGACCGCCGGGGCAAGGTGATCTACACTTTCCCCGCCAGTGCGGATACGGTCTCTTATTTTGGAGAATTTCTCAGCTACAAAAGCGGAGGCAGGCGATCCTTTCTGGACAAAGACCTCCGCCCCCTCTCCCTCCCTGACGACTTTACCGACCCCTACAAGCAGGGGGACTGGTTCATCCAGGAGCTGCCCGATCCCTCCCCCACCGTCCCCGGCGGCTGGGCCTTTTGGAACTATAAGACCGGGGCAAGGCGGGACTTTCCCGGTGAGTGGGAATTCTCCCATACCTCGTCGGAGGACAAGGCCATCTTCAACGGCTATGCCGGCAAAAGCCGCTACGCCCTGGCCGATCTGAATACTGGGGAGATCATCGAGCTGGGACAGTGGAGCAGCGTCTATTTTACCCAGGATGAGCTGACCGGGGAGACCTACCTGTTCCTGGCGCGCTGGGACGAAGCCGGGGAAACGCCCGCCTCTGAATGGAGGAGGCTCAACGGGGACATTCTATACCGTATCGAGGGCGCCCACTCCGGGTATACCTCCCTCTGGGGAGGCCGGGTGTTGACCTCCGGCGACAACGCCGTCACCCTCACCGAGCTGAGGACCGGGGAGCTTCTCTTCTCCTGGCCCCTGTATTCCTTGGAGGACTGAAAAATTTTCCAAAAATTTTTTCGATTTTTCGGAACCTTTTCTCTCCCCCGCCGTCTAAGGCTCTGGCAAGCAAAATTCCCAGCATTGTAACACAGATGCGACACGAATGTGACATAAATGTAGCATGAATGTTACACTGTGACACACAAATGTAAAGGAGATCTATCACCATGAAATTCAACCGTATCTTCGCCCTGTCCCTGGCTGCCGCCCTGGTTCTCACCCTGGCCTCCTGCGGCAAGAAAAACGACGAGCCTACCCCTGCCCCCACCGACACCCCCGCCGTCAGCGAGAGCGTCCAGCCCAGCGACACCCCCGTCCCCTCCCAGGAACCTTCCGTAGAGCCGGAGGTCTCCGCCCCTGCGGAGTCCCAGCCCGTCCAGGCCGCACCCAGCGAGACCCAGCCCGCCGAGAGCGCCCCCGCCGCCTCTGAGCTGAGCGCCGAGGACATCTGGAACACCGTCTCCGCCGGGAAGGAGCTGCCCGACTTTATGGACCTGGACGACGGTCTCCTCTCCGACCTCTATGGCATCGACGCCGGGGACCTGGACAGCTACGTAGCCAAGGTCCCCATGATCAACGTCAAGGCCACCGAGTTCTTTATTGCCAAAGTGAAGGATGGCAAGATGGACACGGTGAAGGAAGGGATCGCCAAACGGCAGGCCGACCTGGACGAGCAGTGGTCCATGTACCTTCCCGACCAGCTGGAGCTGGTGCAGAATTATAAACTGGTGGACAGCGGCGACTATGTGATGTTCGCCGTCACCGAGTACGCCGACGACATCGTCAAGGCCTTTGAGGACGCTGTAAAATAAGACGTGCAGAGTGAGCCACTGCCCGCTTTGCAGCTTGACAGTCTAAGAGCGAGGGTGATATATTACCCTCGCTCATCCTTTTGAAAGGAGGTCTTGCCCTTGGTCTTTTCCACCGTCTTCTTCCTTTTTACCTATTTCCCCATCGTGCTTCTCCTCCACTATATTACCCCGGTGCACTACCGCAACGCTATGCTGCTGGTGGTGAACCTCATCTTCTACGGCTGGAAGAAGCCCGCCTACCTCTTCATCATGTTTGCCTCCATCGGCATCGACTATGTCCACGGTCTGCTGGTAGAGAAGGCCAAAGCCCAAGGCAATGATCGCCGGGCAAGGCGGTACGTGGCCCAGTCGGTCATCTTCAATCTGGCCCTTTTGGGCTTCTTTAAATACTGGGACTTTATCGCCCGCTCCCTGGCGGCGGTGGGGCTTGGGTTTATGCCCGTGCTTGGCCTGGAGCTGCCCATTGGCATCTCCTTCTACACCTTCCAGACCATGTCCTACACCATCGATGTATACCGTGGGGACGCCAAGGCCCAGCGCAGCATGGTCAACTTCGGCACCTTCGTCACCCTCTTCCCTCAGCTCATTGCGGGACCTATCCTGAAATATAAGGATCTGGCCGACCAGATCGACCAGCGGGATTACCCGGTGGAGCGCTTCGCCTCCGGCGTACAAATTTTTGTCGTGGGCCTTGCCAAAAAGGTGCTACTGGCCAACAACATCGGCGCGCTGTGGGACGTATATAAGGCCCTGCCCGCCGCTCAGCTCACCACCGCCGGGGCGTGGCTGGGGGTGCTGTGCTTCTCCCTCCAGCTCTACTTCGACTTCTCCGGCTACTCCGATATGGCCGTGGGCCTGGGGAAAATGCTGGGCTTCGAGTTTTCCGGCAACTTCAACTACCCCTATGCCGCCCGCTCCATCACCGACTTCTGGCGGCGGTGGCACATTTCCCTCTCCTCCTGGTTCCGGGAATACCTCTACTTCCCCCTGGGAGGCAGCCGGGTGGGCAGGGGACGGCTCATCTTCAATCTGATGGTGGTCTGGTCCGCCACCGGCATCTGGCATGGAGCCAACTGGAACTTCCTCCTCTGGGGAGTGTACTATGGCGCGCTCCTCATCCTGGAGAAGCTGGTGTGGGGAGACGCCCTCAAAAAGCTCCCCGTCCCTGTCCAGCGGGTCTACACCCTCTTTATCGTGCTGGTGGGCTGGGCCCTCTTCGCCATTGAGGATTTTTCCCTTCTGGGTCCCTATCTCGCCGCCATGTTCGGCGCCGCGGAAGGGGGAGTGTTGGACGGAGCTTTCCTCTACCACCTGCGCTCCTATCTGCCCATCCTGGCCGTGGCCACCGTAGGCTCCACCCCGGCGGTGAAACAGGTCTGGTACAAGCTGCCGGAAAAGGCTCAAAAGCTGGCCTGTCCCCTCCTGCTGCTGGCGGGAGTGCTCCTCTCCACCGCCTACCTGGTAGACGGCACTTACAACCCCTTCCTCTACTTCCAATTCTAAACCTTCCGCCCCACAGTCCTGATAGCGAGGTGTAATATCATGAGCAAAAAATACTCTAAGTTCATTACCTGTCTCTTTTGCGGCCTGTTGGCCTTTCTCTTTGCCGCCAACGCTTTGACGCCAGACAAGGACTTCTCCGAGATAGAAAACCGCTCCCTGGCCCAGCGGCCCAAGCTGACGGTGAAAGACCTGTCCATCGGCAATCTCCTGACGGACAAGGGAGCTTTCTACACTGGGAAATTTATGTCCGATTATGAGACCTACGTCACCGACCAGTTCGTCGCCCGGGACGGCTGGGTGGCGACCAAGGCGTGGAGTGAGCGGCTGAGCGGCAAGCAGGAGAACAACGGCGTCTACTTCTGCGACGACGGCTCCCTCATCACCCGCTTTGACCAACCCGACGAGAGCCGGGTGGAGAAGAACCTGGGCTATGTGGAAAAGTTCGCCCAGAGCGCCGGAGTACCGGTGACCTTTGGCCTGATCCCCACCCAGGCCCATGTTTGGGCAGAGAAGCTGCCCCAGGGCGCCCCCAACGCCGACCAGGCCGCGGTGCTCTCCAAGGCCCAGCAGCTCATCTCCTCCGCCGCGGTGGATACCAGGCTGTGGGAGACCCTGCCCGCTCACAAGGACGAGGCCGTCTTCTACCGCACCGACCACCACTGGACTTCCCTGGGGGCCTATTACGGCTATGCGGCCCTTATGGAGACCCTGGGCCGGGCCGACGAGATCATCCCCCTCTCCCAGTATGAGAAGACCACCGTCTCCACCGAGTTCTACGGTACGGTCTTCTCCTCCTCCGGCGTGCGCTGGGTGGAGCCGGACGAAATGGATGTCTACGTCCCTGAAGACGGCGTCACCGTCACCTCCCCCTCCTATGGCGCCAATTGGGAGCTGATCTCGGAGGAGGAGCGGCCGCTCTATGACGAGAGCTATCTCGCCAAAAAGGATAAATACTCCATGTTCCTGGGGGGCCAACAGGCCCTTGGCGTGGTGAAGACCGCCAATGCGGACAAGCCCAAGCTGCTTCTGATCCGGGACAGCTACTCCGACTCCCTGGTGCCCTTCCTCACTCCCCACTTTTCCGAGATACACCTGATGGACCTGCGCTACTTCAAGCTCTCTCCCAGGGAGTATATCGCCCGCAGCGGCATCGACCAGGCCCTCGTGCTCTACTCGGTGCCCAACTTCGTCACCGACGCCAACATGGCCTGGCTGCCGAGGTAAAAGAAGGGTCTCTGCCCAAAGCGGCAGAGACCCTTTTCCTATATTCCCGCCGCCAGGTCCCACGCGATCCGCGCCAGCAGCAGTGCCAGCACCACAAAGAACATGGGCCGGATGACCCTGGCCCTGTCCTTCAGCGCCAGGGAGGAGCCAACATAGTGCCCGGCGATGGAGCAGCAGGCGGCGGGCAGCCCCAGCACCCATAATATCTTTCCCGCGAACGCGAAGGTGACAAAGGCGGCAATGTTGGAGCAGAGATTCACCACCTTGGCATTGCCCGAGGCAGTGACCAGGTCGAACCCGCACAGGGCGGTGAAAGCCAGGATGATAAACGTCCCGGCCCCAGGACCGAAGAAACCGTCATAGGCTCCCAGCGCCAGTCCGATGCCTCCCGAGAGGATGGTCAACTTTTCGGGGGGCAGGGACTCCACCTTGCTCTCCAGTCCAAAGTCCCGGTGAAGAAGCAAGAAGACCGCGATGATGGGCAGCAGCACGATAAGCACATAGTGAAGGGCCTTCTCACTGAGGAAGAGATTCAGCCGGGTGCCCAGAGCGGAGCCGATGAGGGCGGTCACAGCCGACACCGCCGCGGCCCGGCGGTGATACCGCCCCTGCTTTAAAAAGCGCAGGGTGGACACGGTGGTGCCAAAGACCGAGGAGCACTTGTTCGTCGCCGAGGCGAAATGAGGGGGCAGCCCCGCCACTAAATAGGCGGGCAGGGCGATAAGCCCGCCTCCCCCCGCCACCGCATCCACCAGTCCGGCCAGAAACACCAGCGGACAGACGATGAGGAGCATCTTCAGCGTCACTTCCATAAAAAAGCCTCCCAACAGGAAAATTTCTCTTTCTACTCCAGGGGAAATGTGGTAAAATGGTCTTGCTTCGCGGGCCGGCCACGGTGCCGCCGTGAAAGCACCGCGAGAGAGAAGGGGGCTGCCTCCATGGGCAAGCAGGGCTTTGACAACAGTAAGTACATAGAGACCCAATCCGCCCGTATCCGGGAGCGCATCGCCCAGTTTGGCGGCAAGCTCTACCTGGAATTCGGCGGTAAGCTCTTTGACGACCACCACGCCGCTCGGGTCCTTCCTGGCTTCGCCCCCGACAGCAAGATCAAAATGCTGAAGGCCCTTGCCGACCAGGTCGAGATCGTCATCGCCATCAACGCCAACGACATTGAGAAAAATAAGGTCCGGGGCGATCTGGGCATTACTTATGATGTGGACGTGCTCCGGCTCATCGACGCCTTCCGGGGCATGGGACTGCTGGTGGGTAGCGTGGTCATCACCCGTTACACCGGGCAAGCCTCCGCCGCCGCTTTCCGCCACCGTCTGGAGGAGTTGGGCGTCAACGTCTGCCTCCACTATCCCATCGAGGGCTATCCCCATAACATCCCTCT
Source organism: uncultured Oscillospiraceae bacterium (assembly GCA_910577415.1). Lineage (GTDB taxonomy): Bacteria > Bacillota > Clostridia > Oscillospirales > Oscillospiraceae > Vermiculatibacterium. The sequence goes on from CAJTLK010000038.1 coordinate 13,307, forward strand.
TATCGTCTCCGACGAGGGCTACGGGAAAAATGATTTTATTGAGACCACCCGCCCCCTGGTGGTGGTAACAGCCCCCGGCCCCGGCAGCGGCAAAATGGCGGTCTGTCTTTCCCAACTTTACCACGAGTACAAGCGCCAGGTCAAGGCGGGTTACGCCAAATTTGAGACCTTCCCCATCTGGAACCTGCCCCTTGACCACCCGGTGAATCTGGCCTACGAGGCGGCCACCGCCGACCTCAATGACGTGAACATGATCGACCCCTTCCACCTGGCCGCCTACGGCGAGACCACGGTGAACTACAACCGGGACGTGGAGGTCTTCCCCGTGCTGACCGCCATGTTTGAAAAGATCATGGGGGAAAGCCCCTACAAATCCCCCACCGACATGGGAGTCAACATGGTAGGGCTGTGCATCACCGACGACGGTGTGGTCCGCGAGGCCGCCCGCCAGGAGATCGTCCGCCGTTACTACGACGCCCTCTGTGACCGCCGGGAGGGCCGGAGCGGCGACGAGCCGATCTATAAGCTGGAGCTGCTGATGAAAAAGGCGGGCGTAGACCCCTCCATCCGCCGGGTCATCCCCTCCGCCCGCGACAAGGCCGAGCGCACCGGTCTGCCCGCAGTCGCCATTGAGCTGCCGGATGGCCGCCTCATCCGGGGCAAGACCTCCGAGCTGATGAGTCCCGCCGCCGGAGTGCTCCTCAACGCCATGAAGGTCCTGGCCGACATTCCCAAAAAGGCCCATCTTATCGACCCGGAGGCCATCCACCCCATCCAGAAGGTAAAGGTAACACACCTGGGGGCCTCCAACCCCCGGCTCCTGGCCGACGAGGTGCTGATCGCCCTGGCTATCAGCGCCACCCACAACCCACTGGCCGCCGAGGCGTTGAACCATCTGGCCGACCTTCGCGGCTGTCAGGCCCATTCCACCGTCATCCTCTCCCACTCCGACATTGACGTATTCAAGCGGCTGGGCCTCCAGATCACCTGCGAGCCAAGCTATGAGACCAACAAGCTCTATCACCGTTAATTTTTGGCTGCGACAATGGGGCCGGGCCTGATTTAGGAGTGATCACTATGGCAGTAAAATACATTTTCGTCACCGGAGGCGTAGTCTCCGGCTTGGGTAAGGGCATCACCGCCGCGTCCCTGGGGCGGCTGCTGAAGCAGCGGGGGTTAAAGGTAAAGGTCCAGAAGCTGGACCCCTACCTCAACGTGGACCCCGGCACCATGAGCCCCTACCAGCACGGAGAGGTCTTTGTCACCGACGACGGCGCCGAGACTGACCTGGACCTGGGCCACTATGAGCGCTTCATCGACGAAAATCTGACCCTCCACTCCTCAGTCTCCTCCGGCAAGGTCTATTGGAACGTCCTGAACCGGGAACGCTCCGGGGACTATCTGGGGGGCACCGTCCAGATCATCCCCCATATCACCAATGAGATCAAGGCGCACATTTACGCCCTGGACACCCCAGATACCGACGTGGCCATCGTGGAGATCGGCGGCACGGTGGGCGACATCGAGAGCCAGCCCTTCTTAGAGGCTATCCGCCAGGTCTGCGCCGAGCGGGGGCGACAGAACGTGATGTTTATCCACGTCTCCCTCATCGTCTCCATCCCCGGCTCCGGAGAGCTGAAGAGCAAGCCCACCCAGCACTCGGCCAAGGAGCTACTGAGCCTGGGTATCCAGCCCGACGTGATCGTCTGCCGCTCCGACGCACCGGTGAGCCAGGACATTCTGGACAAAATTTCCCTCTTCTGCAACATCCCCGCCGATCACGCCATTCCCAACCTCACCGCCGATATTCTCTACGAGGTGCCCCTGATGCTGGAGCGGGAGGGGCTGGCCGACGTGGTGGTCCGCCGCTTAGGGCTGATCTGCCACTCCCCCGACCTCACCGAGTGGGCCACCATGGTCCACCGGGCCAAGAACGTCCACGGCGAGGTAAAGATCGCTCTGGTGGGCAAGTACACCGCCCTCCACGACGCCTACCTCTCGGTGGTGGAGGCCCTCCACCATGGCGGCATCGAAAACGACGTTAAGGTGAATATCCAGTGGACAGATTCCGAGACCATTACCGATGAAAACGCCGCCGAAATTTTGGGCGGCGTCCACGGGATCATTGTCCCCGGCGGCTTTGGTGATCGGGGGGTGGAAGGCATGATCTCCGCCATCCGGTACGCCCGGGAAAAGGGCGTGCCCTACTTCGGCATCTGTCTGGGAATGCAGATGGCGGTGATTGAGTTCGCCCGCCACTGCGCCAACATGGACGACGCCCACTCCTCCGAGTTCACCTCCACCGCCCACCCGGTCATCGACCTTATGCCCGATCAGGTGGGGATCACCGCCAAGGGGGGCACCATGCGCCTGGGAGCTTACCCCTGCCATGTGACGGGCCGGGACACCAAAACATACGCCGCCTATGCTGCCGACGATATCTCCGAGCGCCACCGCCACCGCTACGAGTTCAACAACCAGTTCCGTCAGGCCCTCACCGACGCGGGACTGACGCTGGCGGGGCTTTCCCCCGATGAGCGGCTGGTGGAGATCATTGAGCTGCCCGGCCACCCCTGGTTCGTAGGCGTCCAGTTCCACCCGGAATTTAAGTCCAGGCCCAACAAAGCCCATCCGCTGTTCCGGGACTTCATTGCCGCGGCCAAAGCCCGCCGAAAAAGTTGAAGCTTCGGAGCGGTTTTCCGTGAAATCGTATAAAAATTGCATTTTTTCTCAAGGTATGCTATACTCTTGAATAGTGTTTTCCAACACCCGCCGTTTTCCCGGCGGAACTCTTCCCCCCGCGATAGAAAAAGGAGGAATCATTTGTGTCCGACCCTGCCACAGTGCCCTTATCTCTGCCCACCGCCGCCCTGGTCTCCATCATTGCCCTTTCCCTTTGCTGCGTGGCCCTGGCCGCCGGAGTAGTTGTCCTCTGTCTGAAGCTCCGCGCCCTCAACAAGCGGGTTTCCGAAGAGGATATCCGCCAGCTGGTGGACATCGGCGAGGAGACCGGCAATATCGAGAAGGAGGAGAAGGAACTCATTGAGAATGTCTTTGAGTTCAACAACTCCACTGCCGCCGACGTGATGGTGCACCGCACCGACGTCACCATGCTCTGGATCGAGGACAGTCCCGAGGAGATCATGGAGAACATCCGCACCTCCGGCCTCACCCGCTTCCCGGTTTACGACGAGGACACCGACGACATCATCGGCATCCTCAACACCCGGGACTATCTGCTCAACGCTCAGGAGGAACACCCCAAAAGCCTGCGGGAGCTGCTGCGGAAGGCTTACTTTGTCCCCGAGACCGTCCGTACCGACGTGCTCTTCCGGGATATGCAGAGCCGGAAGACCCACTTCGCCGTGGTGGTGGACGAATACGGTGGCACCAGCGGCATCATCACTATGGAAGACCTCATTGAAGAGCTGGTGGGCAACATCTACGATGAATTCGACCCCCAGGACGAGCAGGAGATCGTCCCCCTGGACGACAGCCACTGGCGCATTTCCGGCGCCGCGGCCTTGGAGGACGTGGCCGAGGTCCTGGGTATTGCGTTCCCCGAAGACGAGGAGGCCGAGACCCTGGGCGGGCTGGTCTTCGCCAGTCTGGACGTGATCCCCGCCGACGGAACCCACCCCACCGTGGACGCCTACGGGCTCCATATCCAGGTGGAGGAACTCAGTGACCGCCGGGTGGAATGGGCCAAGGTGAGCAAGCTCTCCCCTGCCCAGGAGCCGGAGGAAGAAAAGTAAAGCAAGGTTCTCCTCACAGCAAAGCCTTTTGAGACACAAAAGAAATTACACAGACTGCGCGGTGAGAAAAATGATACGAACTCAATTACGAGAAATGAAAGAAAAATGCGGTATGAGCAACAAGGAGCTGGCCGAGCGCTCCGGCGTGTCCCTGCCCACGGTCAACCGCATCATGTCCGGCCAGACCGACGTTCCCAATTACCAGACGGTCTGCGATCTGGTGATGGCTATGGGCGGCTCCCTGGACGAGATGGCCGGGATACATAAGGAGGCCGTCACCCTCCACGAGACTTCTTCCGAGGGGTACATGGCGGTCATCCAGGACAAAAGCCGCATTATCGCCGAGAAGGACCGGTGGATCAAAAGGCCGTTTATGATCTCCCTGGCTTTAGTAGTCACCTTTTTGACGGTCCTGATCTACGATTACCTGCATCCCGTGGTGGGTTTTATCCGCCGCTGAAGGGAAAAACCGTGTAAAGCATAAAAATTTCAAATTTTCCTGTATCAAGGATGATAGTTTTCGCGACAGACATGTATGTCGTAAAAACTATCATCCTTGATAGCGTTTTGGGGCAAAAACTATCACCGATGATAGCGGGTACTATCATCGGTGATATTGACTTTGGGCGGAAAAACCTCCGCCGCTATCATGGATGTATACCGAAATCTACAACGGTGATAGTGGACGCTATCAAGTATGAGTATTGACGGATTCGGAAACCGGGTGTACTTTGGCGCCAGAAGCAGAGCTCAAGCGTCTTCCAACAGTTTCCACCGTTCTTCAACTTGAGCGAGAGATAAAAAATGCTTCCTGATCCCATCATCAGGAAGCCGGATCAAAACAGAAACGGAGGAGAGTCCAATGCAGTGAAAAATTTACATTTAGTAAAAGCAAGTCCGACAATCAAGACAAATCAAAAAATTCAAACATAAATCATGGAGGAAATTATTATGGCTTATTATACTATTAAATCTCGTCTGGGCAACAATCTTTACCTGAGCGTTGATGCCGGGCGGACATCTGTTTCGTTGAAGACTGGGGTCGCCAGCGCCAATCAGCAATGGCGTTGTTCCGGTCT
>CAJTLK010000039.1 GCA_910577415.1 uncultured Oscillospiraceae bacterium
CGAGAAGGCCGGTCTGTCCAAGAAGGACACCGAGGCCGCCGTCAACGCCGCCATCGAGGCCATTGCCGATTGCCTGGCTTCCGGCGACAAGGTGCAGCTCGTCGGCTTTGGTGCCTTCGAGGTGAAGTCCCGCGCCGCCCGCATCGGCCGCAACCCCAAGACCAAGGAGACCATCAAGATCCCCGCCTCCAAGGTCCCCGCTTTCAAGCCCGGCAAGGCTCTGAAGGACACTGTGAAGTAAGAAAGCCCCCAAAAGGCAACGAAAGCCCCTCCCATCTGGGAGGGGCTTTTTGTTGCCTTTTTTGCTATTTCACTTCCTCGTATAGTCCCACCGCGTCGGCCTTACCTACGATCTCCTGTACGTTCAGCACTTTGACCTTCGTGGTCCTCTCACCGAAGGTAAGGGTCAGCACGTCCCCCGCCTTCACGTCATAGGACGCCTTGACCACCCGCCCGTTGGCGGTGATCCTGCCCGCATCACAGGCTTCGTTGGCCACCGTGCGCCGCTTGATGAGCCGGGAGAGCTTGAGCCATTTGTCCAGCCTCATTTTCCGCCCCCCTTGTCAGTTCATCAGCGAGCAGACAAGCTCGGTATAGCGGGCGGTGTCCTCCACGCTCAGCCCCGCAATGATGAGGGCCTGATCGTAGAGCAGCTCGGCGTATTTCTTCGCCTTCTCCGGGTCCTGGGCCACGGCCTGGGCCAGGGCGGCATAGGCGGCGCTGTCGGCGTTCAGTTCCAGCACCCGCTGGGCCTTCATCCCCGCCATGGCGCCCCCCTCTACCCGCTGGAAGTACTTCTCCATCTCCAGGGAAAGCGGCCCGTCGGTGGTCATGCACACCGCCCCGGAGCGGAGGACCTTGGAAAGCCGCACGTCGGAGACCTTGTCCCCCAGGGTCTCCTTCACGAAGTCCAGCACAGGGCGGTTGGCCTCGGTCTTTTTCTCCGCCGCCGCCTTCTCCTCGTCGGTCTCGGGAAGGGCGTCGGGGTCGGCGGCGCTCTTGAAGCTCTTGCCCGCGTATGCCATCAGGCTTTGAGAGACAAACTCGTCGGCCTCGTCCACAAAGTAGAGGATCTCATAGCCCTTGTCCAGCACCCGCTCGGCCTGGGGCAGGGCCTTGGCCATCTCCACGCTCTCAGCGCAGAGGTAGAAGATGCTCTCCTGGCCTTCCTTCATCCGCTCCACGTACTCGGCCAGGGTGGTCAGCTCCTCCCCATTGGAGGAGGGGAACAGGAGCAGGTCCTGAAGCAGGTCCTTCTTCGCCCCATACTCCGCCACCGTGCCGTACTTGAGCTGTCGGGCAAAGCCCTGCCAGAACTTCAGGTATTTCTCCCTGTCCTCCTTTTGGAGCTTCAGCAACTCGTTCTTCACCTTTTTCTCCACGTTGGATTCGATGATGTGGAGGGCGCGGGTGTGCTGAAGGGTCTCCCGGGAGATGTTCAGGGGCAGGTCGGGAGAGTCCACCACACCCTTGACAAAGGAGAAGCAATCGCCCACCACCTCCGGGCACTTGTCCATGATGAGCACCCCGGAGGAGTAGAGCTGCAAGCCCTTCTCATAGTCCTTGGAATAGTAATCATAGGGAGCCTTGGCGGGGATAAAGAGCAGGGCCTTATACTCCATCTGTCCCTCGGCGGCGACATGGATAACGGCCAGGGGGTCCTCCCAGTCGGAGAACTTCTCCTTATAGAACTGGTTATATTCCTCCTCCTTCACCTTGGCCTTGGGCCGCTGCCACAGGGGCACCATGGAGTTGAGGGTCTCCACCTGGCGGTGGGTCTCATACTCCGGCTTCCAGTCCTCCCCAGCGCCCTGAGGCCGCTCTTTCATATGGCTGTGCTCCACCTCCATGCGGATGGGGGTGTGGACGTAATCGGAATACTTCTTCACCAGCTCCTGGATACGGTACTCCTCCAGGTATTCGGAAAAGCTCTCCTCGTCGGTATCGGGCTTGATGTGGAGAATGACCTCGGTGCCCACGTCGGCCTTATCACAAGGCTCCACAGTGTAGCCGTCGGCCCCGTCGGACTTCCACTCCCACGCCTCGTCGGAGCCGTAGGCCCTGGAGCGGACGGTGACTGCATCGGAGACCATAAAGGCGGAGTAGAAGCCCACGCCAAACTGGCCGATGATGTCCACCGCCTTGGCGTTCTTCCCGGTCAGCTCGGCCTTGTCCATCTCCTGTTTGAACTGGAACGAGCCGCTGCGGGCGATGGTGCCCAGGTTCTTCTCCAGCTCCTCTTTGGTCATGCCCACACCGTTGTCTGCGATAGTCAGGGTGCGGGAGGGCTTGTCCACCGTCAGGAATATCTGGAAATCCTTCCGCTTGATCTTCACCGCGTCGTCGGTGAGGGCCTTGTAGGCCAGCTTGTCCACCGCATCGCTGGCGTTGGAGATCAGCTCCCGGAGAAATATCTCCTTGTGGGTATAGATGGAGTTGATCATCAGGTCCAGCAGCCGCTTGGATTCGGCCTTGAATTGCTTTTTCGCCATCTTGTGTACGCCTCCGTATATCATTAATTTTATAAACATGGGAAATGCGGGTGGGTCCGGGACCCACCCCTACAAAAGCCTTGCCACATGTAGGGGCAGGTTCAAAACCCACCCGAAAAGCAAAGCGTTAGCACTCATTCTTCCCGAGTGCTAACGCTATGATAGCTCTTTTTTCCATGAATTGCAAGAGGGTTCAAAGAATGTTTACAATTTCTCCAAGGAAGATCTGTACCATGTGATCGCCAGTTCCTTTCTCGCCAGCTACCGCGCCGCCAGCGGTTCCATCCCGGCCACCCTGTCAGGGTGGGCTTTTCCTTTCCCCTGCCCCGACAAAAGCGCCCCGGCGAGATCAAATCCCATCATTGCGCTTTTTCGGGAAATTGCGTATAATAGAAGCCAATAAAGACTTTACAGGAAGGGGGCGGCGGTATGGTCTTCCGTCTGCTGGCCGTGGGCGACATCGTGGGTGAGAGCGGTCTGGAGTTTCTGGACGCGCACCTGCGAAGCCTAAAGAAACTAAAAAGCGTGGATTTCACCGTGGTCAACGGGGAAAACGCCTCGGGCCGGGGCATCCTCCCCCGGCAGGCCCAGGCCATTTTTGACGCCGGGGGCGACGTTATCACCCTGGGCAACCACACCTGGGACAAGATCCAGATCGCCGATTTTCTGGAGGAGAATCCATACATCCTCCGTCCCGGCAACTATACTCCCCGGGTCCCGGGCCGGGGCTGGGGGGGCTTTGACGGCCCCCGTGGGCTGCGCATCGGAGTGATAAACCTCATCGGACGCACCGGGATGGACGCCAACTTCGACAGCCCCTTTACCACGGCGGAGCGGGCCTTGAAGGAGCTGGACGCCGACCTTTTCTTTGTAGACTTCCACGCCGAGGCCACCAGCGAGAAGGGGGCCATGGGGTTTTTCCTGGACGGGCGGGTATCCGCCGTCTGGGGCACCCACACCCATGTGCCCACCGCCGACTGTCAGGTCCTTCCCAAGGGCACCGGCTTTGTCACCGACCTTGGCATGACCGGCCCTGGAGTGTCGGTGCTCGGGATCAAACCAGAGCAGTCGGTCAACCGCTTTTTGGGGGGGCTGCCCCAGCGCTACGAGGAGGCCCCCGGCCCCCGGAAGTTAGAGAGCGTGCTTTTTACCGTGGACACTGACACAAAGAAATGCCTCGCCGTGGAGCGGGTGGACATCAAAGATTAAGGAGGCTCTGCCATGCTGCATATCCTACACGCCGCCGACCTCCATCTGGACGCCCCCTTCGCCGCCCTCACGGCAGAGCAAGCCCGGCAGCGGCGGGGCGAACAGCGGCTGGTGCTGGACGCCCTGGCCGACACCGCCATTGAGCGGGGCGCCGACCTGGTTGTCCTCTCCGGCGACCTGCTGGATGACCGCCAGACCTACCGGGAGACCGCCCAGGCCCTGGCCTCCGCCCTGGGGCGTATCCCCGCCCCGGTGGCCATCGCCCCCGGCAACCACGACCCATACAGCGCCTCCTCCCTCTACGCCGCCGACATCTGGCCCGACAACGTCCTCATTTTCAAGGACAGCGCGGTCCAGAGGGTGGAGCTTTCCGAGCTTACCCTTTATGGCGCGGCCTTTACCTCCCCCTTCCGGGATACCTCCCCGTTGGCGGGCTTCACCGCCCCCCGGACGGACAAGCCCACGGTGATGGCTGTTCACGGCGACGTGGACGGCAAGGGCCGCTACGGCTCCATCTCCCGGGAGGACATTGCCCAAAGCGGCCTTACCTATCTGGCTCTGGGCCACATCCACGCCTGCTCCGGGCTGCAAAGGAGCGGCAATACATACTGGGCCTACCCCGGCTGCGCCGAGGGCCGGGGCTTTGACGAGCTGGGGGACAAGGGGGCGCTGTGGGTCGCCATCGACGGAGAGACCGTCAGCGCGGAGTTCCTCCCCCTTTGCAAAAGGAGATATGAGATCGTGGAGTGCGACCTCACCGGGAAGGACCCGGCCCAGGCCGTGACCCAGACCCTCAGTCAAGGACGAAAAGAAGATGTGTGCCGCCTCATCCTCACCGGGGAGGCAGAGGGGCTTGACCTGGCGGCTCTTCACCGGGCAGCCGGGGAATACCGCTGGACGGTGAGCCTCCGGGACCACACCCGTGTGCCCCAAGACCTATGGAGCCGGGAGGAGGAGGACAGTCTGACCGGGCTTTTCCTCCGGGAAATGCGCGAGCGCATCGCCGCCGCCGAGGAAAAAGACCGCCCCACCCTGGAGCGGGCGGTTCGGTTTGGGCTGGCCGCCCTGGAAAATGGGGAGGACACGCCATGAGGATCATTGAAATGACCGCCACCTTTGGGCGGCTGAACAAGGTCGTCCTCCGCCCCGGAGCGGGGCTTACTCTCATTGAGGCCCCCAACGAGAGCGGAAAATCCACCTGGGCGGCCTTTCTCCGGGCCATGCTCTACGGCTTTCCCACCCGTGACCGCAACAGTGCGGGCTATCTTGCGGAGAAAAACCGCTACCAGCCCTGGTCGGGAGCGGCTATGGAGGGTTCTATCCGCCTGGAGTGGAAGGGCCGGGAGGTCACGCTCTACCGCGGGCCCAAGGGTAGCGTGCCCTGGGGGGCCTTTTCCGCCCTATGGAGCGCCACCAACGAGCCGGTGGAGGGCATGACCGGGGAAAACTGCGGCGAGCTGCTTCTGGGGGTCTCCCGGGAGGTCTTTGAGCGCACCGCCTTTGTGGGACAGAATGGCGCCTTCCTCTCCCCCAGCGCCGACCTGGAAAAACGCATTGCCGCCCTGGCCACCTCAGGCGAGGAGGAGGTCTCCTTCTCCCAGGTGGAACGACGGCTCAAGGACTGGCTCAACCGCCGGAGGGTCAACAGCCGGGTGGGCCTCATTCCCGAACTGACCGAACAACTCTCCCATGTGGACGCCGCCCTGGAGCGGCAGGGGGCCATCCTCTGTCAGGCCCAGCAATCCCGACAGGAGAGCGAGGCTCTGGACGCCCGGCGGCTGGAGCTGGAAGCCCGGCTTCAGGCCCACGCCGCCAGTGAAAAGGCTCAACAGGCCCAGCGCCGCCGGGAGGCCCAGGCGGACTACGACGCCCTCTCCGCCCAGTCCGAGGCCCAGAGGCGAGCCGTGGAGGTCCTTCCCTCCGCCGACATTCTGCGCCAGGCCCAAGGCGACCTCACCTACCTGAACACCCTTGCAGCCAACGAAAGGCTGGCGGAAAAGGCCATTCCCGAGGCCCAGGAGAAGGCACATGCGGCGGAAGCCGCCATCCAGGCCGACCCCTATTTTGCCGGGATGGACCCCGACCAGGCCGCCGCCCAGGCCCAGAGGGACTATGACGCCGCCCACCAGGCCGGGGAAAAGGCCCGGAAGGTCTTCCGGCCCGGTTTTCTGCTCTCACTTCCCTTTTTGCTCACCGCCATTATGGCCCTCTATGCCTATATTGCTATTGGGGATACCACTCCCTTCGCCCCCTGGTGGGGCTTCCTGGTCCTCTACGCCCCCTGGGTCTGGGGAGGCTGGGGGGCAGCCGTTCTGGGCCTCTTTCTTTGGCAAAAGAAGCTCAAAAGCGACCATTCTAAGCTGCTGCAACGCTATGACGCCCAAGCCCCGGAGGACATCCTTTCCAAAGCCGCCGCCTACCGGGATAAGCGCGCCGCCGCCCAGGAATCCCAACGGGAGCTGCAAACCATTGAGCGGGAGCGGGACAAGCTCTCCGCCCAGCGGGAGGAACTCACCGAACAGCTTCTCTCCCTGGTCCGCCCCTTTGCTCCCGACGTTACCGACCTCTTCGGCCTCTCCGCCGCCCTTTCCAGAGCGTTGCAGCAGGGGGAGAATTACCGTCTCCTCCAGGCCAGGACCCAGGCGGCGGAACAGCTCCTTGCCGCCCTGCCCCAGGTGGACGCCGTCCCCGCCCCTCTCTCCTCCGTCCCCTTACAAGGCGATCCCGACCAGCTCTCCGGGCAGCTTGCCGCCGTCCGGGGCGAGCTGAGGCGCGTATCCGACGCCGCCTCCCGTTTGCGGGGCGAGCTGAACAGCCTGGGCGACCCGGCAGAGCTGGAGGCCCAGCGAAGCTCTCTTTTAGAGGAGCTGGAAAAGCGCCAGGGGGAATACGACGCTATCAGCGCCGCCCTCGATGGTTTGAAAGCCGCCGACGACGCCCTCCGGGCCCGCTTCTCCCCCGCCGTGAACCAAAAGGCGGGAGAATATCTTTCCGCCCTCACCGGGGGGAGGTACGGAAAGGCCGCCCTCACCCGGCAGTTCCAGGCTTTGGCCCAGGAACCGGGGGACGTGTCCCTCCGACAGGACCTTTCCCTCTCCGCCGGGGCCGCCCAACAGCTCTACCTGGCTCTGCGCCTTGCCATGTGTGAGCTGGCTCTGCCCCAGACAGAGCCTTGTCCCCTTGTGCTGGACGACGTTTTGGATACCTTTGACGACCAGCGGGCCAAGCTGGCCCTTAACTGTCTGCTGGATATGGCCAAGAACCGACAGGTCCTCCTCTTCACCTGCCACAGCCGGGAGGGAGAGCTGCTGCGGGGGACCGGGGCTGCCGTCGCCGCCCTTTGACCCCACCCTTGCTTTTTTTCAGGAATCGGGCTATAATACTCTATTGAAACTCCCACTGTGAGGTGAGATGCATGGACGACAACTCCATCCTGGAGCCTTCGGAAGACCAGGAGCCTATGGAAAACCTGGGACCCCTGGAAAATCAGGAACCGGAGGAATCGGCGCTTGAAGCTCAGGAGCCGGAGAAGCCCGAGGAGGAAAAGACCTCCTTTCAGATGGACCTCTATTTTTGGACCCAGGCTCTGGTGATGGCCCTGGTGGCCCTCATCCTGGTCTTTACCCTGGTGGGCCGGGTCATCGGCGTGGTGGGCAACTCCATGGTCCCCACCCTCCACTGGAACGACCTGCTCCTCCTTCGCTCCATTGGCTATACCCCGGAGCAGGGGGACGTGGTGGTGCTACGGAAGGAATCCTTTATGGCCGAGCCTATCGTCAAACGGGTCATCGCCACCGGCGGACAGCACGTGAGCATCGACTACGCCACCTCCACCGTCACGGTGGACGGCGTGGAGCTGGAGGAGCCTTATATCAATGAGTGGATGGGCTATCCCATCGACACGGATATGACCATCACCGACGTGGTGGTGCCCGAGGGTTCCATTTTCGTCATGGGAGACAACCGCAACCACTCCTCCGACTCCCGCCACCAACGGCTGGGCACGGTGGACGAGCGGTACGTGCTGGGAAAGGTGCTCTGCGTCATCTTCCCCTTCTCCTCCTTCGGCCCGGTGGAGTGACCCCGCAAAGGCCACCAAGCGCATAGAAAAACCCCCGCTGACAGCGTCAGCGGGGGTTTTATCATTTTTGGGCACGTGCTTAGAAATACTTCCGCACACCCTCGGAGGCCAGAGAGGCGTCGGCGGAGATGGTGACGACGAACTTGATGCCGTTCTTCTCGCCGAAGTCGTTGAGCCAGTCCAGGAACTCCTCCACACGGGGGCTTTCGGCGTCGGCGCCCACGATCTTGGTGAGGCTCTCGATGAACACCTGGGTGATATCGTAGTTACCGGCGTGGAGGCCGCTGATAAAGCCCTTCATCATGTCGAAGTTCTCCAGCTTGTACTCCTTGGCCTCGATCAGCCGAATTTGATAATGAATATCGTAGGTCAGCTTGGAGCCGTGCTCGATGCAGACCACGCTGCCGCTCTCGCTCTTGGCCGCGGCGTTGATAAGCTCGATCATTTGCTTGGTTTTGCCGGTCCCCTTGACCCCCATGATCACTCTTACCATGTTAACCACTCCTTTGTTTAGTCCGCCGGGACCCTCCCCGGTCTCATACCTATATCATACCATCTTTCCCGGAGGGTTTCAACCGCTTTTCCGGGGATTTACGGAAAATTCAAAATTAGCTCTCTAATCTCTTCTCCAGAGCCGCCTTCTGGCTCTCATAACCGGGCTTTCCCAGCAGGGCGTACATATTGTTCTTGTAAGCCTCCACGCCGGGCTGGTCAAAGGGGTTGACCCCCAGCAAATAGCCGGACACGCCACAGGCAAACTCGAAGAAGTAGATGAGCGCGCCCAGGCACTTGGCGCTGCGCTGGGGAACGGTGATGAGGATGTTGGGCACACCGCCGTCCACGTGGGCCAGGATGGTGCCCCGCATGGCCTGTTCGGCCACAAAAGCCATAGACTTGCCCGAGAGGAAGTTCAGCCCGTCCACATTCTCCGGGTCGTTGGGGATGGTGAGGGCGGTGTGGGCCTTATCAAAGCGGACCACCGTCTCCAGCATGACCCGCTCGCCCTGCTGGATGAACTGACCCATGGAGTGGAGGTCGGCGGTGAACTCCACGCTGGCGGGGAGCAGGCCCTTGCCCTCCTTGCCCTCGCTCTCGCCGTAGAGCTGCTTCCACCACTCGGCAAAGAAGCGGAAGGACGGCTCGTACCCGGCCAAAATTTCCACCTTTTTACCGCTCTCATAGAGAGCGTGGCGGGCGGCGGCATACTGCCAGGCCATGTTGTCCATTCCCGGCTTGCTCAGCGTCTCCATCTCCTCACGGGCGCCGGACATCAGCTCTTCGATGTCGATCCCGGCGGCGGCGATGGGCAGCAGACCCACGGCAGTAAGCACGGAGAAGCGTCCGCCCACGTTATCGGGCACCACAAACTCCTCGTAGCCCTCCTTGTCGGCCAGGCCCTTCAGCGCGCCCCGCTTGGCGTCGGTAGTGGCGTAGATGCGGCCCCTGGCCCCGTCCTTGCCGTACTTCTCCTCCAGTAGCGCCTTGAAGATACGGAAGGCCACGGCGGGTTCGGTGGTGGTGCCGGACTTGGAGATGACGTTGATGGACCAGTCGATGTCCTTGAGTTGCTCGATGACTTCGTTCATGCCGTCGGCGGAGAGGCCGTTGCCCGCAAAATAGATGGCGGGACCTCCCTTGCGGGTCAGGTTATAGTTATTGGAGGTAAGCGTCTCAATGACCGCCCGGGCGCCCAGGTAGCTGCCCCCGATGCCGATGACCACCAGGGCCTTGGAATCGGAGCGGATCTTCTCCGCCGCCTTCTGGATGCGGGCAAACTCTTCCTTGTCATAGTCGGCAGGGAGCCGGACCCAGCCCAGAAAATCGCTGCCCGCGCCGGTGCCGTTGAGGACATGGTCGTGGGCCTTCTCCAGCCCCTTCTCCTCCCCGGTGCGCCAGCCCGAAGGCAGAAAGGGGGTGACATTGGACAGATCAAGATGAAGCATAAGAATGACCTCCTAAGCAAATTCTTTTGGGTTGGATATAGTATACACCAATCCGAAAAATTTGGAAAGGATTTTGTGGGCGCTTTACCAAAATTTATGGGGACCGCCCCCCTGGACGGTCCCCATTGCTCAGCGCTCTATAATTTCAAAGGTACAGCCGCCACTGCCATTGGACACCAGTTGTATCCTGGCCCCATTGAAGGAGAAGCCCGCCAGGTTGCTGCTCCCCGGTCTGTGGTTCTGACAGACCATGGCGGTCACATAGAAGATGTCCCCCTCTTTATAATTTTTGAGGAAGCGTTCGGTGTCGATGACCACCTCCACGGAAAACTCCTCCCCCAGCACCAGGGGCGTCTCGGCTTGCTCTCCGTATGCCTGGAGGACTACATAGTTATAGTAATCGGGAAGCTCGGGCATACAGCCGGACAGGCGGACGGTCTTCCCATCTGATATTTGCAGCTCCATCCATTGTCCGTCGCCCCAGTCCAGCCGATAGTTGTCGGTCCGGCCATCGGCGGGCAATTCGGTCTTTGTCACACCGGGCTGGGTGGGCTTTGGAGTCGCGGATGGCCCGGAAGGCTCCACAGGCCAGGGCGCCTCAGTGGGCTTAGGCGTTTCCGTAGGTCTGGGGACTGCGGTAGGCTTCGGGGGCACGGTGGGTTTCGGGGTAGGCGTTGGCTTCGGGGTTTCCGCAGTGGAGCTATTCGGGGCGACCTTCAGCTCATAGACCTTCAGATGCCGGGAGGGGTGATAGCCAAACACACCGTAAGGCCCCGCCTCGGGCCGGACCCAGCGGATACTGCCGCCCTCCACCACCGGGTCCACGTTGGGGATCATAAAGTCCGCCAGCTTCGTATTACGCCCGATCTGGTCTCCGTTTCCGTCAAAGACGGCGTAGTAAAAATCCCCAAAGTCCCCAATCATAGTCCGGCTGGACTTCACGCTGGTCTGCCACATGACCACAAAGGTATTGTTGTTGAGCTGGACCATATTGATCTGCCGCACATACTCTTCTCCATTGGCGGGAAAGTCGGTGAGCCATTTTATTTTCGGACGGCTATTGGGATAGCCGTCCTTGGGGATCACCGCCAGAAAGGCGTTGGCATACTCCAGACTGTCGTTTCCCTTCTGGGGGGAGGAGGCCCCGGCAAAAAGGTAGTTGTCCCCGCTGATCCCCAGTCCGCCGGGGATAGCGTTGGTGGTGTTGTCGCCAATCTCGCCGGAGAAGGGGAAGAAATTCATCTCTTTGCCGTTTCCCGTTTTGGCGTCCAGATTCAGAGCAAAGCCACGGGGGTAAGCGTCCCCGTGATCGGCGTAGACCGCCTCTCCCCCATCGCAGGCCACATACTGGGCGAAGGAGTGGCTGACATGGTTGCCGGGAAAGGGGGGACTGACCGACACAACGTTCATATCGGAGGTGCGCACCTTGATGGTGATATTGGACTGATGCCGCAGACCGTCCTTGGGGGTGAGATAACGCAGCCGGGAGGTGTGGAGGATCAGGACGCCGCCATCCTCCGCCATCGCCACATGGCTGGTGGAGCGGTAAGGCTGGGTGGTATAGCTCTCCCCACCGTTCACCGAGGCGGCGGCCACCCGGTTCCACTCCCGGTCATACCGAACCACCCGGTAGACCTCCTTGCCGTCATCCTCTTCCATATTGTCCTGGCCGAAGGCCAAATAGTAAGCGTCCTCCCCATCATAGAACCCGGCGCAATAGGATAGCTCCATGGGGATATCCCTGATCCCGGCGGAGTGGCCGTTTTCATCAAAGCACTCCACCCGGACGGTGGGAGCTTCCGCACCCCTACCTTTGATCTGGAGCACGGAATACGCCCCGTCCTGTTCCAGCAGATACAACTCCCCGCTGGTGTTGACGGCCCATTCCGTCTCCACACCCAGCTTGGACTCCAGGTGCCCGATATTCAGGGTCTCCTCCCGGCGCAGAGCAGCCTCCTCCGCCGCCCGGAAGGCCCGGTCCAGCATAACGCAAGCCTCCTGAAAGGTAAGGACCCCCTTGGGGGCAAAGCGTCCGGCCTCGTCCCCCTTCAGCAGTCCCAGCGCGGAGGCCCGGTCCACCGCTTCCCTGGCCCAGGCGCTGATGTCGTCCGCATCCGCAAAGACCCTGGGCGGCTCCACCGGGTCCATTTTCGCCCCGGTGTATCTCTCCAGCGCGTCCACAAGGGCGCACATCATTTTGGCGGCCTGTTCTCTGGTCAGATTATTGTCGCAGTCGGCCAGCCGCTTACCGTTCACCAGCGCTCCTTCGGTAAGGCCGTAGGCCGCCGCGGTATACATATTGTACCGTCCGCCAAAGCCGTCCTTGCTGGTGATATCGTCAAAATAGTCTACCGCCACCGGGGCCGCCGCGCTTAGAAGGTCTCTCCTTCCCTCCCGGTGGATGATATTGACCATAAAATAACAAAACTGCCCACGGCTTACGATGGCGGTGGGATTATAACCCCCCTGGCCTAAGATCCCTCCAGATGCCAGGTCCTCCATCTGCTCTATGGCCCAAGCTGCAGGCTCCTTGTCCCATGTGACCTCCGCCATCACCGCCGAGGCTGGCGCGGCCCAAGTCCCCAATGTCAGCAGCAGGGCCAGGGCCACGCCCAAACAGCGCTTTCCCTTCATAACGGTCTCCCCCTTTTCAGTTCTTCAGGCTCTGCATGGGGGCGGGAATACGTCCGCCGCGGTTTACAAATACCGCGCTGGATTCGGGATGGACCGGCATCACCGGGGCGGAGCCCAGCAGCCCGCCAAACTCCACCGTGTCCCCCACCTTTTTCCCCGGCGCGGGAATGAGTCGGGCGGCGGTGGTCTTGGAGTTGACCATGCCGATGGCCGCCTCGTCGGCGATGATGGCGGAGATGGTCTCGGCGGTGGTATCGCCGGGGATCGCGATCATGTCCAGCCCCACCGAGCACACGCAGGTCATGGCCTCCAGCTTATCCAGGCACAGGGTGCCCTTCCGGGCGGCGGCGATCATGCCCTCGTCCTCGCTCACCGGGATAAACGCCCCGGAGAGGCCGCCCACGCTGGACGACGCCATCACGCCGCCCTTTTTCACCGCGTCGTTGAGCAATGCCAGGGCGGCGGTGGTGCCGTGGGTCCCACAGGTCTCCAGGCCCATCTCCTCCAAAATGCGGGCCACGCTGTCCCCAATGGCGGGGGTGGGGGCCAGGGAGAGGTCCACGATGCCAAAGGGGACCCCCAACCGTTTGGAGGCTTCCTGGGCCACCAGCTGGCCCATGCGGGTCACCCGGAAGGCGGTCTTTTTCACTGTCTCGGCCACCACGTCCAGGCTCTCCCCCTTCACGCTCTGAAGGGCGTGGTACACCACACCGGGGCCGGAGACTCCCACATTGATGACCCGGTCCGCCTCGCTGACGCCGTGGAAGGCTCCGGCCATGAAGGGGTTATCCTCCACGGCGTTGCAGAAGACCACCAGCTTGGCACAGCCAAAGCCGCCCCTGTCGGCGGTGCGCGCCGCCAGGTCTTTGATGGTCCGGCCCATAAGGGCCACCGCGTCCATATTGATGCCCGCCTTGGTGGAGCCCACGTTGACGCTGGCGCAGACCAGCTCGGTCTCGCTGAGGGCGGCGGGGATGGAGCGGATGAGCTTCTCGTCGGCGGCGGTCATCCCCTTCTGCACCAGGGCGGAAAAACCGCCGATGAAGTTGACCCCCGTCTCGGCCCGGGCCTTATCCAGGGCCACGGCGAAGGGGACGTAATCATCGGTCTCACTGGCCCCGGCCACCAGGGCCATGGGGGTCACGAAGATACGTTTATTGACGATGGGGATACCAAACTCGGCCTCGATCTCCTCCCCGGTCTTCACCAGGTCTTTGGCCGAGCGGACGATCTTCTCGTAGATCTTCCGGCAGGCGGCCTTGGGATCGGGGTCGGCACAGTCCAGCAGGGATATCCCCATGGTGATGGTGCGCACGTCCAGATGCTGCTGGCTGATCATCTGGATGGTATCTAAAATTTCAGTGGTATTTATCATGGACATAGTGTGGCCTCCCAACCTCTCACGTTCCGCGCTTATATCCGATGCATGGCGTTAAAAATATCCTCCCGCTGGGCGTGGATGGAAAGACCCTGGGCCTTGCCGCTCTCCTCCAGCAGCTTCACAAGCTCGGTAAAGGGCACCTTGGCCCCGGCGGTGTCCACCAGCATGATCATGGTGAAGTACTCCTGCAAAATGGTCTGGCTGATGTCCAGCACGTTGACCCCCTGCTCGCTGAGCAGGGCGCACACCCGGGCGATAATGCCCACAGTGTCCTTGCCGATGACGGTGACGATGGCTCTCATTGGGAAACCTCCTTGGCTTTTATAAATAGAATGACGGCGCTGACCACGTCAACGCAGAAGAAAAATTGCAATATGCCGCAAAGCGCGGCCCACCCGGTGGTCAACACGCCCGCTTTCCGGCACCGCAGCACAGCGGCAAGGCCCAGCAGCCCGGTGAGAATAATGGCCATAGCGTCTATCACAAAGGCCAGCAGCGGCCCCATAAAAAGAAACAGGCCCACGCCTATCACAAACCAGAACACATAGGCAGGTATCTGGACCAGCTTCACCAGCATAGAGGCCAGGGCCAGCTCACGGGGACTCCAGCGCTTGGCGGTCAGAAATACCGCCGCCGCCCCGGCCAGGCCGATCAGCCAGAATAGCTCTATGGCGCGGAAATCGCCGTTCCATGCCAGCAGACAGAACGGAGTATATGGAAACACCGCCACCAACAGGACCGGGCCCCATTTCACGGCTTTCATCCTTTTCCCCCCTGCTCTTACTTTTGGGCCGCCTTGCTCCGCGCTTCTATTTCAGTTCGTCCAATGTCAGCTCAAAACCGGGCAGAAAATGCTTCATAAAATAATCCAGCTCGGGCATTTCCATCTGGTCCAGGGCGGCACGGGTCTGTCGGGCGGCCAGCTTAAATTCGTTGTTCCCCGCCCGCAGCTCCTCCAGGCACTTGATGTGGGCCGAGAGCTTGTCGGCAGCCTTCACCAGCCGCAGCAGGGCGGGGTCAAGCTCCTCCTTCACATAGGGGGCGAAGGCGGGGCAAAGCTCCGGGGGGAGCATGGACAGCAGCTTGTCCCCCGCCACCGCCTCCACCGCCTTGTAGGCTTCTTTGATGGCGGGGTTATCGTACTTCACCGGGGTGGGCAGGTCGCCGGTCAATATCTCCGGCGCGTCGTGGTACAGCCCCGCCACCGCCGCCTCATTGGGGTCGATACCGGAGCCAAACTTCTCCTTCCCAATGACGGCCAGGGCGTGAGAGAGTACCGCCACCATGTGGGAATGCTCCTGGATGTTCTCCACCTGGGTGTTGCGCATCAGCCCCCAGCGGTCAATGTACTTCATTCGGGCCATAAGAGCGAAAAAATTGTAGGCCATAGGTCCTCCCCCGGCGTTTCCCTCTGGACGAGGGACGCTTTCTCATCTATAATAGATGAAGTATACACCAAGCCCCCCTTTTTTTCAAGTACGCTCAGGGCATAAGGAGAGAAAATCATGCGCTTCGCCATTTACACTTTGGGCTGCAAGGTCAACCAATACGAGACCCAGGCCATGGAGGCCGAGCTGGCGGGCCGGGGCCACACCCTGGTCCCCTTTGAGGCGGAAGCCGACGCCTATATCATCAATACCTGCGCCGTCACCGCCGTCAGCGGCCACAAGTCCCGGCAGATGATCCGCCAGGCCCGGAAGCGGGGCAAAAATGCCCTGGTGGCGGTATGTGGCTGCTATGCTCAGACCGAGACCCAGGCCGCGGCAGAGCTGGACGTGGACCTGGTGGGGGGCGCCGGAGGGCGGATGGCCTTTCTGGACGATGTGGAGCGGCTGACCGAAAACAAAATTATGTTAACCAAAGGACAGGGGGACGGTTCTTCTGTCCTAACAGGACAGGAAGAACCGTCCCCCTGTCCTGGCCCGCAGCCTCTTATCACCACTGAAAACATTATGTCAACCAGAACCTTTGAGGAACTGCCCGCCGGAGGGCTGTCTGGACGTACCCGTGCCATGCTGAAGGTGGAGGACGGCTGCGTCAATTTTTGCTCCTACTGCATCATCCCCTACGCCCGGGGGCCGGTGCGCTCCCTCCCCCTTGACCGGGCCGCCGCGGAGGCCCGGCGCCTGATGGAGGAGGGCTATAAGGAGATCGTAGTCACAGGCATCGAAATTTCCTCCTGGGGCCGGGACCTGCCGGGAAAGCCGCCCCTGGCCGACCTTATCGAGGCCATCTGCGCCGCCGCCCCCAGCTGCCGCGTCCGCCTGGGCAGCCTGGAACCCCGCACCGTCACCGAGGACTTCTGCCGCCGCCTCTCTAGTTTACATAATTTGTGTCCCCACTTTCATCTCTCTCTCCAGTCGGGCTGCGACGCCACCCTGAAGCGCATGAACCGCAAGTATGATACCGCCCGCTTCTATGAAAGCGTAGAACTGCTCCGCAAACATTATGTCAACCCCGGCGTTACCACCGACCTCATCGTAGGCTTTCCCGGCGAGGATGAGGAGGAGTTTGGGGAGACCTTGGAATTCCTGAAGAAATGCGCTTTTACCGCCATGCACATCTTCCCCTACTCCCGCCGCCCCGGCACCCCCGCTGATAAGATGCCGGGGCAGGTCCCCAAGGCGGAAAAGGAGGAGCGCGCCCACCGGGTGGCGGCAGTGGCGGAGGAGCTGCGGAGAAGCTACCTTACCTCCCTTGTGGGACAAGCCCTCCCGGTGCTTTTTGAGGAGGCGGCGGAGGAGGCTTCCGCCCCCGGCGGCCTTTCCCTTTACCGGGGTCACGCCCCCAACTATGTGGAGGTCTTCGCCCCTTCCCCCATTAGTTTACATAATATGGAGAAGCTGGTCCAGATCACCGCCCTGATCGAAAGAGGAGACGGCCTGGTGGGAATGCTATTGTAAGGCGCTTCTGTAAATGTTCCCTCTTGTCTCTTCTACCATGATATGCTAAAATAATACAGTTCTGGATTTTTCGACTTTTTCCGGGAGGTGGGTCCATGGCGCAGAAAATCGATGATCGGCTGGCTTACGCCGACCTGCTCCGGGTCTTCGCCACCATCGCCGTCATTGTCCTCCACCTGGCGGGCAGCCAAATGGGGGTAGTGAGCGTCTCCTCCCCGGCCTGGCGGGTGTTCAATGTCTACGACGCCCTGGTGCGTTGGTGTGTGCCGGTGTTCGTCATGCTCTCCGGCATGTTCATGCTGGATCCCAAAAACGGGATGCCCCTCTCCAAGCTCTTTTTCCGTAACGGCCTTCGCATCCTCCTCTGCCTGATGTTCTGGGGCGGGGTCTATGCCGTGGTCTCCTATATGACCGCCGGAGGCCGCTTCACCTGGCACGGCCTTTGGAATGCCATCCTCTCCGCCCTCCGGGGCAACACCCACTATCACCTGTGGTTCCTCTATATCATCCTGGGACTCT
>CAJTLK010000040.1 GCA_910577415.1 uncultured Oscillospiraceae bacterium
TGTGCTGGTCATTCTGGGCCTTCTGCTGGGCCGGTATCTTGCCACCCGGCCCAGGACCTACGATGACGGCGGCACAGCCACAGTGACCTACACGGATCAGGACGGCAGCTATCAGCTTCTGCTGGGCTGGAGCAATACCCGCTTTACCCCAGCCCCCATGCTCTATCAGGATGCCGAGGAAAACGGGGAGTACCGTTTCCCCATCTGTCTGTTTATCAACTACACTGAAAATGACGCCAATGCCGCCAACGCTTTTCTCGGCAAGGTGGAGAGCGTCACCGCCCAATTTGGTCCCCCTGAGGACGAGGATGGGTACATCACCTACACCGACCCCGCACCCCACGGCTACTGCCCGGAGGCGGCCATGGTCAGCTTTATCGACTTTCTGGGCCGGGACAACCGGGCTCAGGGCACATGGACCATCACCATGAAAAACGGGGATGTGATCACCCTCCACCAGACGCTGGAGGTCCGCCTCATCAGGACGCTGGATTACTACCCGGAGGATGCGGCCATGGGGACCACAGAGGAACTTCAGGCCCTCATCGACGAGATCGGCGAGACGGCGGCCCCCTCCGCCGTGGTGAATATCCATCTTCCGGCGGTGGCCTATGCGGGGGAACTCACCATCAGCAAGCGACCGGTGAACCTGCTGGGCAGTACCGATGGGGAAGAACGGACCGTTTTCACCGGCACGCTGCGTATCACCACCGGGGCCAACGGCTGGATCAATGAGATCAATGACATTGACTTTGTGGGCAGCGGCAGAGAGAATGTGGGGATCACCGCCGCCGCCCGGGTCCACCTGACGGGCTGCACCTTCGCCGGCTGGAGGACCGCCGTGCTGGCCCACGGGGATTCCTGGCTGAATTTCCGCTACTGTGAGTTTGCGGACAACACAGTGGGCTTCCACTTTAATGCCAGCCGGAGCAACGTCACCCACTCCCAGTTTACCGGCAACCGCTTCACGGAAAACGATACCGCCATCCTCTGGGAAGGAACGCCGGTGGATATAGCCATCAGCTTCCATGAAAGTATTTTCGCCCACAACGAAACGGACTTTGACAACCGAAGTGGACAGAGTATCGATATCTCCCAAGCGGTGTTCCAGTGAAGTACAGAAATATAGATTTAAACTGTATTCCACTGGCACTGCCGTGGGGGCGGTTTTTCTTGCCCATTTTAGGAGAAAATGGTATACTGATATCCAGTTCTTTTTACTTGTTTTCGAGGAGGATCTCTCCATGAAGCTGATGGTCATTGACGGCAACTCCATCCTGAACCGGGCCTTTTACGGCGTTCGCCCCCTGTCCACCAGGGACGGGATTCCCACCAACGCCGTCTTCGGTTTTCTCAATATTCTGCTCAAACTGGTGGAGGAGGAACACCCAGATGCCCTGTGCTGTACCTTTGACCTGAAGGCGCCGACCTTCCGCCACCTGGCCTATGCTGAGTATAAGGCGCAGCGCAAGCCCATGCCCGAGGACCTGGCCGCCCAGCTTCCCATTATCCGGGAGGTGCTGGACGCCATGAACATTCCCCGCTATGAGCTTTCCGGCTGGGAGGCCGACGACCTCATCGGCACCATTGCCGCCATCGACGAGCGGGAGGGCTGGGAGACCGTCATCGTCACCGGCGACAAGGACTCCCTCCAGCTGGTGAATGAGTACACCACCGTAAAGCTGGTGACCTCCCGCATGGGGCAGACCACCACCAGAGACATGACTCCAGAGGCATTCCGGGAAGAGTATGGCTTTGAGCCTATCCACATCATCGATTTGAAAGCCCTGATGGGAGATTCCTCCGACAATATCCCCGGCGTCAAGGGGATCGGGGAAAAGACGGCTATGGGTCTTGTCCAGCTCTATGGTTCCATCGACCACCTCTATGACCATATGCCCGATATCTGTCAGGCCCCGGAGACCCCGGCGAAGCCGGGAGTGGTGAAGAAGCTGGAAGAGGGGAAGGCCGACGCCTATATGTCCTATGACCTGGCGACCATCCACCGGGATGCGCCCCTGGACTTTCGGCCCGCCGACGCCGAGAGGAAGCCGGTAAAGGAGGAACTTTACCAGCTCTGTCTGCGACTGGAGTTTTCCAAGCTCATTGACCGCATGGGGCTGAAAGGGTCCCCGAGTGACGCTCCGGCTGAGAAAAACTTTTCCGTTGCCTGTGAAAGCGAGATCGTTACCGAAAGGAAGCGGATGGAGGAACTGCTGAAGCTCTGGCAGGGGCTGGATCATGTCAGCGTCCTGGCTCTGCCAGGGCTGAACGGGGTCTGCGTAGTGTGGGAAGAGGCTTCAAAGGCCGCCATATTTCTGCCGGACAGGCTGGAATACTACAATGACTTTCTCCGGGCCTTTTTCTCCCCCGACATCAAAAAGGTCTCTCACAATGTAAAGGATCTGATGAACACCCTTCTTTCCGAGGGGCTTTCCACCGAGGGCTTCCTTTTTGATACCGCTGTCGCCGCTTACCTCCTGGCGCCCACTGACGGTAGCTATGAGCTGGAGAAGCTGGCCATGACCGACTTCCATTTTGGGGCGGCTAAGGCGGAAGCCTATTTGGACGAGGAGGCCTTTGGCCCCATGGCCGATCCGGCGAGCTTTACGGCTGCTGTCGGAGCATGGATGGGCCATACCGCTCTGATCGATGCGCTCTATGGGGAGCTGTCCGAGCGGCTCGGGGAGATGGGGCTGGACAAGCTCTATTATGAGGTGGAACTGCCTCTATGCCAGGTCCTTGCTGAAATGGAGCGCACGGGCGTGCTGGTGGACCGCAAGGCATTGGCTGAGTTTGGCATGATGCTCAATGAGCATATCCGGGCCGATGAGGCGGCCATCTATACCCTGGCGGGGGAGGAGTTCAATATCAACTCTACCCAGCAGCTGGGACATATCCTCTTTGATAAGCTGGGTCTGCCGCCGGTGAAGAAGACCAAGACTGGCTATTCCACCAACGTGGAGGTGCTGGAAAAGCTTCGGGGCCACCACGATATCATCGAACTGATCCTGGAGTACCGCCAATATACCAAACTGAAGTCCACCTATGTGGACGGCCTTACCAAGGTCATTGAAGAGGACGGACGTATCCGCACCTCTTTCCAGAATACCGTCACCGCCACCGGGCGGCTTTCCTCCACGGAACCGAATCTGCAAAACATCCCCGTCCGCACGGAGCTGGGAGCCAAGCTACGGTATATGTTCGTTGCCGCCCCCAGCAATGTGCTGGTGGACGCCGACTACTCCCAGATCGAGCTGCGGCTATTGAGCCATATTGCCGAAGATAAGACCATGCAGGAGGCGTTTCTGAGCGGCATGGATGTTCACACCGCCACCGCCGCCCAGGTCTTCGGCGTCGCGCCCTCTGATGTGACCCACGAGATGCGCCGCCGGGCCAAGGCGGTGAACTTCGGTATCGTTTATGGCATCTCCGCCTTTTCCTTATCTGAGGACATCGGAGTGCCGGTGTATGAGGCCAAGGAGTATATGGAACGCTATTTTGAGACCTTCCACGGCGTCCGGGAGTATATGGACAGGGTAGTGAAGCGGGCAAAGGAGGATGGCTATGTGGCCACTCTTATGGGCCGCCGCCGCTGGTTGCCTGAGCTGAAGTCGGCCAACCACAATCTTCGCTCCTTCGGCGAGCGGGTGGCCCTCAATATGCCTATCCAGGGCACCGCCGCCGATATTATCAAGCTGGCTATGCTCCGGGTGGACCGGGCCATCAAGGCTGAGGGGCTGAAGGCGAAACTGATATTGCAGGTCCACGACGAGCTGATCGTGGAGTGTCCCGAGGCAGAGGCCGAGCAGGTAAAAGCCCTCTTGAGCCGGGAGATGGAGGGTGCGGTGAACTACGCTGTGCCCCTGAAGGCGGATGCGGCTATTGGAAGGAGTTGGGGGGAGGCAAAGGGATGAAAAACTACAAGCTGGTCCCTATGGACCGCTCCCATATCAAGGAGATCGCGCAGCTCGAGCGGGAGTGCTTTTCCGATCCATGGTCGGAGGCGTCCCTGGAGGAAGAGCTATATAACCCGCTGGCCTCTTTCATCGTAGCCCAGCGGCCTGATGGAGCGGTACTGGGCTACGCCGGACTTCACGCCGTGATGGACGAGGGCTACATCGACAATATTGCTGTCCGGGAGGACTATCGGGGTCAGGGCATTGCCGACGATCTGTTGGACGTGTTCGTCCGCTTTGGACAGGCCCATCTGGCATTTCTGACCCTGGAGGTCCGGCCTTCCAACCAGGCGGCCATCCAGCTCTATTATAAGCATGGCTTTGCCCAGGTGGGGCGACGGAAGGACTACTATAAGCAGCCCAAGGAGGACGCTATTATTATGACCTTGGAGTTTGGGGAGGAAACGGAAGATGGAAGGTGAATTTCGTTTGCTGAGCGCCCAGGAGATGGCCTGGCTCCATGAGAACCATATGAAGCGGGATTTCCCTCCGGCGGAACTGAAGCCCATCGCTCTTCTGGAAAAAATGCGATCCGAAGGCAGATATGAGCCATATGCCCTATTTCAGAACGGAGAATTGACTGCCTACGCTTTCTATTGGACAGCGGGAGAGCCTTATGTTTTATTGGATTACTTTGCTGTTGTCCCGGAGCGCCGCAACGCAGGCGCCGGCAGTCAGCTTCTGCGAGAGATGCTGGATCGCTTCTGCGTGAACGGCCACGGGGTATTCGGCGAGGTGGAGATCCCCGATACGGGCGTTGCCGAGGTAGATGAGCTGCGCCAGCGGAGGCTGAACTTCTATTTCCGGGCGGGGCTGCAAAAACGGGGCTTTACTACCAAGATCTTCAGCGTGCCCTATATCGTCCTCTCCTATGGCCCGGAGATCAGTGACGCCGAGTTGATAGAGATCAATCGCAAGATCTACGGAGGTTCTCTGCCAAAGGCCATGTATGAGGAGAATATCTTCATTCCCTGGCTGGAGGAGGGGAGAGCATGAATATCTTAGCCTTTGAGTCTACCTGTGACGAAACCGCCGCGGCGGTGGTGCGGGACGGCAGGGAGGTCCTCTCCGACGCCATTGCCTCCCAGGTGGACATGCACACCATTTATGGCGGAGTGGTGCCTGAGATCGCTTCGCGGAAGCATGTGGAGGCCATCGTTGGCCTTGCCGACAAGGCACTCTCCGACGCCAAGCTTACCAAAGGGGACATTGACGCGGTGGCGGTGAGTTATGCCCCTGGCCTTATCGGCGCGGTGTTGGTGGGGGTCAACTTCGCCAAGTCCGTGGCGCTGGCCCTGAGTGTACCGCTTATCCCGGTGCATCATATTCGCGGCCATATTGCCGCCAACTACATCGCCCACCCTGACCTGGAGCCGCCCTTCGTGTGCCTGTGCGCCTCCGGCGGCAATACCCTGATCGCAGACGTACGTTCCTACACCGACATGGAGGTGCTGGGCGCCACTCGTGACGACGCGGCGGGGGAGAGCTTCGATAAGGTGGCCCGGGTGCTGGGTATTGGCTACCCTGGCGGCGGTCCCATGGACCGACTGGCCCAGGGAGGCGACGATACCATGTATGAGCTGCCGCGCTCCCATGTGGAGGGACACCCGCTGGACATGTCTTTTTCCGGGCTGAAGACGGCGGTACTAAATCTGGCTCACAATGCCCAACAGAAGGGAGAGGAGTTGGACTATCCCGGGCTTGCCGCCTCCTTCCAGGCGGCGGTCAGCGATATCCTGGTTCCCCGGACCATGGAGGCGGCAAAGCGGAAGGGGGACGGAAAGCTGGCCGTGGCCGGAGGTGTGGGGGCCAATTCCCGTATCCGTGGGGACCTGGAGATAGCTTGTAAGGAGGCTGGCGTGAAGCTCTATTTGCCGCCGCTGAAGCTCTGCGGCGACAACGGCGCCATGATCGGCAGTCAGGGGTACTATGAGTATTTGTCAGGCCATACCGCCGCCAGCGACCTCAATGCCTACGCCACACGGGATATCTCCCTGGGGTGAGGGGCTTCGCTGCTTCGGTTTTCTGCTCATGGGGCAAAGAGACAGAAAAAAGGGAGAGAGAAGTAAAAACTTCTCTCTCCCTTGCTTTTGCGGTCAGACTATTTCTGGTGCCGGGCCAGCCAGGTACGGTTGATGGCGGACAGGATGCCCCGGAGGGGAGCCAGGTTGATATTATGGTCAATACCCACGCCAAAGATATCCTTGCCGTCGGCGTCCTTCAGGTGGATGTAGGCCACCGCCATGGAGTCGGAACCCTTATTGATGGCGTGCTCGGCATAGTCAACAAAGGTGAAGCGGTCCATCTTCTGGCCGTGGATGGCGTTGAAGAAAGCGTCGATGGGGCCGTTGCCCTCTCCAACCACGTCAAAGACCGTGTCGGTATGGCGCAGAGTGCCAGTGAAGCGGACATGGGACTTGGCCTCGGCGTCCACCGTCTCCACAAAGGTGTGCTTGAGCAGCTGGTAAGGGAAGATGGCGTCTATGTAGCTCTCCTTGAACAGCTCGAAGATGCGCTGAGGAGCCAGCTCGGTGCCTGCCTTCTCTGTCTCCACCTGGACGATGTGGCCGAACTCGGGCTGCATGGCCTTGGGAATGTCATAGCCGAAATTCTGCTGCATGACAAAGGCGGCGCCGCCCTTGCCGGATTGGCTGTTGATGCGGACGATAGGCTCGTACTCCCGGCCCAGGTCGGCAGGGTCGATGGGCAGATAGGGGATCTCCCAATACTCTCCGCCATGCTCCTTGGCGAACTGTACGCCCTTGCTGATGGCGTCCTGGTGGGAGCCTGAGAAGGCGGTAAAAACCAACTCGCCCACGTAGGGTTGCCGGGGCCCCACCTTCATCTTGGTGCAGCG
The DNA here is from genome assembly GCA_910577415.1 of uncultured Oscillospiraceae bacterium. Classification (GTDB taxonomy): domain Bacteria; phylum Bacillota; class Clostridia; order Oscillospirales; family Oscillospiraceae; genus Vermiculatibacterium. The sequence continues at coordinate 6,817 of CAJTLK010000040.1, forward strand.
TTCGTAGACGTCTCGAATGTGGTTGATGTGAGAGAAATCCAGCTCCGGGTCAACGCCCTGGGTATAGAGGTTCATGGCGATGGTGACCATGTCCACATTGCCGGTGCGCTCGCCGTTGCCGAAGAGGGTGGCCTCCACCCGCTCGCCGCCGGCCAGCATGGCAAGCTCTGCCGTGGCTACCCCCTCGCCCCGGTCATTGTGAGGGTGGAGGGAGATGATGGCCCGCTCCCGGCCAGGGAGCTTTTCGATAAAGTATTCGATCTCGTCGGCAAAGTAGTTGGGCAGACAGTTCTCCACCGTGGTGGGCAGGTTGAGGATGACCTTATGCTCCGCATCGGCATGGAGGGCATCCAGCACGGCGGCGCAAATTTCAGCGGCGGCGTCCATCTCAGTGCCCATGAAGGATTCGGGAGAATACTCATAGCGCAAGTCCATGCCGGAGGCGATGACCGGCTGGGCCATCTCATAGATCATCTCGGCGGCGTCTACGGCGATTTTCTTGACGCCCTCCACATCGGTGTGGAAGACCACCTTCCGTTGGAGGGTGGAGGTGGAGTTATAGAAGTGGAAAATGACGTGCTTTGCGCCTTCGATGGCCTCAAAGGTGCGCTTGATGAGGTGGGGCCGGGCCTGGACCAGCACCTGCAGGGTCACGTCGTCGGGGACGTGGCCGTCGTCGATGAGGGTGCGGAGAAAGTCGTACTCTACTTCAGAGGCGGAGGGAAAACCCACCTCGATCTCCTTAACGCCGATGTCCACCAGGGTATGGAATAGCTCCAGCTTTTCCTCAACGTTCATAGGGTCTACCAGAGCCTGATGGCCGTCCCGCAGGTCTACCGAGCACCAAACGGGAGCCTTCTCGAGCCGCTTATCCGGCCAGGCCCGCTTGGGCCGGGGGATAGGGGCGAAGGGGATGTACTTCTCAAAGCCTTGCTTCATAACACGATTCCTCCTTGAACCTTGCTAAGTCAGGGGTCAAAAAAGCCCCCGACCATAGATATGGTCAGGGGCGTAAGCTACGCGGTACCACCCTGCTTCAGCCGCCGGTCATCCCAAACGGCCCTCATGGCCTCCATCAAGGCCGAGGCCGGTAACGGGGCCATACGGTCCGGCCTACTTTTGTTCAGCCGAACGGCTCAGGGGCCAGTATCCGCCGAGAGGTTGTCCCGTTGACTCGCACCCACCGTCAACTCTCTGAGGGAACCTCTGGGCCTTCTTCCCTTCATTGCTGTTGCTAGTATTTTACCCGCAGAAGGAGGATTTGTCAAGAAGGAAAAAATTTAGTATGGTAGCGAAAAAAAGTGAAAAGGGTATTGACATTTGTTGCCCGGATGCGTATAATGCGTCATAAGAAAACCGATGAGCGAGAGAAGTAATCGGCAAAAGGTCGCCTTAAGAGAGCCGCGGGTGGTGAGATCGCGGCGGCGGACGTTCCGATGAATGGACTTGCGAGGGCAGGGCGAAAGGAAACGAGTAGCTTCTGACGGGGACCGCACCCGTTATCAGGGCGGCACGCTTGGTTAGTGCGTGGAGCGAGAGGGCGCGAAAGCGTCAACTTGGGTGGTACCGCAGGATGAAAGTCTTGTCCCAAATCTGGGACGGGGCTTTTTTTGTTTGCCCTGAGACTGAGGGAAAGGAGTGGGACGGCTTGAAAAGAAACGAACGGCGATGGCGATGGCAATGGCAAAGCGCAAGCATGACTGTCCCGCAAAAGGTCCAAACTAATCATAAAATCAACCTGAAAAAGGAGAATTTATTATGAAAAAGACTATGAAGCTCGCCTCCGCCATTCTGGCAGCCGCCATGCTCCTGACCCTTACCGCCTGCGGTGACAAGAAAGCCTCCTCTGACGGAAAAACCTATAAGATCGGTATCTGCAACTATGTGGACGACGCCTCCCTCAATCAGATCAATGAAAACATTCAGGCCCGACTGGACGAGATCGGCAAGGAGAAGGGCGTCACCTTTGACATTTCCTATGACAATCCCAATGCCGACGCTACCGTGATGAACCAGATCATTTCCAACTTCCAGGCCGACAAGGTAGACCTGATGGTGGGCATTGCCACTCCCGTAGCCATGGCAATGCAGGCAGCCGTGGAGGGGAACGACACCCCGGTGGTCTTCTCCGCCGTCTCCGACCCGGTGAGCGCCGGGCTGGTAGCTTCTCTGGAAGCCCCCGGCGCCAACATCACTGGTACCTCTGACTATCTGGACACAAATTCCATCATGGACCTGATCTTCGCCGTCGCCCCAGACGCAAAGAAGATCGGCTTCCTCTACGATGTGGGCCAGGACTCCTCTACCACCCCCATCGCCCATGCCAAGGAGTATCTGGACGCCAAGGGCATTGAGTACGTGGAGCGCACCGGCACCAACGCCGCCGAGGTCCAGCAGGCCGCCCAGGCACTGGTGAGCGACGGAGTGAACGCCGTCTTTACCCCCACCGACAATACCATCATGAAGTCCTATCTGGCTATCTATGAGACCTTCGTGAATGCTGGCATTCCCCACTACACCGGCGCCGATTCCTTTGCCCTCAACGGCGCCTTCCTGGGCTACGGCGTGGATTATGCCAATCTGGGTCGGGAGACCGCCGACATGATCGCCGAGATCCTCGTCGACGGCAAGGCTCCCGCTACGCTGGCGGTGAAAACCTTTGACAATGGCACCGCCACGGTCAACACCGAGACCTGTGCCGCCTTGGGCTACGACTTCGAGGAGATCAAGAGCATTTTTGCCCCCCTGTGCACCAGCGTCCAGAGCATTACTACCGCCGAGGAATTTGGAGACCTGAAGGGCTGATATAGCAGAGCTGATATTCCGGCTCCGAACGGCGTGAGGCTGTTCGGAGCCGGAGCCTGTGATCGAGGAGGAACTGCCATGAATCTATCCGCACTTTTTGCCGTGGGCCAGACTGCTTTGGAGCTGGGGCTGATCTGCTCCCTCACGGTGCTGGCGTTGTTTCTAAGCTATTCCATGCTTAACGTCTGCGATCTGTCTACCGACGGGTGCTTTACTCTGGGCGCTGCGGTGGGCGCTGTGGTGGCCGCGGCGGGCCACCCGCTGTTGTCCATTCCCGCCGCCATGCTGGCGGGGGTATGCTCCGGGTTCATCACCGCTATCATGCAGACCAAACTGGGCATCAACAGCCTACTCTCCGGCATCATAGTCAATACTGGTCTATATTCGGTAAATATTATGGTCATGTCGGGCAAGTCTCAGATCAATCTGAACAAAAAGGCCACCGTATTTACTATGATGCGTGGATTTCTGGCAGAAACACCGCTGAAAAACCAGTACGTAACAGTGGTAGCCGCCCTGGCGGTGGTCCTGACTGTACTTTTCCTGACGCTCTTTCTCAATACCCGCCTGGGCCTTGCCATCCGGGCCACAGGAGACAACCCGGACATGGTGCGCTCATCCTCCATCAACCCGGTGTTTACCACTATCGTGGGTCTGTGTGTGGCCAATGCCTTTACCGGCCTGTCCGGCTGTCTTATGGCACAGTCTCAGCAGTCGGCGGAGATCAATATCGGAGGCAGCATGGTCACCATCGCCCTGGCCTCGCTTCTTATCGGCTCCACCTTGATGGGCAAGGGAAATATCTTTACCAGAGCCGTGGGTATGGTGCTGGGTGCCTTCGTTTTCCGGTTGGTCTACGCCATTGCTCTGCGGCTGAATATGCCCGCGTTCATGCTCAAGCTGGTGTCTTCGGTCATCGTAGCTTTGGCCCTGGCGCTGCCGTACTTGAAGGACCAGTGGCCCGTTATCTCCCGGCGGCTATCTTACAAAAAAGCTGCCGCGGGAAGGGAGGTAAAGTAAGATGCTGAATATTTCCCGCATCTCCAAGACCTTTAACCACGGCACGGTGAATGAGAAGAGGGCCATCACCGATCTGTCCCTCCATCTGGCTCCAGGTGACTTTGTCACCATTATCGGTTCCAACGGTGCGGGCAAGTCCACCCTCTTCAATGCCATTTGCGGAGATTTCCTCACCGATTCCGGCTCCATTATCCTAAACGGCGAGGATATTACCTTCATGCCGGCCTTCAAGCGCTCCAAGCACATTGGTCGTTTGTTCCAAGACCCCATGCGGGGCAGTGCTCCGGGCATGACCATTGAGGAAAATCTGACTCTGGCGGCGGCCAGCGGCGGCTGGCTTTCTCATGTTACCAAGGCGGACAAGAAGCGCTTTCGGGAACGGCTGGCCCTGCTGGGTATGGGCTTGGAGGAGCGGATGAAGCAGCCGGTGGGACTGCTCTCCGGCGGCCAGCGACAGGCGCTTACCCTGATGATGGCTACCTTTGTGCCCCCCTGGCTCCTCCTCCTGGACGAGCACACCGCCGCCTTGGACCCTGCTACGGCAGAGCGGGTGTTGGAGATCACCAGGGATATTGTGAACAAGGACAAGATCACCACTCTGATGGTGACCCACAATATGCAGCAGGCCCTGGAGCTGGGCAACCGCACCCTGATGATGGACGCTGGCGGTATCGTGCTGGATGTGAAGGGGGAAGAGCGGGCGAAGATGACAGTGGCCGACCTGCTCTCTCAATTCCGTGACCGGGCGGGGAAGAACCTGGACAATGACCGTATGCTCCTGTCTTGAGTGAAGGATTACAGCTTGCGGAAAACGCGCGGGGACGGCCTTGAAGCCGTCCCCGTATTGCTTTCTTTTCTCTTCGCAACTATTGGTTGCGGGATTTCCAAGCGGGCTTGATAGACTTTCTTTCTGAACCAGGTTATATTATTGTGGCAAAAAGAAACGACTGGAGGCGATTTCATGAGTTTGGGGGAAAACATCGTTCGGCTTCGGACCGAAAAGCGGCAGCCCCAGGAGGAGCTGGCGGACCTGCTGGGCGTCTCCCGGCAGTCTGTGTCAAAATGGGAGTCCGATGTGTCGGTGCCGGAATTGGACAAGCTTATCAAGCTGTCCGAGGTATTTGCCGTCACCATGGATAAGCTTGTAAAGGGAAATAACATTACAATAGAGACGACAGACGGAACCGGGAGAGACCGGAGCAAAGGGGAGGAGCCTACGCCGTTTCTCGATGCCACGCCCAGCCAACAGACGAAGCCCACCAGGGGAAATCGCACGGGAGGCGTCCTTTATCTCTGCCTCGGCTTTGTTCTCTTGACATGGCTGACCCTCTATGCGGGGACAGGCGGGTTTGTGATCGGCTTCATCTTTGCTCTGCCGTTCCTGGTCTGTGGCCTTATCTGCCTGCTGGCAACCGGGAAGAGGACGGCGCTGTGGTGCGGCTGGGCGCTCTATATTCTGACCGACGGCTACCTCCGCTATGCCACGGGCCTGACATGGCACGCGATCTTTGCCACCCCCTATTGGACACCGCAGATGAACTATATGCGGCTGTTTATCGCGTGGATGCAGTTTTTGGCCATTGTCCTTCTGGTGATGGTCACCATGCTGTCCTACCGCCGGGAGCCGCTGGCCCTGGATAATAAGGCAAAAACACTTTACATTATCGGCTGGATAACCTTGGCGGCAGTGTGGTTCAGTTGGGGGCTGGTAAACCAGCTCTATTGGGCTGCCATTGGTCCAAATAGGGTAGGCGCGCAGTTCTACACGCTGCTTTACCTTCTGCGGGACGTTATCTTTTGGGCCTTACTTACCGCTTTGCTGACGGCGTCGCTTCGACTGTGGAACGGAAAGAGGGAGAGGCGCTTCGAGACAAAGCGATAGAGCGGGAAAGACGGTGATGATAAAAAAGCAGCCGGAAAGGGAGGACCTTTCCGGCTGCTTTTTAGATTCACTTTGTGTCTATCAGGGCAAGACACCGGTATAGATCAGGATACTGTAGAGGGTAAAGGCGGCCTCGTCCCGGGTCGTGGCCTCGGAGGGGGAAATGTTGGGCAGGTCCTCCCAAAGCAGAGAAAGGGGACGGCCAATAAAATCGGTTTGGCTTTTGGCCAAAAGCCAGACGGAGGGGCGGGCCCACTCGCCATATTCCGCCAGGGTCTCGGAGGTGAGGGCTTCTGGCGGAATATTGGCGGCATAGCTGTAGAAGCCCATATTCAACCATTGGGCCAACCGCCCCATAATAGTGAGGAACTGCTGGTGGTCGATGGGGGCGTCCGGCTGGAACTGGCCGTTACCGACGCCATTCACAAGGCCCATATTGGTCATGGCCTTGACAGCGGGAGCGTACCAGGCGTCTTCAGCCACATCGGAGTACGGGCTGATATTTTGGGGGACAGAGCAGTTGAGGGCCGCCGCCAAAAGTTGGCACAGCTCACCGCGGGTCAAGTTATCCTGAGGGTGATAGGCGCTGTCGTCCTTGCCGCGGATCAAGCCATAGTATTGCAGACCGCTGAGAGCCTCAGGACAGATGGAGGTATCCAGATCGGGGAAAGAGGAGTCGGCATAGCTCGTCAATGCGTAAATTTCACAAAGCTCCTTCAAAGAGACGGTCTGCCAGTCCCCTTTGTTTTCCTGGGTCCACAGATCGGTTTCAGGGGGAAGTACGTCAAGAAGGATACTGAAGAGATCCTTGTTTTCTTCCGCCACAGCCACATCCAGATCTACGTACCAGCGCCAAGGGTGCCCATAGCCCAGATCGATCCGCAGCGGATGCTCCACATGGGGACCGCGGGCGGACCCGGCAAGCAGCCAGGCCAGGTCAAGCGCCAATGTAGGAGGCGCCATAATGTCGGGAAGGACTCCGACCTGGTCGGTAGTGTTGCCCAGGATAGAGAAAAAGCGGTAGGTGGTGATCTTTATGGCATCGCCCTCGGAAAAATACGGCGGTAGGATATTCTTGTCCCATACCGTCTGAGCGACGCCTTTACCAAAGCTGCGGTTGCCGATGATGATCCCGCTTTCACTGCCCTGGATAGCGGCGGCGAAGATCTCAGTAGAGCTGGCGGAATTTTCGTTTATCAAAACGATCACAGGGAGGATGGTGGCCGCCTCCTCTTCGTGCTGGAATACACTGTATGTATCGGCGCCATCCCGAAAATAGGTCATTTTGCCCGGGCCGGTAAACAACCCGGCAGCCTCAGTGGCCGCTTCGGTGATCCCGCCGGCATTGTCCCGCAGGTCGATGACCCAGCATGTGACCTGCTCTCCATAGGTCTGGATGGCATCCTCGAAGTGCCCCACTGTTTCGTCCCCGAAGGTAGTGCAGCGGATATAGCCAATGTGATCGTCGATCAGCTCAGCGGTGGTGGCGGGGACGACCACGGTGGCCCGGGGGAGAGAGACCGTGGTTCGATTTTTCCCCCGTAAATAGGTGATGCGCACCTTAGTGCCCTCCTCGCCTTGTATCCAGCCGGAGGATTCCTGGGAGGTGACGCCCTTGGTACTGTGACCGTCCACGGTGACGATCACGTCCCCCGCCTTTAGTCCTCCCGCTTCGGCAGGGGAGCCGGGGAGCACCTCGCTTAAGAGCAGACCATTTTCCTGAGTGGTATATACCACACCGATGCCTACCAGCTTGGTATCCGACATGCTGGCCGTAAAGGAGTTATACTCCTCGGGGGTAAAATATTGGGTATAGGGATCGCCCAGGACACTGAGCATTTCTGAGATGGTGGTTTGGTCGTAGACCGCATCAGGGAGCTGGTCCACATAGTAACCCTCCAGCAGCGCGAGAGCCTGCTCCGGGGTGAGAGCCTGGGCCGCCTGGGAAAGGAGCAGAGTCAGGCAGAGGGCCGCCGCTCCAAGGCGGGAAAGGATGTGCATGGGTTTCATTGCGCGCCTCCTATGGTATCATATTGCCGACATTATAACAGAAAAAGCCCTCTCCCGCAAGAAAAGTAATTTCCAACAGACTTAGGTCAAAGTCAGAGAGACCGGGCAGTGGTCGCTGCCAAAAACGTCGGTATGGATGGCGGCCCCGGCGATATGCTCACGCAAACGGTCAGAGGTAAGGAAATAGTCGATGCGCCAACCGGCGTTGTTTTCCCTGGCATGAAAGCGGTAGCTCCACCAGGAGTAGGCTCCGGTCAGATCAGGGTTGAGAAAGCGGAAGGTGTCTGTAAACCCGGCGGCCAAAAGCTGGGAAAATTTCTCCCGCTCCTGGTCGGAAAAGCCGGGGTTCATGTGATTGGATTTGGGATTTTTCAGGTCGATCTCCTGGTGGGCCACATTCAGATCGCCGCAGACCACTACCGGTTTTTTCGCGTCCAGGGAAAGGAGATAGGCCCGGAAGGCGTCTTCCCAGGCCATACGGTAGTCCAGCCGCTTCAGACCGTCCTGGGCATTGGGGGTATAGACCGTCACCAGATAGAACTTTTCATACTCCAGGGTGATGGACCGGCCCTCGCCCACGTGGGCATCATCACCGATATCATAGCTCACGGAGAGAGGGGGCACCCGGGTAAAGATGGCGGTGCCGGAGTAACCCTTTTTCTCAGCGGAGTTCCAAAACTGCTGGTAGCCGGGCAGTTCAAATTCCGCCTGACCAGGCTGCATTTTTGTCTCCTGGAGACAGACAGCGTCGGCGTCCAGAGCGGCAATGCTGTCCAGGAAGCCCTTGCCCAAGCAGGAGCGCAGACCGTTGACGTTCCATGATACGAATTTCATTTCGTTTCCTCCTTGACGGTAAAAGTGATGTTGCCCATAAGATCGGTGCGGTAAATATCACACCCGGCGGCCCCCAGCCGCTCCAGGGTCTCGGGGGCAGGGTGGCCGTAGGTATTGTATCCACAGGAGATGACGGCGGCCTCCGGCATGGCGGCCAGGAGCAGGGCCTCAGAGGTGGAGTCCTTTGATCCATGGTGTCCCACAAACAGCAGCTCGATATCAGGGAGAGAGTGATATTTGATGAGCCGGCGCTCTACGGTGTCATTCATATCGCCGGTAATGAGGGCGTCGAAGTCTCCGGCAGAACAGAGGACAGATAAGCCCTCCTCATTCCCGCCTCCGCTGCCCAGAGGGGCGTAAAGATGAAAGGTGGCATTGCCAAAGGTAACGACGGCATCCTTGGTAAGTAATTCCACTTCACAATTGTGTTGAGCGGCCAGCGTAAGAAGCTCGGCCTGGTAGGAGGCGTCTTCCGCCAGTTTAGGTACAATAAGGGTAGAGACATCTATCCGCTCCAACAGCTCCGCTACCCCGTTTGTATGGTCAGAGTGGAAATGGGTGAGGATCAGAGCGTCCAATTTGGAACGGCCAAGAGCTTGCAGCGCGTCGGCAGCAATATCGCCCGGGTCGTCGGCACGATTGCCGCCGCAGTCTATCAGCACGGCTCGGCCCTTGGATATAAAAAGTGTGGAGGCGCCTTGGCCCACATCCAGCGCAGTGATGGTCAGTGTCCCGGCAAATGTGGGCCAGACATTGACCAGCAATGCGGAGCAGAGGCAGAAAAGCAACGCGGCCAAAGGAATAGAGGGACGGGGCTTGGGGGCGGCGCTCAGCCAGAGAAGGAGGATAACATAGGACGCCAGAAACCAAAGGAGCATATACCCGGACTGAAGGGACAGCGCCGAAAAAGGAAGCCTGGAGAGGAGCTTTGCCACAAAGATCATCCACCGGGCGGGCCATGCTATAAGATGACCCATTACGGAAGCTGCGTTTGGACAGATAAGTCCCGCCATCCCAGTGCAGAGACTACCCAGAAAAGCAACAGAGGCCACCGGCAGCGCAAGCAGGTTGCTGATGGGACCCGCCAGAGAAACGCTGTGGAAATGAAGGGCGGCCAGAGGTGCGGTAAAGAACATGGCTCCCAGGGAGACCGACAGGGTCCCGGTGCAGGCAAAGAGTCCTTTCCGCGCCAATTTCCCCAAAGGGCCGTTCCAATTGGGAATGCGGTTGGTCCACCGCGCGTTGAGCGGTTGGGCAATGAGGTGAATACCGGCAATGGAGGCAAAGGAAAGCTGTAGCCCTATACTGGCCGCGGCATAGGGACACTGAAGTAGGATAACAGCCAGGGCGGCGGAAAAGGTGGTGGGCTTGTCCTCTTCCCGGCCCACCAAGGGCGCAATGGAGACTACACCGCACATGAAAGCCGCACGCAGAGCGGAGGGGGAGTTTCCGGCCAAAGCGGCAAAGAAAAACACGGCCACCAGTACGAGCACTGCCCAGACTCTTTTCCGCCGGCCAAAGAAAAAGGTGATAGCTCCGGCAAGAG
>CAJTLK010000041.1:0-9912 GCA_910577415.1 uncultured Oscillospiraceae bacterium
TGCCATAAATGTCGTTTTCGGCGGTAATGGTCCCGCGCACCAGCAGTCTGTCCATCTCCACCGGATCGTTAAAGACCACGCTGTGATTGAACCACAAGATATCCCCCGCCGGATATCCGGGCAGAAATCCCTCCGGTCTGTTGTTGGTACATATGACGAGCCAAGGCTCCCGGTCATACGCCGTCCCATCATCAGGGTCCTTGGGCGTTATGGCAAATGGCCCCTGGATAAGTCCCCCACTCAGCGGCAGAAACGGTGCGTCCTTCAAGGCGACGAGGGCGGCGTAGAACTCCGCCTCGGTTCCAGTGTAGCCAGCCTCCACCGCCACCTGATAGGGGCTTTTTCCCATATTGGCCGCCCGGTCAGCCTCCTCTTTGGCCCTATCTGCCTCTTCAGCGGCCCTGTTGGCCTCATCAAAGGCCTTGACGTATGACTCCTCGGCGTCGTCAGCCAGATCGGCGGCTTTGGCGGCCTCGCTCTCGGCATGCTGGGAATCAGCCTTTGCCATCCTGGCGAAATCTTCGGCATGATTTGCCTCCGCCCCGGCGTCCTCGGCGTGGCGGGCGGCGCCCTCCGCCTCCTCCTGCGCCCACCGGGCCATGTCCCTGGCGCGGGCCACGATGCCCTCTCCGGCGTCTTCCCGCCGTTTCTCCGCTTCGTCTCTCGCCTTCTCCGCTTCCCCACGAGCGGCTTCTGCCGTGGCTCTGGCCGCTTCCGCAGCCACACGGCCGTCCTCTGCGCTCTCACGGCCCTGCTCGGCTTCTGCCCGGGCGCCCTCCGCAGTGGTGCGCGCCTCCTCCGCTTCAGCCCGCCGGGTCTCGTGCTCCACCCGGACCTTCTCAGCGGCGTTGAACTTGTCCAGCATCGCAGCCACCTGCTGGGCCAGGGTGAGGGTGACGCTGGCGTCCTCCCCGCCGGCGGCGTCCGCCTCTAAAATTTTGAAATAGGCCGTCACCGTATTGCTCAGGCTCTCCTCGACCTTCCCGGTCTCATCGGCGCCGTAGCCGGTGACAGTGACCATCATGTTTCCCCGCACCGCCTTGGCGCTTTGGGGGATGGGCACGTCATAGACCTCCAGCTCTTCCTCCACCAGCAGGGACGGCAGCAGCCACACCTTGGCGGGGTTCTCTCCCAGGGCGTCCTTGAAGGTCACATATTTCGTCATTCCCGCCCACATCCCGCCGAACTGGATGCGCAGGTATACGTCGTCGTGGCTCCCCACCGCTCCCGCCAGCTGTCCGGCGCCGCGGAGATATTCGTCGTCCACCCTGCAAAAGATCAGTCTCTTTCCCACGGACTTTTCCTCCTTTCGATAAACAGAGGCGGCGGGGCCGGAGACGGACCCGCCTCTGTCCCCGCCGCCCTCTTTTTAGGCTTTCAGGCTACGCAAACCTCTGATTTAGACCCCCAGCTTTTCCGCCTCGGCGGCAAACCGGGAGCTTTCCCGCTCGATGAGCTGGGCCGTGTTCTGGTCCTGTTCCGCCGACTGGGCCAGCACCTCGGCCACGTACTTGGGGAGCTTCACCTCCACGCCCCGCTTGATCTGGAAGCGGCGGCCATTGACGGCCACAAAGACGTCGCCCTTGTAGCGGTCATTGTCCTTGAAGAGCTTGACGCTCACCAGTTCCTCGCCGCCGGTCTTGGCTTCGGGGGTGTTCTTGGTCTCGGGCACATCCTTGGTCTCGGGTGCACTCTTGGTCTCGATCACGTTCTGGTTCTTTGCCATAATAAGGTCCTCCTGTTTTTTATTTTTGGGGTATGGGAGGGACAAGCCCTCCCCTGCTTACACGCCGGTAAAGGTACTGGTGGTCTCGATACGCACCATATTGGACTCCACCAGCCGCTCCGCCACCTTGGTAGCTTTCCAGCCCGCGGAGGCACGCTGATCCAGGGGATCGGCGGTACCGGCGGAGCCGAGCTGCTTGACGATGTGCTGAAGCCCGCCGCCGGTGATCTCAGTGACGCCGTAAGCGTCGGCGCCCAGGATCAGGGTGGAGTACACATCCCGGCTGGCCGCCTTGGCGGCGCCGGTGGACTGATCGGTGCCCGCCTTCTCGAAGACCTTGGCCTCGCTGGTCTCCACGAAGCGGACGCCCTCGATACGCCCGATCTCGCCCTCGTAGATGCCCTCCGGGTCGGAGTAGGACTTCACGTTGACCCACTTGGGATCGTTCATCAGGTCGTAGGAGCAGTCAGGATGGATGATGCCCACGTAGTTACCCTTGATCCTGGGGGCGTTCATCACCTTCAGGAAACGCACCGCCTTGCGGATGGCGTCCACGGTGAGGTAGTGGTTGTCCTCGGCGGTGCTGCCGCCCACCAGGTCGGCGCGGCTGGTGACCTGGCCCTCGGCATACTGCACGTTGGTGCCGCCGTTGAGCACCTCCCGGGTGATGGTGTCCAGGGTCCGGCCCGCCTGGGACCCCAGCAGCCGTGTGGCCTCCACCAGGTTGTCGTCCACGGCGGTGAGGAGCAGAATGTCGCTCAGCTCCACAAAGCCGCCGTACTGCTGCACCGTGGCGGTGACGGTGCTCATGGAGAGCTTCTGCCCGGTGGGGGTCACGCCCTCGGTGAGGGGGGTGAGGGCCTTAGGCAGGGGGTCATACTTGCGGAACTCGATGATCTTGCCGCCGTTTTTGGGAATGGGACGCTTCTGGCCGAACTGGTCGTGGATCAGCTCCGGCTCCGCGTTGTCGATGAGATAGTCGGAATAAAAGGTCTTCATCTCGCCGGACAGTCCGGCGTCGGCGGTGGTATTGGTGGCCGGAGTGTTGGCGTTGCCGTCAAACAGCGAAAGCCGGACGGCCATGGGGAGGGTCAGCAGACCCTCCACGAACTGGGTAAACTTCTTTTTCATTTTTGTTTTCTCCTTTCAGTTGTTGGCTTTGGGTGACTTTGTCAGGCCCCAAAGCGGCTGGGGCCGCTCAAAACCTGATCTTTTCACCCATGGTGGCTCTGCGGGCGATCTCCGCGCGGTCCTGACGGGTCAGCTTGGAGGCGTCGTCCTTGATGATGAACCCGCTGGAGGAAGTCATGCCCACCTCGGCGGGGCGGGCGCCCTTGGCCCGGATGCCGTCCACCACCTGCTTTTCGGTGGTCCTGGCCTGCCGCTGGGCAACGGTGGCCTTGATCTGGTCCATATGGACGACCTCGTAGGCATGGCGGACAGGGATACCGGCCTTCAGCAGGGAGAGGAACCTGGGGTCCGCCGCCTCCTGGGCCAGGTCGAAGCCGGGGTAGTCCGTCTTCAACTCCTCGCCCTGGCGGAACCACCCCTGCACCTTGCTCTGGGCAAAGGCGTCGGCTTTGGAGCGCCGGTCCGCCTCCCGGAGGGCCTGGTTCTCCCGCTTCATCCGCTCGAACTCCATCCACTGCTCCGGGGTCATCCCCGCCTTTTCAGCGGCCTCGGCGAAGAGGGCGTTGTCCTTCTCCACCGCGGCCAGGAGCTTGGCGCTGTCGGCGTCGGTAATACCATAGCGCTGGGCGAGAAGGTCCAGGATGGGCTTGGCGCCGCTGACCTGCCGTTCCAGGTCCTTGGTCTCCTGGAATCTCCGGCTGATGATCCGCTGGACCTGCTCGTCGAACTGCGCTTTGTACTCCCCGCCGCTGGAGACCAGCTCCAGAAAGGCTTTGCGCTTGGCTTCCCTTGTGTCGCCCCCCAGGGGGGCCTCTCTTACCCCTTCGGGGTGATCTTCCTTGGGCATGGCAGCCGTTTCCGGCGCCGCGCCCTTCCGTGCTTCCTCCCCGGCGGCGGGAGGCTCAGTCTGTCCTCCGGCGGCCTGCTCCGGCTGCTTGCCGTACAGCACCGTCTTCTCGCCCGTTTTCTTGCCCCGCCCGGCGGCGACAGGGCTTGCCGCTTTGGTACCGCCCGAGTTATCAGTACCGATCTGGCCAGAGGACGCGCCCCCAGTTCCCTCTCCTCCGACAGCGGCGCCGCCGTCGAAGAGGTCCAGCCGGATACCTTCACAGAAAAAATCCTTGCACTTCATACCTTTTCCTCCTTTACTTCTACCGAAATGTACTCTCCATATGACCTCTGGAGCTGGAGCAGCCCCGTGACTGTCAGCTCCACAGCCCCTTCCAGCTTCTTTGTACCCCGGCCCCTGCTTATAAAGTGGAGCTTTGCCCTCCCCTCGTCCAGCTCATTGGCCAGGACCTCCACCCCTTCGCAGACCGTCCTTCGGTACTCCACATAGCCCGACAAAGCGGAGAGCAGGGCAGAGACCGCGGCGCACACCTGTACGCCCGTCATATCCACAGGGGCTTCAGCTCCCAAATTTGCCGCCATGTCAGGCTCCGAAGCGGTTGCGTGCCCCTGCGCTTCGATCAGCGTGCGTCTGCCGGAGCGCTCGATGCAAACCTTTGTCATAGCTCATCCCTCCAATCTGGGGGCGCTGCGCTTGGCCAGGCTCTGGCCGTAGGAGGCTTGGGGGGTGTGGGCCGCCACGATGCCGGCGGCGAGACCGCTCCCGGGACTGTCACGCTCCGAGCCGGTCAGAACAGTCGCTCCGCTCTCGGCTTCGCCTTCGGTCGTGCGGTGGACGCCCGCCACCGGCGGGCACCGCCCCTCCGTCTCCCCCTCCGGGGATGAGCTGGCTCTAAGCGGTGAACCGCTAAGACCCAGCCGATCGGCCTGGTCTCTGGGCCGCCCTGCGGCCCTGCGCTCGGCCTCGCTCCGGTCCACCGCCGCTCCTTGCCCGACTCTCCACGCTTCTATCATTTTCTCCATTTGCTCAGACATCTGCTTGCAGGTGTTCAGCAGCGTCTGCCCCTGTCGCACCTGCTCGGCCACCTTCTCCTTGCCCTCGAACTCCATCATTTCCAGCGCCCCCAGGGCCTCCTGCGCCCGCTCGGGGTTAAAGAAGCCCAGGCCATACAGCTCCTTGGCCCGCTCGTTTTGCTCCATCCGGGAGAAGGGGTCCTTCTTTTGGGCCTTGATCTTCAGATCGAAGATGGGCTTGCGGTAGAGCCTTTCCCCGCCGGAGTCCTCCCCCACCGGCGCCTCTTGGAGCTTGGCGTTGCTGAACTCCACAAAGCGGTAATTGCCGGGGTCGGCGCCGGTGACGCGGAAGGACCGGGATTCGTCGTAGAACTGCCGGATCAGCTCGATGCACATAGAGATGACCTTCACATGGGCACGGTAGCTGGCGGCGATCATGTCCCGGCTGACCTTGTTGCCCGCCTCCTGGAGGGCGGCGATGGCGGCTGCCGCCGTCACCCCCGACCCGGTGCCGCCGGAGTTCACGTCCCGGTTGGCGGCGGTGTCCTTCAGCTCCTCGATCTTGGCCTGGAGCACGTTGAAGTAGACGCCGTCCAGGGGCCGGGTCACGATCTCCTTGAGGTGGTTTTCGTCGATGGCCCCCGCCACGTGGACAAAGGGCTTTGTCCAGTCGCTGAACTCCTCGGCATTGATGTTGGCGCTCTCGCTGAGGAAAAACCGCTTTTTGGTGCCCATGAGGCTGCTCTCCAGGATGTTGGCCGAGAGCTTGTCGATGTAAAGCTGGGGGTCCTTGCAGATGGAGACATAGCCGAAGCCCACCGGCGTCCCCTTCTCCGGGAACATGGAGTCCAGCACCACGGGGTACAGCCCGTGGTCGTACCATCCCCGGTCCCGGTACTGCCCCTCGTTCTCGCTGGCAAAAAGCAGGGTGTCCCCCACAAATTTAGCGTAATGGAGGACGGTCTTGCCCGCGGGGGACTGGACCTTGTAATACCAGTCCACCACCAGGCTCTTGCCACTGGTGTCCACCGTGTCGTCATAGACGTATTGCTTGACGTCGATGACGCTGCCGCCCAGCTTGCCCTTGTGTTCGGGGTACTGCTTCTCCAGCACTTCGGTGTCCACCAGCTCCACCAGGAAGAGGTTCCGGGACTTCTGGATGTCGGTGACGCCCGGCTCCCAGAAGAGCTTCAGAAGGTCGATCTGGCGGATGTCCACGTCCCCCAGGCCGTTCTCCTTCCGGTTGTTCCAGAACACGCCGTAGGCGGCGGTGCCGTGCTTCAGCTTCTCCCACCATGCCTCGGAGTAGGTCTGCTCGTAGTCGTTGGACTCCAGCACCACCGGCAGCACGCTGGAGAGGGTCCTGGCGCTTTCCTCGTCGCTTTGCTCCCTGGGCAGCACCACCGGCTCAGGGTAGTTGTCCATGGCGTCGGCGTGCTTGTTGATAATGGCGTTGAACAGCCATGCGCTGGACGGCTCCGGCCCCCGTCCCTCCTCCCGTTTCTTGCTGCGGATGACCTCCCAGTGGCGCAGCTCCCACCACAGCTCATCCTCCACGATGCGCTGCTCCAGGCTTTGCTTGCCCTTTTTATAGTCCGAGAGGAGCTTTGCCGCCCTGGCGACGTCCTCCGGCCCGATATTATGGAGCTGCTCCGGCCTTGCCATTGGATCGGCCCCAAGCAGGGCGGCCCCCAGCGCGGGGGACATCTCCTGTTGCCCGCCTCTATCCTCTTCCCTATGTCTGAAAAATGCCATTAGCATGTCCTCCTAAACCAATCATATCTGTCATATCCCCGCTCCTCGGTCTCCAGCGGGTCATAGGGCTTCGGCTCCTTCACCGCCCTCACCCTGGGCGCGATGGGGTTTTGCATACACACGTACCGCAGCTCGTCGTAAATATGGTCCTCCCCGTCTGTGTCTACATCCTCCACATCCCGCTGGGAATACACCAGGCTGGGCACCGTGCGGATGAAGTGCTTACAGGTGGAAAACACATAGAGCATGGGTAGGCCGCCGTCGTCAAAGGCCAGCCGGTGGTGGACCTGCATCTTGCCGTCCATGCGGGCGTGGTCGCCTTTCTCAAAATAGACCCGCTCCCGCTCCATCAGCGCGCCGATGCTCTCGGTGCCGTCGCTGCCCCAGATGGCCGGGTCCCCCACCCGGCGGATGGTTCGCCCCCGCAGATTGGGATCGTCGGCCTCGATGGCCCTGATCTGCCGCGCCACTGCCCCCGGCTCCAATCTGACGCCCACGTTGGGTTCCCCGGTGCAGCCGTAGTACTCCCGGATACGGTAGAGCCTTCTGTCCCGGTCCACCGCGTACCACCCCACGGAGAAGGGCTTGGAATAGCCCCAGTCCAGGCCGCACCAAATTCCCCACCCCTCCGGCACCCGGAAGGGGTCGATGACGTGGGTGCGGAGCCGGTCCGCGTAGTGGGCGCTGTCGTTGCGCCACTCGGTGAACACCTGGCCGGAGAAGGTATCCCAGTCCCCGTAGAGCAGGGCCTTGCGCTCCGCCTCGGGCATGGAGGCAAGGCGGGTGATGTAGTCCGGGTCGTTTTGGAGCAGGGCCGGGTTGTCAAATACCGACGAGGGCACAAAGATGCGGCTCTTGTGCCGCCTCTCGGTATGTCCGTCCGGGAAGACGATGTCCACATCGTCCCAGACGGTGGTCATTGGCGCCGCCGCCGTGATGAACCGCTCCTTGACCCAGCCATGGCCCACCCCGCCGGGGTTGGCGGTGGATCGGATATACACTCTCGTCCCTGGACCGTTGGGGCGGTTGCGGGAAAAGAGATAGCTGTACTCCTCCCAGGTGAAATGAGTCAGCTCGTCAAAGCCGATGAAATCATAGGCTTGCCCCTGGTACTTGGTCCGGTCCTTGGTGTACTGCATGGCGCCGAAGATGATCTTCGCTCCGCCGGGAAAGGTCCAGGTGTGGCTGGTGGCGTTGTACCGGGCCTTGGGAAAGGCCCTGGGATAATAGTTGAGGCTCTTGTCCACCAGCTCGGCCAGCTGGGGAAAGGTCTTGCGGAGGAGAAGGGCCTTGTAGTGGGGGATATGCACCTGCCGCAGCGCCTCGCACACCAGCGCGTCCGACTTCCCGCCCCCCGCCGCCCCGCCATAGAGGGCCTCGTCCTCTGGGCGGGCCATAAAGGCCTCCTGCTTCGCCTGCGGCTTCCAAACAATGTTCACCGTTCCATCCCCCCAGGGCTGTCATGCTCCGCGCCAGTCGCTCCTTGCCCGCTTTTCCGCCCTTCGTCTATCACTTCAGGTAGCACCACCACCCCACCGGCCCCATCCTCGGTCTCCTTTCTCTTCTCCGGCTTGTACTGCCAACGGTCCGGGCGGCGGTTGGTGAGGTAGAACATGGCGCTGGTGGAGTCCGGCGGCACATTCTTTTGCACCGTCTTGGTCAGGGTGTAGATATTGCCCTCCTTGTCCAGCTTTTCCTCTACCGTGACCTCGGTGTAGCTGTACCCGCAGGAGCGCTTGTACAGCGCCGCCTCCACCTGGTCGTCCGGGACCTCCCTGGCCTGTCGGAATACCTCCGTCAGCGCCCTGTACCGCGCGTCTCCCTTCTCCCCTTCTTCCAAATAAGAACGAAAGCCGGCGGGAGAGATCCCCAGCTTTGCGGCGATCTCCCGGTCATCCGCCCCCGCCTCGGCCCACTTGGCGATCCTCTCCAGGTTGGGGAGCACATGGGTCTCGTATTTGCTTTTTCTCATGTCCGCCCCCTCCTTTCGTCTGTGCTGGTTCAGCTCCGCGCTTCGGGGCTGTCACGCTCCGCAAGCCTCTGGTCGCCGCCTTGCTTTCCCTCCGCCTCGGCCTGGTCTCCGAGCCGCACTGCGGCTCTGCGCTCGGCCTCACTTCAGTCCAAGCGCGGCGGCAGAGACTTGCTCCGCGCTTCTTCCTTTGGGCAAACTCCGATCACATAATTTCCGTCCCGGTCCTTTCCGGCCCGGACCTCGTACTGCCGGAGCATATCCGTGATGCCGTAGGCGGGCAGCGTCAGCCGCTTGCCCAGCAGTCTTCCCGGCTGGTCCGGGTCCGTGGCGTCCTCCCCGTATTTTAGGGCCACCGCCGCCTGTAAGGCGTTGGCCGCCATATGGGTCTCCCGGTTGCCTCTGTCGGCCCTCTCGCAGCGCGCGGTCAGCTCCGCGATCCGCTTTTCCTGGTCTCCGACCTTTTTGCGGTACCTCTCCAGCTCATATTTCAGCTCTTTGACCTCGTCTTCATTTTTGCACATCTTTTCCCGCTCCTTCCGCTGGTAATGCTCTCTCAGGACCGCAGCTCCAGGAGGACTGGGTCCCCCTGGGGCAGGTCCACGCCGTTTTTCTCGTAGAGGTCCCACAGCTCCCCCGCCGTCATCCCCGCCGCCTTTGCCTCCGCCAGCCCTGTGGGAAGTCCAAGCTCCCGCCTTTTCCGGCGGCACTCTTGCCACAGCTCCCGCAGCCGCTCCTCCCAGGGGTCCGCCCTCTGCCTCTTTCCGCCGCCCCGGATCAGGTGGTCGGGAAGGGGCGGGAGCAGGGCCTTGATCTCGGCCAGGTCGGGCCAAAAACGGCTCTTCCCCGCCTGGGCCTCCACCGCCTTATGTACCTGCTCCACGCTGTACCCCTCCAGCTCATGACACCAGCTCCCGGCGATCAGAGCATTCAATTTCGGCACGCGCTGGGCAGGCGTATTGGGGTGCAGGGCCTTGATGTGAGACCAAATGGCCTGGATATCAGCGATCTCCATTTCGCCTCTCCTTTCGTTTTTTATCACGCTCTCGTAAAAGCGCGCTTTGTTAGAGGGATATGTTTTTCTCTTGCTGTCTCCCAGGGTGATGGGGTGGGGGGTATAGGGGGTAATAAGATAGGGGGTATGGGGGGAAGAGAAGAGGGGGACCGGGGGGAGGGCAAGAGGGGGCGGCGAGTGGCGTTGTGGCTGTGGCCTCGTCTGCTTCCCATTCCACATCCTCCCTCGCTCTTACGTGGCGATCTCTTTTCGGCTGTCAGGCTCCGCGCACGGCTGACCACTCGGAGATATAACTCCTCCGACTTCGCGCGCCGGTCCTCGGCCCTTGCAGGGCCTGTGGTCCGTCCGCTCCGCTCCGTCGTTATCCTCCTCGCAGCCGGACGCCTCCGCCCTTCGCCGCTGTCAGGCTCCGCGCACGGCTGACCACTCGGAGATATAACTCCTCCGACTTCG
>CAJTLK010000041.1:10012-16756 GCA_910577415.1 uncultured Oscillospiraceae bacterium
CCGTCCGCTCCGCTCCGTCGTTATCCTCCTCGCAGCCGGACGCCTCCGCCCTTCGGCCTACTCATTCAAGCCTTCGCCGATCTCCGCTTTCCCTCCCGTCCAGTTCTTCCTCCCTGTGGGACTTACCGCTCCCGCTTCTTCATCCCGTCCCCTCCTTTCCCGCCTTAGTTGTATCGTATTGCGATACAACTAAGGCAAAAAAATAGTCACTGGTTCTCAAAAATGTAAAACGCATGACTATTTGGGGCAATTGTATCTTGCCACGACACACTATATCACAGCCAGAAGTATCGTGTCAAGAAAATTTTTTCATAAATTTCAAAATTTTTGTTGCGTATTACGAAATTTATGATATACTACTCTGGAAAGGTGGTGTTCGGCATGCCCATCGGTGAAAGGATACGGCTTTCCCGCGCAACGTTGAAGCTGACACTGGAAGAGGTGGCGCAAAAGGTCGGTGTGACCCGGGCCACAGTGCAGAAATATGAATCCGGCGCCATCTCCAACATTCCCCCCGACAAGCTCAAGGCCCTGGCGGACGCCCTTGACGTCACCCCCGGCTATCTCATGGGCTGGGAGGACGCCCCCTCCCTTCTGGAGCTTTCCGCCGCCGACGGCGGGGCGGAAAACGCCGCCGCCCAGCTCCGCAAGGGGAGGCTCTCCTCCCCTCCCCCTCTTGACAACGTCATCCCCATGCCCCGCATCGTGGGCAAGCCCCGGCTGGGTACCATCGCCTGCGGCGTGCCCATCCTGGCCCAGCAGAATATCGAGGGCTACGACCAGGTCCCCGATTACATCAAGTGTGACTTCACTCTTCTGTGCAAGGGCGACAGCATGATAAACGCCCGCATCCACGACGGGGATATCGTCTGCATTCGGCAGACCCCTGAGGTGGAAAACGGCCAGATCGCGGCGGTGCTCATCGACGGTGATTTTGACGCCGAGGCCACCCTGAAGCGGGTGCGCTTCAGCGACAACGGCATTACCCTCTGGCCGGAAAACCCCGCCTACGAGCCTATGGTCTTTTCCGGCGCCGCCGCGGAGAAGGTCCGCATCATCGGCGTCGCCACCCACTTCATCAGCAAGATCGTGTGAACCGTCCGGCCCGGTGTCTCCCGCGGACTTTGAGTACGAAGGAGTTTGAGCATTATGATGCAGATCATCGCGTGGATATTATCTTCCTTTGCGGTCGGCGGGACCGTAACAGCAATTCTCTTATGAAACCCCCTCTTTTATTATTTCTTTCTCCATCGTTGTACTCTATACCCTGGCCCATCTTTTAGCCTCTTACCCTCCTCTCTCCCAAATGCGGCGTGCTGTGGTCTATGGCCGGTGGGGGTATCTCTTTTCCGATGAGAGCGGCGCTCCCCAGCGCTATATCCCCCGCTATCCGCACAAAGAACTGCTTATCAGCTGGGCCGACGCCATCTGGATCGACATGAAGCGGGATATGGACTGGTACCGTGAAAAATACGGCTCCGCCGAGCCTGTGGCCGCCGCCACTCCCGGAACCTGATCCCCTCCCCTGCCGGAACAAACAAGCCCCCGCTCCGTGTATCGGAGCGGGGGCGTTCTTGCTTCTCTAAAGGTCGGCGCTTTGCTTATTTCACGCCCATCCAGCCGGAGATGACCATCCGCTGGACCTCGCTGGTGCCCTCGTAGATCTCGGTGATCTTGGCGTCGCGCATCATGCGCTCGAAGGGGTACTCCCGGGTGTAGCCGTAGCCGCCGGTGAGCTGGAGGGTGCGGCGGGTCACGTCGGAGGCCACCTCGGCGGCCAGCAGCTTGGCCATGGCGGCCAGGTGGCTGTGAGGCTCGTGGTCCTGCTTGGCCTGGGCGGCCCGGTAGACCAGCAGCCGGGCGGCGTCCACCTTGGCCTGCATGTCGGCCAGCTGGAACTGGGTGTTCTGGAACTGGCTGATGCGGCGGCCAAACTGCACCCGCTCGGTGGTGTACTTCACGCACTCGTCGATGCTGGCCTGGGCAATGCCGATGGCCTGGGCGGCGATGCCGATCCGGCCTCCGTCCAGGGTGGTCATGGCCACCTTAAAGCCCTTGTTCAGCTCGCCCAGCAGGTTCTCCTTGGGCACGATGCAGTCCTCAAAGACCAGCTCGCAGGTGGAGGAGCCGCGGATGCCCATCTTCTTCTCGTGGGAACCTACCTTAAAGCCGGGGAAATCCCGCTCCACGATGAAGGCGGAGATGCCCTTGGTACCCAGCTCCTTATCGGTCATGGCGAAGACCACGAACACGTTGGCGAAGCCGGCGTTGGTGATGAAGATCTTGGAGCCGTTGAGGACCCAGTGGTCGCCCTTGTCCTCGGCCACGGTCTTCTGCATGGCGGCGTCGGTGCCCGCGCCCGGCTCGGTGAGGCCGAAGGCGCCCAGCCACTCGCCGGTGGACAGCTTGTTCAGATACTTCTCCTTCTGCGCGTCGGTGCCGTAGGTGGCGATGGGCCAGCAGCACAGGGAGGTGTGGGCGGAGACCATGACGGAGGTGGTGGCGCAGTGCTTGGCAAGCTCCTCGCACACGCCGATGTAGTTGACGTAGCTCAGCCCGGCTCCGCCGTACTCCTCGGGCATGGGCACGCCCATCATGCCCATCTCGGCAAGCTTATGCCAGGTCTCCTCGGGGAAGCGCTCGTTCTCGTCCACCTCGGCGGCAATGGGGGCCACCTCTTTGAGGCAGAAGTCATGGAGCATGTCGAGGATCTCTTGCTCCTCGTCGGTGAAATGGAAATTCATACTCTGTTCCTCCTTATAAAATCAGGCTCTGGCCTTCTTGATCTCCTCGGTGAGGACAGGCAGCACCTCAAAGAGGTTGCCCACGATGCCGTAGTCGGCGATGTCGAAGATGGGGGCGTCGGCGTCCTTGTTGACGGCCACGATCACGTCGGAGCTGCTCATCCCGGCCACATGCTGGATGGCGCCGGAGATGCCGCAGGCGATGTAGAGCTTGGGGCCAACGGTCTTGCCGGTCTGGCCCACCTGGTGGGAGTGGGCGATCCAGCCGGAGTCCACCGCGGCGCGGGAGGCGCCGACCACACCGCCCAGGGCGTCGGCCAGGGCCTTGATGGTGGCGAAGCCCTCCGGTCCGCCGACGCCGCGGCCACCGGAGACGATGATCTCAGCCCCCTCCAGGTCCACCTTCTCGTTGTCCATCTCCTTGATCAGCTCCAGCACCTGGGTGCGGATGTCCTTGGCGTCCACCCGGACGTCCTCCTTGATGATCTCGGCGGAGGCGGCGGTGGGAGCGCACTTTTTGAACACGCCGGGGCGCACTGTGCCGATCTGGGGACGGTGGTCCGGGCAAAGGATGGTAGCCATCAGGTTGCCGCCAAAGGCGGGACGGGTCCAGGCCACGTTGCCCGACTCCTCGTCGATGTCCAGGTTGGTGCAGTCGGCGGTGAGGCCGGTGTGCAGACGACAGGACACCCGGGGACCCAGGTCGCGGCCATTGTTGGTGGCGCCGATCATCATGCTGGTGGGGCCGTACTTCTCCACCAGAGTGCAAAGGGCGATGGCATAAGCGTCGGTGGTATAGCTCTTATACTCAGGGGCGTCTACTACGATCACCTTGTCGGCGCCGTGCTCGGCGGCCTCCTTGACGGCGGCGTCCACGCCGCTGCCGATAACCACGGCCACCAGCTCGCCGCCCTGCTTGGCGGCCATCATCTTGCCCGGCGTCAGCAGCTCGATGCCCACGTTGGCGGCGGTGCCGTCCTCATTGGTCTCTACAAATACCCACAGGTCTTTGGTCTTTGCTTCCATTGTAAGCTCCCCCTTTCCTTAGATAGTGCCCGCTTCGCTGAGAAGGCTGTACAGCTTCTTAGCGGAGTTGACGTCGGTGTCTTCCTTGATCTTCACGCCGCCGGTCTTCTTCTGGGGCACGAAGGTCTTCTTTACATGGGTGGGAGACCCCTTCAGGCCAATGCGGGTGGGGTCGATGTCGGGGAACGCGTCGTCGCCCAGAACGGGGATCTCGGCCCGGTTGGCCGCCATCTTGCGCTTGATGGTGGGATAGCGGGGGTCCCAGGCGGGCTTGGTGTAGGTGACGAGGCAGGGCATCTTCACGCCGATGACAGCCTTGCCGTCCTCCAGCTCCTTTGTCACCTTGAGCACGTCGCCGTCCACCTCGGCCTCCAGGGCGTATGTGACCTGGGGCAGCCCCAGGTGCTCGGCCATCTCAGGACCGACCTGGGCGGTGTCGCCGTCGATGGCCTGCTTGCCGCAGAAGATGGCGTCGAACTTGCCCTCGGTCTCCTCGATCTTCTTCACGGCGGTAGAAATGATGTAGCTGGTAGCCAGGGTGTCCGAGCCGCCAAAGGTGCGCCCGGAGACCAGGTACGCCTTGTCCGCGGCAATGGAGAGGGCCTCCTTCAGCACGGCCACGGCCTGGGGCGGACCCATGGAGACCACCACGATCTTGGTATCGGGGTTTTTGTCCTTGATGCGGGCGGCGGCCTCCAGGGCATACCCGTCAAAGGGGTTGAGAATGCTGGGTACGCCATCGCGGATCAAGGTGTTCTTCACAGGATCGATCTTGATCTCAGTCGTGTCCGGCACTTGCTTGACGCAGACTAAAATATTCATGCAGCTTTCCTCCTATCTTATTTTGAGAAACTCGCATCAGCAGTATCATATATCTTTTGTCCGGGTTTTGCAAGGGCTTCGGCACAACTTTGTTAAAAAAATATCACTCCTTTTTTCGGCAGCGGCCTCCCCTCCCCCTCCACTTCCCCTCGCGGCAGGCCGTTTTGCAGCTAAATATGGCGCAAAATTTCACCCTACGCCATGGTTTTGGTAAATATGTCTGTCGTCTCCCGGTTTCTGCAAGTCAAAACTGTGATTCTTGCAGAAATTCTCTCTTCCCACTTGACGGCGGGAAGGGCGGAGACTATAATCGGTCCATCACAGCAAAGGCGCTGGGGCTTTGGCCCCGGCGCCTTTCTTGGTTTTACGAAGCCCGCCGTGCCATGGCTCCGGCGGCTCCACCCTACACAACGCCAGTCCCAAGGGCGGGAAAGAGGTGCGTTATGTGCTCTATCATCGGTTATTGCGGCCCTGTGCCCGATCTCAAAGGATTTGAGACCGCCTTTGCCAGGACCAGGTCCCGGGGTCCCGACGACAGCCGGGTCATCCATACGGGAAAGGGGCTGCTGGGCTTCCACCGGCTGGCCATCATGGGACTTCATCCCGAGGGGATGCAGCCCTTTGCGCTAAATGGCAGCTACTGCGTGTGCAACGGCGAGCTGTACGGCTTCCAGGCCCAGCGAGAGGCGCTGAAGGCCAAGGGCTATACCTTCCAGAGCGATTCCGACTGCGAAATTCTGCTGCCCCTGTACCGGGAGTACGGCGTGGAGATGTTCAACCTGCTGGACGCCGAATTCGCCTGCGTGCTCTACGACGGCGACGCCGGGGAGTTCATTGCCGCCCGGGACCCCATCGGCATTCGGCCCCTTTACTATGGCTATGACGGCGCCGGAGCCGTCGTCTTCGCCAGCGAACCCAAAAACCTGGTGGGGCTGGTGGACAAAATTTTTCCCTTCCCGCCGGGGCACTACTATAAGGGCGGCAAATTTGTCCGCTACCGGGATGCCGCCGGGGTGGACGCGGTGTGCCATGACGATCTGGAGACCATCTGCCAGAACATCCACGACAAGCTAACAGCCGGGGTGGAAAAGCGGCTGGTGGCCGACGCCAAGGTGGGCTTCCTCCTCTCCGGCGGCCTGGACTCCTCCCTGGTGTGCGCCATTGCCGCCAGAAGGAGCAAAGCGCCCATCCGCACCTTCGCCATCGGCATGAGCGAGGATGCCATCGACCTGAAATACGCCCGCCAGGTAGCGGAGTTCATCGGCAGCGACCACACCGAGGTCTATATGACCCCGGATGATGTCATTGCCGCCTTGGAGCCGGTGGTGGAGCTGCTGGGCACCTTCGACATCACCACCATTCGGGCCTCCATCGGGATGTATCTGGTGTGCAAGGCCATCCATGAGCGCACCGACGTGCGGGTGCTCCTCACCGGGGAAATTTCCGACGAGCTGTTCGGCTATAAGTATACCGACTTCGCCCCTGATGCCGCCGCCTTCCAGGCCGAGGCTGCAAAGCGTATCCGGGAGCTTCATATGTACGACGTCCTCCGGGCTGACCGCTGCATTTCTGTGAACTCTCTGGAGGCCCGGGTGCCCTTTGGCGACCTGGACTTCGTTCAATATGTCATGGCCGTTGACCCGGAGAAGAAACTGAACACCTACGGCAAGGGCAAGTACCTCCTCCGTAAGGCCTTCGAGAAGGGCGGCTACCTGCCGGATGAAATTTTGTGGCGGGAGAAGGCGGCCTTTTCCGACGCCGTGGGGCACTCCATGGTGGACTACCTGAAGGCGTACGCCGAAACACAGTACACCGAAGAGGAGTTCCGGGCGGGCTGCGAAAAGTATACCCACGCCCGGCCCTTCACCAAGGAATCCCTCCTCTACCGGGATATTTTTGAGAAGTACTACCCCGGCCAGGGGGAGATGATCGCGGACTTCTGGATGCCCAATAAGTCCTGGGAGGGCTGCGACGTCACCGACCCCTCCGCCCGGGTGCTGACCAACTACGGCGCAAGCGGCGTGTGAGCGACAACGGTACAACGCAAGAAGAAGGAGAGGGCACGCCCTCTCCTTCTTTTATACCTCGTATGGGGGGAACTGCCGACCTCTGTCTTAGACCCGAAGCTCGGAATACCGCTCGGTATGCTCCG
>CAJTLK010000042.1 GCA_910577415.1 uncultured Oscillospiraceae bacterium
TGGGTCATGGACTTACCACAAAGGGATCGGAGGAGTACGGCTATTTCACCGGGTGGTGGGACCTGGTCCACGATGTGAGGAGCGTGCAGCTCAAAGTGAAGGAGAGCTACCCCGAGCTGCCCTGGTTTTTGCTCGGCCATTCCATGGGTTCCTTTGTGGCGCGGACGGTCCTCATCGACTACCCCGGAGAGGTGGACGGTTGTATCCTTTCGGGGACGGGGCAGGAGAGCGCTCTTACCGTGGCGGCAGGGAAGCTCCTCACCGGCCTGGGCGATCCCCATAAGGTCAACAAGCTTTTTTATGACCTTTCCATCGGCGCCTACAACAGAAAGTTTGCCCCTGCCCGCACCGGCGCCGACTGGATATGCCGGGACGAGAAGGTGGTGGACGCTTACCTTGCCGACCCGCTGTGCAATTTCCCCACCAAGGCGGGAATGAACCACGCCATGATGAGTGGGCTACAGTACGTGGCGCGGAAGAAAAACCTGACCAAGATGGATAAAGACACCCCCGTCTACTTTTTTGCCGGAGACGCCGACCCGGTGGGGGCCATGGGCAAAGGCGTCCAAAAGGTGGCCGGATGGTTCAGGGAGGTCGGCGTAAAGGATGTGACGGTGAAGCTCTATCCCGGTGGACGTCACGAGATGCTCAACGAGACCAACAGAGAAGAGGTTTTTCGGGATACCCTGGCATGGCTGGAAAGCCATATATAAAATTTTGACGCGCAGTTAAGCCTTTGGTCAAAGCAAAACAAGAAAAAGTTCCCCCACGACCATAGGCCGTGGGGGAACTTTTTCTTTCGTGATCGGAGTCTCAATCAGACAGGTATTGCTTCACTAACTCCTGTAACAGCTCGTCCCGGTCCAGCTTACGAATAAGGGTGCGGGCATTGTTGTGATTGGTGATATAAGTGGGGTCCTCTGAGAGAATGTACCCCACGATCTGGTTAATGGGATCATAGCCCTTCTGCTTAAGAGAGTCGTAGACCGAGGTGAGAATGGCCTTGATCTCCTGGTCCTTTTCGTAGCGGATGTTGAACTTCCTCGTGAATTCCATATCTTCCATGGTGATACACCTCCCGGTGGGTATGCTGGACTACCATAGCCCTTTATGGAATTGTACCCGAAAATTACAAATCTGTAAAGAGCTTCAAGGGAAAATTTATGAAATTTTGTGGCTTTTTTTGCCAAGGTCTTACGCCGCGTTATCGTAGGACGGCGCCCAGTTCGTTTTTCAGGGTCTCCAAAATGCTCTTCACATCTTCATCGGCCTCCTCGGCGGTGAGGGAGCGGTCATCGGCGCGAAGAATCAAATTGAAGGCCACGGACTTTTTGCCCTCGTCTACTCCCTTGCCCCGGTAGATGTCGAAGAGGACTGCCTCCTTCAGCAAACCCTTTGCGCCCTTGCGGATGGCGGCCTGGAGAGCGCCTACCGTGACAGCTTCGTCGCACACCACGGCGATATCCCGGGTAAGGTTGGGGAACTTGGGCAGGGGGGTGTACTCGGGATCGGCTCCCTTGACTGTCAGAAGAGCATCGAAGCTCAGCTCGGCGCAGTACAGCTCGCCGTCTACGCCGAAATTCTTCGCCACATTAGGGTGGATCTGACCCAGCACGCCCAGGCAGCGGTCCCCCGCCCAGACCCCGGCCACCCGGCCAGGATGGTAGGAGACGGCGTCGGAGTATTCAGAGTAAGCATCCATATTGACATTGACGCTTTCAAAGCGGATGTTTTCTGCCCGGATGTCACGCAGAAGGGTCTCCACCACGCCCTTCAGATCGTAGAAGCTGTACTTATCGCCATAAGCGCCCAGGGTGAGCACCTTTTTCTCCGCCGCAAGGCCATCCTCGCCGCCCAGGCGGTAGATGCGGCCCAGCTCGTAGAGCCGGACGTCTTTGTTGCGGTAATTATAGTTCCTAGTCAGGATATCCAGCATGGAGGGCAGGGTGGTGGTGCGCATGATGGAGGTGTCCTCCCCCAAGGGGTTTAGGATCTTGAAGCTCTCCCGGCGCTTATCGCTGGCGTCCCAGCCCAGCTTGTCATACCAGGTGGGAGAGATGAAGGAGTAGGTGATGATCTCGTCAAAGCCACAGGCGCGGCAGGTCTGGCCCAGTGCGTTCTCCAGCCTTTGAACGGGGGAGTATCCGCCCTGGGTGGTCTGGCCCCGCATGAGGGTAATGGGGATATTATTGTAGCCGTGGAAGCGGGCCACCTCCTCGGCCAGGTCGGCCATCCGCTTCACATCCCCCCGCCAGGAGGGGACGGTGACCTGGTCAGCCTCCACGCCGAAGTCCAGCTTCTTCAGGATGGAGACCATCTCCTCTCTGGACACATCGGTGCCCAGCAGGGCGTTGATCTTCTCCGGCTCCAGCTTGAGGACGGTGGGCTGGGGGACGTGGTTGAGGATGTCGATGACCCCATCCACCACTTCTCCCGCCCCCAACAGCTCCACCAGCTCACAGGCCCGGTCCACGGCGGGAAGGGTGTTCATGGGGTCCAGGCCCTTTTCAAACTTGGCGCTGGCCTCGGTGCGCATACCAAGGGCCAGGGCGCCTTTGCGGATGCAGGTGCCGTCAAAGCAGGCCGACTCAAAGACTACGTCGGCGGTATCGGAGACGATCTCGGAGTTCAGACCGCCCATGATGCCGGCAAGGCCCACCGCCCGAGTCTCGTCGGCAATGACCAGGTGATTGGCGTTCAAGGTATGTTCCTTGCCGTCCAGAGTGGTGAGTTTTTCGCCTTCATCGGCTTGGCGGACAATGATCTTGCCGCCCTTCACGTAGCGGTAGTCAAAGGCGTGCATGGGCTGGCCGTACTCCAGCATCACGTAGTTGGTAATGTCCACAATGTTGTTGATGGGCCGCACTCCCATAGCCCGCAGGCGGCGGCGCATCCACTTGGGGGAGGGGGCGATCTTTACGTTGCGGACCATCCGGGCGGTATAGCGGGGGACCAGGTGACTGGCGGGGGTCTCTACGTCCAGCAGCTCGGTAAGCGTGCCGTTGGCCCCGCCCTTGACCACAGGAGAGTGGAGGGTAAGGGGAGAATCAAAGGTGGCGGCGGCCTCCCGGGCCAGGCCGATGATGGAAAGGCAGTCGGGGCGGTTGGGGGTGATCTCGAACTCCACCACCTGATCGTCCACGCCAATGACCGCCTTAATATCGTCGCCGGGCTTGCGATCCTCGTGGAGGACAAAGATACCGCTGGGCCGGCAGTTGGGGAACTCACGCTGTTCGGCGTGGAGGTCGTCCAGGGTGCAAATGGCGCGGGTCTTGGTGTTAAAAGCTACCAGGTCCATGGAGTGGAGGTTGGGGCAGATGGTCTCCACCGTAGTGCCCACCGGTTCGCCGTTTTCCTTCCACATCAGTCCACAGCTCCAGAGGCCGTCTTCGGTAGGGGTGACGGCGCCAACTCCGGCGCACACCACCGGGCCGTAAACTTTGTCTCCCGGCTGGATGTCGGCAGAGATGGAGGGCTTGGCCGGGTCAATGGGGTGATAGTCCCCCAGAATAGCGGCGGGAACAATGGCGGCGTAGGGGAAATCCCGCTCGTCCAGCCCCAGCTCGGCGAGAGAGCAGAGCATCCCCTTGGACTTGACCCCACGGAGGTTGCCCCGAGTGATATGGACCCCACCAGGGAGCCAGGAGTTGTCCTTGGCCACCGGCACCAGGTCGCCGGGGTGGATATTCCATGCGCCGGTGACGATCTGCACCGGCTCGTCCTGACCCACGTCGAGCTGGCAGATCCACATATGGTCGGAGTCGGGGTGGCGCTCCATAGAGAGAATGCGGCCCACCACTACGTTTTTGATCTCGGCGCCCAGGTCGGCGGTGGTCTCCACCTTGGACCCGGACAGGGTCATGGCCTCGGCAAATTCCTTTTCGGAGGCCGTTACCTTGACAAATTCATTGAGCCATTCACGGCTTAGATTCATAGTAAAAACTCCTTCTGTTTGTAGTCCGCACAAAAATGCGGCGTCTTGGCGGGACGGGCGGATAATATCCGCCCCTACACATTAGAATTGCTCCAGGAATCGGACGTCGTTTTCAAAGATGAGCCGCAGGTCGGCGATCTTGAACCGTCGCATAGCCATCCGCTCCAAGCCCATGCCAAAGGCCCAGCCGGAGTACTCCTCCGGGTCGATGCCCGCCA
Source organism: uncultured Oscillospiraceae bacterium (assembly GCA_910577415.1). Lineage (GTDB taxonomy): Bacteria > Bacillota > Clostridia > Oscillospirales > Oscillospiraceae > Vermiculatibacterium. Next base: position 4,153 of record CAJTLK010000042.1, read on the forward strand.
TCTCCAGCACCCGGGGATGGATCATCCCGGCGCCCAGCACCTCGATCCAGCCCTCGCCCTTGCAGGTGGGGCAGCCCGCGCCGCCGCACTTGTGGCACTGTACGTCCATTTCCAGGGAAGGCTCGGTGAAGGGGAAGTGGTGGGGACGGAAGCGGGTAACGGTGCCTTTTCCATAAAGCTGTTCCATCACCAGGTTCAGCGTGCCCTTCAGATCGGCCATGGTGACGCCCTTGTCGATGACCATGCCCTCCACCTGGTGGAACATGGGGGAGTGGGTGGCGTCCACCTCGTCCTTGCGGAAGACCCTGCCCGGGGCGATGATGCGGATGGGCAGCTCCATGGTGTCCATGGCCCGCACCTGCATGGGGGAGGTCTGGGACCGGAGCATCACCCGGCTATCCTCGTCAAAATAGAAGGTGTCCGACCAGTCCCGGGAGGGGTGGCCCTCCTCGGCGTTGAGCCGGTCAAAGTTCAGCTCGGCCAGCTCGATCTCCGGGCCGTCCAGCACGGTAAAGCCCATGCCGATAAAAATTTCTTTGATCTCGTCCAGAGCCACATACATAGGGTGCTTGTGGCCCATCTTGGGGGCGTTGCCGGGAACGGTGACGTCCACCGCCTCCAGCTTGAGCCTGGCGTCCAGGGCGGCGTTGGCCAGCTTTTCCCCCTGGGTCTCCAGCGCAGATTCCAGACTGGCCTTTACCTCGTTGACCAGCTGGCCCATCTTGGGCCGCTCCTCGGCAGACAGGGCGCCCATCTGCTTCAAAACGGCAGTCAGCTCACCCTTTTTGCCCAGGTATTTGACCCGCAGCTCGTCCAGGGCGGCGGAGTCCCTGGCGCTTTCCAGCGCGGAGAGGGCTTCGGCCTTGATTTTCGCGATCTGTTCCTTCATATCCTTTACTCCTTTTCAGAGGATTCTACCACAACAGCGGTGCCGCTGGCGATGACCATCAGCATTTGCGCGTGGGATTCATAATCAATGTCGACCCCGACAATGGCGTTGGCCCCCATATCCTCCGCCCGCTTTTTCATTTCATTGACGGCGTCCTGGCGGGCGGCGCTCAGCGCTTCTTCATACTCGGCGGAGCGGCCACCAAAAAGATTGGTAAAGCCGGCGGCAAAGTCCCGGCCAATGTCCGTACCTACGATGACCTCTCCATACACGACGTTGAGGTAACAGACGATCCGCATCCCCTCCAGATTTGGGGTGGTGGTGACGATCATGCAAAGCGCTCCTTTCTAATCCAAATAAAAAAGGCCCTCCGTCCCATAACCGGGACGAAAGGCCAACCTTCCGCGGTACCACCCGCATTCGCACCCAAGGGTGCGCGCTCATGCCCCGCTATCGGGAGGCAGCCGTCCCGTTCTCACGGGCCGCTCCGGGGCGAACCAAGCGCGTCGTCCGGGGTCTTTTTCAGCCGGTGAAGACCCTCTCTGCGCAGACGGTGGGACGCTATTTTCCCCATCCTTGCGTTTATACAAAAGTTTTTATACCACAGTTGCCCGAAAAAAGCAAGCCTCACATTGACGCCGGGCGCAAAAAAGTCCTATAATGAAGAAAAAACAGACAGAGGAGGGTATGTTGTGCGCGAAATAGCGGCAAAGGTCTGGGAGGTAACGCCCGAGGATATATTCTTGCCTCGCCGGGACAGAAACGCCCACAAGGGCGACTTTGGCCGGGTGTGTATCCTGGGTGGCAGCGTAGGCTATTCCGGCGCGCCCATTCTGGCGGCCCAGGCCGCCGTCCGCGCCGGGGCGGGGCTGGTGACTGTGCTGGTGCCTGAGCCGGTGTGGCCTGTGGCCGCCACGAGGCTCAGCAGCGCTATGCCTTTTCCGCTCCCTACCATTCCGTGGGGCAGCATTGGTCCCGGACGGGGGAGCTTTTCACGAAAGGCCCTGGGCGGGGCGAAGGAGCATATGGCTCAGGCCGACGCCGTCCTCATAGGTCCCGGCCTGAGCCGGGCAAAGGACGCTGCCTGGGTCTCCCGGAAGCTGACGGAGGAGCTGACCTGCCCCCTGGTGTTGGACGCCGACGGCATAAATGCCCTGGAAGGGCATATAGATGTGTTGGACAGCCGTAGGGACCGTCTCACCGTTCTCACGCCCCACGACGGAGAATTCTCCCGGCTTGCGGGGGAACTGCCGGGGGAGGACAGGGCGGAGGCAGCACGGGGCTTTGCGGCGGCACATGGATGTGTGTTGGTGCTCAAGGGCCACCGCACCGTCACCGCCTTCCCGGACGGGGAGGTCTTTGTCAATACCACAGGCAATCCCGGCATGGCCAAGGGCGGCTCCGGCGACGTGCTGGCGGGGATGATCCTATCCCTGCTGAGCCAGGGCGTAGAGGCCAAGCCCGCCGCACCTTGGGCGGTGTGCCTTCACGGTCAGGCGGGGGACCTGGCGGCGGAGGAGCTGGGGGAGTATGGGGTGACCCCGGCGGACCTGATAGCGAAAATACCCCAGACGCTGAAAAAATTTTAAGGAGGGGCCGATGTGCGCGGACGGCTTTGCGCACTGATGATGATCCTGACGCTCACCCTCGCCGCTTGCGGCGGGGAAGGCGGGCGTGGGGCCGAGGAAATGATGCTGGAGACCCGGGAGAAGTATTTGGAGATGACCGACTGTTCAGGACACATGGATATGACCGCCGACTATGGCCGCCGGGTATATGAGTTCGGCGTGGATTTCTCCTGGACAAAGGGGGGGGAGACCACTTTGAAGCTTACCGCGCCGGAGAACGTAGCCGGAGCAACGGCCCATATCAGCAAGGGAGAGACCGCCTTGGAATTCGGCGGCGCCATGCTGGAGACCGGGCCGCTCAACAGCGCAGGGCTTACCCCCATAGACGCTTTGCCCGCTCTGCTGGGGTACGCCAGGGAAGGGTACCTGGCTGAGTGCGCTCTGGAGGACTGGGATGGAGTGGAACTACTCCATGTCACCTGCCGGGAGGCGGAAAAGCCGCCGGGAGAAGGGACGGAGGCCCAGCTCTGGTTTGTGCCGGAGAGCGCCGTTCTCCATCACGCGGAGATCAGCGACGGGGGAGAGACCGTGCTCCAATGTAAATTTACCGACTTCAGCCTGACACTGCAGACCGCGGCGAAGGGATAAAAGAAAAAGAAGCGCCCGGTATCCAATGGATACCGGGCGCGCTTTAGATCAGCGGGGCCATTGCATTCAGCCGTCCAGGACCTCCTTGAAATCGGGACAGAGGTTGGGACGGCGGGGCGCCAGCACCATGGGAAGGTCCTTTTCCTGAAAGACCTTTTCCAGTGCGGACATACCATATTTCAGCTTGTACTCGATCTCCTCCTTGTAGGCGGGGACCAGGTGGTAAAAATTGATCTTTCTGCCATCCTTGGCGGTCATGGAGCAAAGCGGGCCTGTGCCGCCGCTGAGCACCGCGCCGCCAAAGCTTACGCTGTCGTCCACGGGGGCATAGCCCGGGCCATTGGGGATGGTGTGTCCATAGCCAAGCCAGGTGCGGTACTCGTGGGGGAAGCGGGCCAGGAACTTCAGCATGCGGATGGGCCAGAAGTGGGCCGGGTGGATGTCGGCGGCGCTTGTGCCCTCGCCGCCCAGGTCCCAGCTGCCGGGGAGAAACATAAAAAGCTCGGCCAGCTCATAGTCCCGCCGCTGCTCCTTGGGAACATCGTGGGTGACTGCCATGGGCTTGTCGCTCATGCCGGTGGTAAAGACCACATAAAAAGGCTCCTTCTCCGTGGGCTTCATGATATGTACGTCGATATGGACGATATCGGAAATAAGCTCATGGTAGACAAAGCTCTCCCGTCCGGGGAAGATGGAATCGAAGTGGGCTTCGATCTCCTCCAGATAGGTCCCGGCGTCCTCCGGGAGCTGAAGCTTACGGTCATCCTGGGATGGATAGCGGTAAATGGTGGAGCCTCCGGGGGAGACCTCCTCCTTCTTTTTACCAAAGAGCTTATCCAAAAATCCCATGAAACAGCACTCCTATCCTTTGAATTTTTCCATCTTATTTTACCCTGCCGCTCCACTTTCTGTCAAGAAGGTATGCTTGACCTGATGGCTGGGATAGAGTAGAATAGAGGAAGAAAAGAGGGAGCGTTATGGACAGGAAAACACGCCGCACCTGGGCGGAGATCAGTTTAAAAAATTTGGAGCACAATTATCATACCCTCCGGGCGATGCTGCCCCAGGGCTGCAAGCTCCTGGCCCCGGTAAAGGCCGACGCCTACGGTCACGGGGCTGTCCCGGTAGCCCGAAAATTAGAGGAACTGGGGATCGACTATCTGGCGGTGGCCTGCCTGGACGAGGGTGAGGAGCTGCGAAGGGCCGGGATCAAGGCCCCTATCCTGATCCTGGGCTACACCGACCCGTGCTGGGCGGAGGAGCTGATCAAAAACGAGCTGACCCAGGGCGTTTTTAATGAGGAGACCGCCGTGGCCCTGTCCCAGGCGGCGGTAAGGGCGGGAAAACCGCTGAAGGTCCACCTGAAGGCGGACACCGGCATGACACGGCTTGGCCTGCTCTGCGACGCCGCCAGCCTGTCCACCACAGTGGAGGCCGCGGCGCGGATGCATACGCTGCCGGGGCTGGAATGGGAGGGGATATTTACCCACTTCTCCCACGCCGACGGCAGCGAGGAGTACACCATGCTCCAATTCACCCGTTTCCTGGATCTGCTGAAGGCATTGGAGGAGAGGGGGATCATGTTTCCCATCCGCCACTGTGCCGCCAGCGCCGCAACCTTGAACTACCCCTGTACATATCTGGATATGGTCCGCCCCGGCATCGCCTTCTACGGCCACTACCCTGACCCGGCGTGCGAAGGGCTGGACGGTCCCGGTCTGGCCCCACTGATGACCCTGAAGACCCGGGTGCTGTCGGTGAAGGACGTCCCGGCGGGAACGGCGGTGAGCTATGGCCGCACCCATACCCTGGACCATGACGCCAGACTGGCGGTACTGGGCATCGGCTACGCCGACGGGCTGTCCCGGAAATGCTCGGACAGGCTAAGCGTCTGGCTCAGAGGACGTCTGGCTCCTCTGGTGGGGCGGGTGTGTATGGACCTGTGTATGGTCGACGTCACGGGGGTCCCCGGCGTTACGCCCGGAGACGAGGTGGAGGTCTACGGCCCCCATGCTCCTGTGGAGGCTGCCGCTGAGTTGGCGGGGACCATTCAATATGAGCTGCTGTGCAATGTGAGCAAACGGGTACCCCGGCTCTATATCGAGGGCTGACACAGGGGACGGGGCTGCCATCCCGGCTGTTTTGATTGGCACCCCTGGCGCCGCTTTGGCGTAAAATGGCTGGGGGAGGTCATGGCCGGACGGCTGGGAGGAACCCGACTTCCCGTAAATTCAAATGCGAGGGGTATAATTCCAGTTTTGCCGTGGGAAAATCATAGTGACCACTGAAACCGGCGTGAGAAGCAGGGGACAGCGGTGACTTTGAACCGCGGAGCGTGAGAGTTGTGGACAGCAGCGTAAAACGTGGAGATATTTTCTACGCCGATCTGAGCCCGGTGGTGGGCAGCGAGCAGGGGGGCGTGCGCCCGGTGCTGATCATTCAGAACGACACCGGCAACCGCCACAGCCCCACCGTCATCGCCGCCGCCATCACCTCGCAGACCGGCAAAGCCCGATTGCCTACCCACATTGATCTTTCAGCCAACACCTACGGTCTGCCCAAGGATTCCGTGGTCCTACTGGAGCAGATCCGCACGCTGGATAAAAAGCGGCTGAGAGAGTATATGGGCCGGCTGGACGAGGAACAGATGGAAAAGGTAGACGGGGCCATCGCGGTGAGCTTTGGACTGCGTCCCCGGCAATTGGTGTAAGTCGTGGTCGGGAGCGGGCGGCGCGTGGGCGCGCCCACCCCGGCCGCGGGAAGCGCAGATACATAGGAGGAGCGATATGAAGAGAAAGAAATGGTCAAAATGCCTTGCCTGTGTGGGGTTGACAGCGGCGGTCATCGCCGGAGGGGCCATTGCCGCCGGGAGCCAGGGCAGTCAGTCCAACCCCTTGGTGACGCTGGATTACCTCAATGAGGTGGCCCTGCCGGAGATCATGGAGCAGGTGGACAAGCAGGTCAAGGAACGCTTTGACAAGCTGCAAAAGGAGCAAAAGCCAGGGGGGACGACCTTTCTGGCCGTGGAGCTAAAGAAGGGCGAGACCATAGCGCCGGAGGCCGGGAGCCAGTTTCTGCTCCGCTCAGGAACGTTGAAAAGCACCGACGCTCTGGTGGACCTGACCACCGGGGAGACCTGGGCCAACGACGGTAGCCTTGCGGAAAACCACCTCTACATAGCAACCGGGGACAAGCAGACCGTCGCCGCTGAGGAGGACTGTCTGCTGCTGGTCCAAGGCGGATATACAGTGAAGTAGCTCTGCATTTCGCTCATGTTTGTATAAATCTCCCCTTTGCTTGATAAGATAGCGGGGGTGATAAAGTGTGAAGATCAAGTGGAAGCAATTGGCGGTGTGCGTGGCCATCCCACTGGCGGTGGGTGGCTTATCCGCTTTTCTGACAAAGGATGCCATGGAGAGCTTTCCTCAGCTGGACCAGCCGCCGCTGTCGCCGCCTATGTGGCTGTTCCCGGTGGTGTGGACCGTCCTTTATGTCCTGATGGGTATTGGGTCGTACCTGGTCCTCAACAGCCAGGGCCGCCGCGGCGTTGGGAAAGGAAAGGCCCTGTGCGTATATGCCTTACAGCTGGCGTTCAACTTTCTTTGGACCATTTTCTTTTTTAATTGCGGGTGGTATCTCTTTGCCTTTGTGTGGCTGGTGGCGCTGTGGGGGCTGATCCTGTGGACCTTCCTCCTCTTCCGCCAACGGTCCCATCCGGCAGGGTGGACCCTTGTGCCCTATCTGGCCTGGGTAGCCTTTGCCGGATATCTGAATTTCGGGATATACCTTCTAAACAAATAGAATGAGAGCCGCGTCCCTTGAAAGGACGCGGCTCTCATTCTAAAAAAGAACGATGCCTATCGGCACAGTACCCGGTACATCATAAAGAAATGGCAGATGCTGCCCGCCAGGATAAAGAGGTGGAAGACCTCATGACAGCCAAAGCGGGGATTGTTTCGTCCTGGCCACTTGACGGCATAGAGCACTCCGCCTACGGTGTACAGCAGCCCTCCTGCCAGGAGCCAGGCCATTCCCTCTGCGGGCATGGCCTTGGACAGGGGATAGAGGGCCACCACCGCCAGCCAACCCATCACTAGGTAGACCCCGGAGGTCAAGGCGCGAGGGGAGGTGATCCACACCAGCGACAGCGCGCAGGAGCACACCGCCATGGCCCAGATAACGCCGAAAATACTCCACCCCCAGCCTCCCTGGGTCCGAAGGAGGGTGAGACAGATGGGGGTGTAGCTGCCGGCAATGAGCAAAGCGATGGAGCAGTGGTCATACTTCCGCAGGGCCAGCCTGCCCTTGACGCTCACATTGAGACAGTGGTAGAGGGTGGAGGCGGTATACAGCCCGATCATGGAAGCGCCGTATATGGCAAAAGAGACCGTGTGCCAAGCGTCCAGCCCCAGTTGTACGGAGCGGACAAGCAGCAATACCGTTCCCAGGACGGCCAGTGCCGCGCCCAGGCCATGGGTGATGGCCGACCAGGGCCGAAGGCCGTCATAGGGGTCCCGGCCCCGTTCGCCCTTGGAGGCCAACCGCATCCTGCGGAGGCGGCGGCTTCCGCCTTGATAAATAGCCTGTGTATAGTCCATGGGATCACCTGATTTCATTTCTTGATACCATTAGTATATCATCACCACATGAAAAAATCAACAATAACTCGTAATATAATTATTAAAATTATATTACGAGGCGAACATAGGACAAGGGAGCCTTGGCATAGCCTGAAAGCAGACGAAGACTAAAGGAGGGCGAACTATGGAAGAGATCCCTTGCCAGCTTCAGTATACCGCGCCCGGTCCCTACCCGGAGATCCGGGCAGGGGAGAAAAACCGCCGCTACGCTCTCGCCATTCTATCCAATGTAGGCGGCGGGGTATCGGAAATGGGGGCCGTCGCGGCCTATCTTTACGGACATTTTATCCAGGCCAGCGAGGTGGCCGACTGTCTGGGGCATATCGCCATGGTGGAGATGCACCACCTGGCGATCTTCTCTGAGCTGTCCCGGCAGCTGGGAGAGGACCCGAGGCTTTGGAGTCCCTTCCGCGGGGGACGGAGATATTGGACGCCAGAGTACCTCCGCTACCCCCGCCAAGTGGAGCAGAGCCTTCGTTATCTGCTGGAGGAAGAGGAGACCACCATCCGCAAATATACCCAGCAGTCTCTCTGGATCAAAGACGGCAACGTGGTGGAAAATCTGCGCCGAATCATTGCCGATGAAGAGGTCCATGTCCAAATATTGAAGGGGCTGCTGGAGATCTACGGCAGGGAAGGGCTTAAGACTTAGATTTTGGCTTGAAGAGAAGGGCCACCAGATAGCCGAAGAAGATGGCGGCGGTGATGCCTGCGGCGGTGGCGGTCACGCCGCCGGAGAGGGCGCCCAGAAGCCCGTGCTCCGCCACGGCCTTCTGTACGCCCTTCGCCAGCAAAAAGCCAAAACCGGTGAGGGGCACGGTGGCTCCGGCGCCGCCAAAGTCCACCACGTACTTATAAAGCCCAAGCCCTCCCAGCACTACCCCGGAGACCACATAGGCCACTAAGATACGGGCGGGGGTCATGGGAGTTTTGTCGATGAGGAGCTGGCCGATGAGGCACAGCAGTCCGCCGCATAAAAACGCTTTTCCATATTCTAAAAAAAGTTCCATAACTTTTCTCCTTTACTGGCCCATTGAGATAGCTACCGCATGGCAGATGCAGGGGATGCTTTCTCCCTGCTGGGTGGAGGTGGGGGAAAGAAGAGCCCCAGTGGGACAGAAGAGGATGTTCTGCCATTTGCCCTCCCGCATCCCGTTGAGAAGATACCCGGTGAGCACGCTGGCCGAGCATCCGCAGCCCGAGCCGCCGCAGTGGACGTCCTGGTTTTTCAGATCGTAGATGAGGGTGCCGCAGTCATCGTAGTTGGTGAGGTCCACGCCATCACGGTGGAAAAAGTCCAGGATGATCTCCTTGCCCAGCTTTCCCAGGTCGCCGGTGACGATGAGGTCGTAGAAATCAGGCGCGCGCCCGGTATCCTGAAAATGAGCGGTAAGGGTGGCATAGGCTGCCGGGGCCATGGCTGCGCCCATGTTGTTGGCGTCTTTGATCCCCTTGTCCACCACCTTGCCGGTGGTGAGATGGGTGACATGGGGGCCGGGGCCGTCCTTTGCCAGCACCACCGCACCCGCACCGGTCACCGTCCACTGGGCGGTGGGAGTGCGCTGGCCGCCATACTCCAGCGGCGTACGGTACTGCCGCTCCGCCGAGCAGAAGTGGGAGGAGGTCACAGCCCCGGCAAATTGGGCGAAGCCGCCGTCGATCATCATGGCGGCCAGGGAAAGTCCTTCGCCCATGGTGGAGCAGGCGCCATAGATGCCGAAGAAGGGCACGTCCTGGCCCCGAACGGCAAAGCCGGAGCCGATACACTGGTTCAGAAGGTCGCCGGCAAAGAGATAGTCCAGATTGGAGGCTGCCTGTCCCGCCTTATCCAGGGCCATGGCAAAGGCCAGCTTTTGCATAGAGGGCTCGGCCTTTTCCCAGGTCTTTTCTCCAAAGGAGTCGTCCTGTTCAATGTGGTCAAAGCTGTCCGCAAGAGGGCCGTCGCCCTCCTTTTTTCCGACGATGTTGGCGTGACCGATGATGGCGGGGGGATGCGCCAGCGCCACGGTCTGCGTCCCTAATTTTTTGGTAGCCAAATGCTTCACCCTCTTTTCCATTTGGCCTTAGTTTGAGCAAAAAGGGAAAAATAATCCCCAGTCGGCGGCAGAATTTTTTCTGCCGCCGTTTACACTTTCTCCCACTTGTGGTAAACTAAGATGGATAGAAAGAGAGGGAATGACCATGATCCGCAAAGCGATCAGAGCCGACCTTCCGGCTCTTTTCCAAATCAGCCGGACCGCCAGGGCCTACATGGAGAAAAGCGGAAACACTACTCAGTGGGAGCCGGGCTATCCCGACAACTATTTGGAAGGGGATATCGCCAAGGGCGACCTCTATGTTCTTTGCGGCGCGGACGGTGCGCCGCATGCCTTTTTCGCGTTCATTTTGGGCAACGATCCCAGCTACGCCGTGATCGACGGCGCGTGGCTCAATGACCGCCCCTATGGTACCATCCACCGCCTGGCCAGCGACGGAACGGTAATGGGGGTATTTTCCCAATGTATGGCATGCTGTAAAACCATTTGCCCCGACATCCGGGCCGATACCCATGAAAGGAACGCCACCATGCGCCATCTGCTGGAAAAGCATGGCTTTGTCTACTGCGGCGTGGTCAACCTGGATAAAAAGGAGGGCGACACCCTCAGGGTGGCCTATCAATACCAAGGATAAAACGGAGAAATACTTATGGAAGAACCCAAACGCACGATAGCCTACCTCTGCCCCAGCTGTAAACAGAGCGTGGTGATGGAGCAGAGCGTGTTCCGCCTCGCCGCCGGGTCCAGCAAGCTGCCCTGCCCCTGCGGCGGCTCGGCCATGAAGGTGGAACTGGAGGCCGACCACGCCGATCTGACGGTACCCTGCCTCTACTGCGGCAAGGATCACCACATCCGAGTGCCCGTCCATGCCTTTCTCCATGAGAAGACGTTGGCCCTCTCCTGTAAGGCGACGGGCCTTGACTGCTGCTATGTGGGTGAGGAGCAGACCGTCTTTGGCGCGCTCCGCCGACTGGAGGAGGCCGCGGCTCAAATGGGGGATAAGCCTGAAGAAGAGGGGAGTTTCCTCAACGAGGCCGTGATGACCGAGGTGCTGGGAGAGTTGAAGGATATTGCCGAACGGGACGGTATCTCCTGCCGCTGTGGCTCCAAGCACTATAAAGTAAAAGTGCATTACAGTTCCGTGGAGCTGGAGTGCGCCCAATGCGGAGCAAAGCTCCGCCTTCCCGCCGCCACCGGGGAGGACCTGGAGGACCTGTGCTGCCACTATACCCTCCTCATCGGCGGAAAGGAGGAGGGGTAATGCTTTACGAGGCCACATTCCCAATTGGCGCCGGCCAGGCGGGGCTGAACCTTCAGTGCCGTCCCTCCGGGGTGTTGGCTATCCTCCAGGAGGGGGCGACCCAGGCGGCATGTCAATTCCACGCCTCCGGCCCGGAGATGCGGCAAAATCATAACGCGCTCTGGATGGTGACCCGGATGTGGTACCATCTGGACCGGCCCCTGATGTGGGGGGACGAGGTGACGCTTCGGACCTGGCACCGGGGCGGGCGAGGCCCCGCCATGTACCGGGATTTTGACCTTTTCGTGGGTAAAAAGCCGGTAGGCGAGGCGGTGAGCGTCTGGGTGCTGGTGGATGAGGAGAGCCGGAGACTGCTGCGGCTTACCGACGTGGGAGAACTGGCCGCCACCGACGGCGGGGAGCTGTGTAAGAGCAAAAAGCTCTCCGGGCTGCGGTTGCCTTCCGACATGGCCCTTGTGGAGCAAAGAAGGTTCCATTATAGCGACATCGACTGCAATGGCCATGTGAACAATGTCCGCTATGCAGACCTGGCCGCCGACGCCGCCGGACTGGAGGGGCGGCTGGGAGGCCAGTTCGTCTCTGAACTCCAGATCGGCTATATCAAGGAGTGTATGGCCGGAGAGAGCATTGAGCTATTGAAGGCCGAGACGGCTGAGGGGGTCTATATTTTGGGCACGGGGCAGAAGGGAGACACCCGCTTTGACGCTCTGCTGACCCTTGACAAGCTGCCAGAAGAAGATTAAAATAGATAAAATTTATGTATGGAAAGGGAGATGCCATATGGTCAATCCAGATGCGGCGCAGAAATTCGTAAAGCAGGGACTTACCTTTGACGACGTGCTTTTGGTTCCCGCCAAGAGCGATGTCCTCCCCGCGGACATTGATCTGCACACCCATTTGACGAAGAAGATCGTCCTCAATATCCCGCTGATGAGCGCCGCCATGGATACGGTGACTGAGTCCCGTATGGCTATCGCCATCGCCCGGGAGGGCGGTATTGGCGTCATCCATAAGAATATGTCCATCAGCGCCCAGGCCGAGCAGGTGGATATGGTCAAGCGCAGCGAGAACGGCGTCATCACCAATCCCTTCTTCCTGGCTCCCGGCCATACCCTGGCGGAGGCCAACGAGCTGTGCGCCAAGTATCGGATCTCCGGCGTGCCCATCTGCGATAACGGCAAGCTCATAGGCATCATCACCAACCGGGATATGAAGTTTGAGAC
>CAJTLK010000043.1 GCA_910577415.1 uncultured Oscillospiraceae bacterium
GCGACATCACTCCCTGGCTGGTGCCCACCATCATCGGCCTGTTCCTGCCCTTCCTGGTCATGACCGGCACCCACCACGCCCTTACCCCCATCGGTATCAATAACCGTATGACCCTGGGCTTCGATACCATCATCTATCCCGGCCAGCTGGCCTCCAACGTGGCCCAGGGCGCAGCGGCCCTGGCCGTGTCCCTCAAGACCAAGGATTCCGAGCGTAAGCAGCTGACCTCCGCTACCGGCATTACCGCCGTCTGCGGAATCACTGAGCCGGTGCTCTTCGGCGTCACCATGAAGATCAAGACCAACATGATCGCCGCCATGGCCGGCGGCGGTGTGGGCGGCTTCTTCATGGGATTGATGAACACCAAGAACTACTCCGGCGGCTCTCCCGGCCTGCTGACCCTGCCCAGCTATATCGGCCTGGACGCCCCCATGTCCAACTTCTACTTTGCCTGTATCGGCGCCGCTATCGCCTTTGTGGTGGCCTTCGCCGTCTCCTTCGTCCTCTACAGGGACGAGAAGGTGGGCAAGTAAGAAATTATCTGAAAAAGGAGCCTGCGACATGAGATTTCCTGAAAATTTCCTGTGGGGCGGCGCCACCGCCGCCAACCAGTGCGAGGGCGCCTATGACGAGGACGGCAAGGGCCTCAGCATCCAGGACGTGCTGCCCAAGGGCTTTAAGGTCATCACCGACGGTCCCACCCCGGACAACCTGAAGCTGCGGGGCATCGACCATTACCACCGCTACAAGGAGGACATCGCCCTCTTTGCCGAGATGGGCTTCAAGGTCTACCGCTTCTCCATCGCCTGGAGCCGCATTTTCCCCACCGGGGAGGAGGCCACCCCCAACGAGGCGGGGCTGAAGTTCTACGAGGACCTGATCGACGAGTGCCTGAAATACGGCATCGAGCCGCTGATCACCCTGTCCCACTACGAGACCCCTCTGGCCCTGGCGAAGAAGTACGACGGCTGGCGCAGCCGGAAGATGATCGACCTCTATCTCAAGTACTGCGAGACTGTGTTCAACCGGTACAAGGGCAAGGTGAAGTACTGGCTCACCTTCAATGAGATCAACTCCATCCTCCACCAGCCCTTTATGAGCGGCGCCATCCTTACCCCCAAGGAGAAGCTGAGCAAGCAGGATCTCTATCAGGCCATCCACCACGAGCTGGTGGCCAGCGCCAAGGCGGTGAAGCTGGCCCATGAGATCGACCCCAATTACAAAGTGGGGTGCATGATCTTGGCCGTCACCATCTACCCCCTCACCAGCAATCCCGACGATCTTATTAAGGTCATGGAACTCAACGACGACTATTATCTCTTCTCCGACATTCAGGCCCGGGGGGAGTATCCCTACTTTACCAAGCGGCTGTTCGCGGCGGACAATATTCAGCTGGACATTACCGACGAGGACCGGGAGGCACTGAAGCACACGGTGGACTTCGTCTCCTTCAGCTACTATTCCAGCAACTGCGCCTGTGCCGACCCCACCAAGGGGGAACCCTCGGGGAGCAACATGACCCCCGGTCTGCGCCGCAACCCCTATTCCAAGGTAACGGAGTGGGGCTGGCAGATCGCTCCCCAGGGCCTACGCTATACCCTCAACCGCCTTTATGCCAGATATCAGAAGCCCCTGTTCATCGCTGAGAACGGCTTGGGAGCCAACGACGAGCTGATCGATGACGGCAAGGGCGGCAAGACCGTCATCGACGACTACCGCATCAAGTATATGAACGACCACTTGGTGCAGGTGGGCAAGGCCATCCAGGACGGCGTGGAGGTCATGGGCTATACCGCCTGGGGCTGCATCGACCTCATCTCCTGCTCCACCGCCGAGATCAAAAAGCGCTACGGCATGATCTATGTGGACCTGAACAGCGATGGTTCGGGCACTATGGAGCGCTACCGCAAGAAGAGCTTCGACTGGTATAAAAACGTCATCGCCACCAATGGCGGGACGCTAAGCGAGTAAAGGAGGAAAAGACAATGGGATTTTTTGACAAACTTCTGGGCAAGGACACTGCCGCAAATGACGGGATCGAGGCCAGGGCCGCGGCCCTGACGGTCTGCGCTCCCTTCACCGGCGCCGCCATGAAGCTGGAGGACATTCCCGACCCTGTCTTCAGCCAGGGCATCCTGGGCCCGGGCTGCGGGATGGACCCGGCTGAGGAGACCGTCTACGCCCCCTTTGACGGCACTGTCACCCAGACCACCGACACCAAGCACGCCCTGGGCGTCACCAGCGCCGACGGCGTGGAGGTGCTCATCCACGTGGGTATGGACACCGTGGAGATGGGCGGCAAGGGCTTCACCTGTATGGTGAAGGAGGGGGACAAGATCAAGGCGGGTCAGCCGATGCTGAAGTTCACCCTGGCCGACATCCAGGCCGCCGGCCATCCCGCTGTCACCGCCATCGTGGTCACCAACGCCGACGACTTTGCCGGCGTGGGGCTGGTGGCCGAGGGCACGGTGGAGCACGGCGCGCCCCTGCTGAAGCTAAAAAAGTAACAGCCGTACATTTTTGATGATACGCATATAAAAGCTCCCCGCGAACCAGGACGGTTCGCGGGGAGCTTTTATATGCCGCCTTTGTTATTTACAGCGGCCTACCGGTTTCCTTTGCCAGTTCGTAAAGCTCCCAAAAACCGGCGCGGTTTTCCTCATAGAGCTTTTCCAATATATGCGGGAGATCCGGCATATTGTAGTACTCTAAATCCAAATTTTCAAACACATTTGGAATGTACCGGTATATATTTTCCGCTATTTTCTGGGTATGGTCAATATCATTCCCATCAAAGCCGATCAGCTTTTTATCCGTAAATATCAGCAGCCGCACATAATAAGGCCCGCCCTTGTGTCCGCGCTGGGCACATATCCAACAAATTTTATCACGGGGAATGGCGGTTATTTTACCTATTTCCTGAATAAGAAGGACGTAGGAAGGAAGTATTACGATCCTGGCGCTGTATTTTTTTATGGTGTTGCAGTTCATGGCTTCCTCATACAAAATCTTTCCCTCGGCGGCTTCCCTGTTAATGATCTCCGCCGCTGCCTGTACAGTGGTTTCCCCAAGAGGAAGGACAAGATTTCTGCCGTTTTTAGCGGGCAGCATGGCGATCAACAGTTGGACTGCCGTGCAAAACAACATAAGCCCCGCCATAACGGCAAATATGACAAATAGCTTTTTATCCTCCGGGTCACTTAGATCAATGGAATCTCCCACTGCAAAGTAAAGCAATGCAGAGACGCAGGAAAAAATATAAATGCTCCCAAAAACAGTTTGCGTCTTCTGGCGCCTTCCCTGATGGACTCCTGCTCTAAATATGCTTTTGCCATATCGCCGATCCCCTCCTGTTCAAATGCGCTGCAAAACCATTTCGCGACCATTCTATCACAAGCCCGACTGCGTCGCAAGGCTTTGCATGGGGAGGGAAGATGCCGTACTTCCTTATGGCGCAGGCGGGCAAGGCCGATCCGGCCCCCGGGGCTTTTTTGGAATAAGGCAACTTTTTCATTGAAAACCGGGGCGTTTGATGGTAATATGATATTAGTGAGAAAATCGGGATACCCAAGATCAAAGATACCTTTTGAGGAGGAGACCAAACGATGAAAAAGCGTATGCTGCCTCTGCTCCTGGCCCTGACAATGGCACTGTCCCTGGTGAGCGCGCCCGCCCTGGCCGCGGATGGGATGACATACTCGCCCAGCTCCGCCCCGGGGGCGGTGACTTCTCCCACCGTGATCGACACCGGCATCCCCGGTATGACGCTCACCGTGGGCGCGGACGAGTGGACCTACGCCGCCATTGGAAATATCGTTTCCGACAGCGGCGTGACCTATCCCGGCTACATCGTGGGCAAGGCCAATCCCAAGGTGGGAAGCGGTACCGGTACCTACTACTCTTTTGCTTTTGACCCCAGCGTGGCCGCCGGCACTTTGGAGATCATGTACCGCCTGGGCGGCGGCAAGCAGTTCTTCATTCTGGATAATGGCACGGCCATGAACGGCTATGACGGCGCCGTCATCGACCAGACCGCCAACGCCTCCGCCACCATCATCGTTCAGGGCGGACATACCTACACCGTCTATGCCCAGGGCTCCAAGCTGCGCCTCTATGGCTGTACCTTTAAGAACGTGGACCCCGCCAGGGAATTTGCCGACGAGATCGCCGCCTTCTCCTTTGACAAGATCAAAGCTACCAACGCCGACAAGGACCATGTGGAAGAAAACCTGAACTTGCTGGACAGCTATGAGTCCCGCTTCGGCTCCTGCGACGTGAACTGGACAACCTCTAATGCCGCGGTCATCGCCAACGACGGCACAGTGAACTGCCAGAAGATCGAGACCAAGGTCACGCTCACGGGGCATTTCCAGGTCCAGGAGAACCGGGAGTTCAAGGCCGACGTGGTCTTTGACGTCACCGTTTCCGCCGACCCTGACGATAATTCCGCCGTGGCCAAGGCCGCCGAGGCTCTGACCCTGGGCGACACCTCCTCGGTGAAGCGCAACCTGAATCTGCCCACCGCCGGCAAGCGGGGGACCGCCATCACATGGAAAAGCTCCGATCCCGCCGTGGTGGACAACGACGGTAAGGTCTATCCCGCCGCCCAGACGGACAAGACCGCTACCCTCACCGCCACCATCACCCGGGGCTCCGCCAGCGCCACCAAGGACTTTGCCGTCACTGTGGCGGGTATTGTCCCTGTGACCCTGGACTCCTGGAGCTATCAGGACCAGAGCGGCGCCACCCGCTTCAGCTATGCCCCCGGCGAGCGCCTCCACACCGTCAACGTCACCTGCAATGCCCCCAATCCTGACCCTGACGACGCCATCTTTGTGAGGATCTGCGCCGCCGACGGCAGCGTGAAGGCCAGCCACGACTTCTCCATGGCGGAGACCTTCGCCAACATCCCCGTGGGCAAGAGCGTGACCCTCTATATGGATCTGCCCATGAACGAGGGGGACCACGTGGAGGTGATGGCCCGGAACGTAAAGACCGGCGTCACCCTGGTGGAGCCTGTCAGGGCCGACGAGACCGTGGCCGAGGGCGCGGTCATTTACGTGGTGGGCGACTCCACCGCCAGCGTCTACGGCGACGACCGCTACCCCCGGAAGGGCTGGGCCCAGCTCTTCGGCGGCTATTTCAACGGCGTCACCGTTACCGACCTGGCCCTCAGTGGCCGGGCCTCCATGAGCTTCAAGAAGGAGGCCAACTACGAGACCTTGAAAAACAGCCTGAAGAGGGGCGACTACCTTATCGTCCAGTTCGGCCACAACGACAACAAGGCCGAATCCTTCACCGACCCGGCCGGGGACCGCTTTACCGATGGCTCCTACAAGCAGTCCATGCTGGAGTATGTGGAGCTGGCCTGGGAGAAGGGGGCCAAGCCCATCCTCGCCACCAGCATCAGCCGCCGGAAGACCTCCGACGCCAGTCTGGAGGCCTATGTGAACGCTACCAGAGAGCTGGCCTATGAGCTGAGCATCCCCTGCATCGACCTCTATGCCAGGACCAACGACTGGATCAACCAGGTGGGCCTGGAAAGCGCCAAGGATATGTTCAACTATGTGAAGAAGGACGACCCCCGCTTCATGGGCTACGCCAACTTCTCCAGGTCCGAGTTCTACGGCAAGGACTCCACCGACGACACCCACCTCAACATCTACGGTGCCGACCTCATTGCCCAGTGGGCGGTGGAGGAGCTGATAGAGCGGGGCGTGCCTGTGGCGGCCAAGAGGAGCGACCACATAGCGGTGTATCCGCTGCCCTCCTACGCCACCGGGGCCGGCACGCCCGCCACGCCGCCCTCCACGGATTTCAGCGCCAACGCCTCCGCTCCCGCCGCCAACCGCCCCGCCGACCTGGACAGCAGCAAGTGGTGGTATCCCGCCGTCTGCGCCGTGCTGGACAGCGGCGCCATGAAGGGCACCAACCTGGGCTTTGAGCCGGACAAAAACGTGACCACCGCTTCGGTCTACCAGACCATCTACAATATGGAGGGCGCTCCCGCCCCCGCCGGGAGCAAGACGGTGTCTGTCCCCGACGGAGCCTGGTACGCCGCCGCCCTGAACTGGGCGGCTAACGCCGGACTGTATGATGGGGCCAGCTTCACCGACGCCGACGCAAGCCGCGGTGTGGTGAAGGACGTTATGGACGCCTACTGCGCCCAGAAGGGCATTACCGTCAGTCTCTTCAAGGGAGACGAGAGCGGTAACATGATGCTGGACAAGACCCTGACCCGGGCTGAGTGGGCCCAGGTACTGGTGAATTTTGAGAACGCGAAGAAGGCCTGACAATAATGGAAAAGCGCATTTTCTGGATCGGAGATTCCACCGTCCACTTTAACCGTGTGGACACCTGGCCCCAGCGGGGCATGGGCCAGGAGCTGGAGGCCTATCTCCGCCCCGGCGTAGTGGTCTATGACTACGCCGAGAATGGCCGCAGCACCAAGAGCTTCTGGGACCAGGGGCTTTTTGAGCCGGTGCGGGAGGCAATGAAGGCCGGAGACTTCCTCTTTATCCAATTTGGACACAACGATGAAAAAAGTGAGGACCCCGCCCGGTATGCCGATCCGGAGGCCTATCAGGAAAATCTGCTGCGCTACGTGAGTATCGCCCGCGCCGCCGGGGCCTTTCCGGTGCTCATCACCCCCCTGACCCGCCGGAGGTTTGAGGGCGGATGCCTCACTGAGAGCCACGGAGCCTACCCCGCCGCCGTGCGGGCGCTGGCAGAGCGGGAGGGCATCCCCCTCATCGACCTCACCGCCGCCAGCCGCGCATTGGTGGAGAGCCTGGGAGATGAGGAGAGCCGGGAGCTTTATATGAACTTTCCGGCGGGGCTGTATCCCAGCCACCCCGACGGCAGCGACGACAACACCCACCTGCGCCAGTGGGGGGCCTTCCGCTTTGCCGGACTGGTGGCCGACGGGCTGAAGGCCCTGGGCGGTATTTACACCCAGCTTCTATATGATCCCCAGCGGGATAAAAAGTGAATTTTTCAAAAATCAGCCGCCGGGGATGACTGCTCCCCGGCGGTTTTGCGTGAAAACCCCCTTTGGCGGGTATACTGCCGGAGAGGTGATAAAAATGAGTTCTATCTGGCAGAAAAGCGTGACCCGGCCTCATTTTCCCAGCTTAAAGGAGGATCTGGAGACCGAGGTGCTCATCATCGGCGGCGGATTGGCGGGGCTGCTGTGCGGATACTTTCTCCAGCAGGAGGGAGTGGACTGCGTTATCGTGGAGGCGGACGTGATCTGTGGCGGCGTTACCGAAAATACCACCGCCAAGATCACCTCCCAGCACGGCCTTGTCTATCAAAAGCTGACAAAGGAGTTTGGCAGCGAGGGGGCGGGGCTTTATTACGAGGCAAACCAGGCCGCTCTGGACGAGTACCGCAGGCTGTGCCGGAGCATCGACTGCGATTTTGAGGAGCGGGACAGCTTTGTCTATTCCCGGACGAGCCGGGAGAAGCTGGAAAAGGAGCTGCGGGCCATTGAGGAATTTGGGGGAGAGGCGGAGTATGTGGAAACTTTGCCCCTACCCTTTGCCACAATGGGGGCAGTGAAGTTTCCCCGGCAGGCTCAGTTCGATCCGTTGAAGTTTGCCTTTACCATTGCCGGAGAGCTGAATATTTACGAGCATACCGCCGTGGAGGAGTTGGGGCCGGGAGAGGCCGTCACCGAAGGGGGACGGATCACCGCCGACCAGATCGTGGTCTGCACCCACTTTCCCCTCCTCAATAAGCACGGCAGTTATTTTTTGAAGATGTACCAGGAGCGCTCCTATGTTTTGGCCCTGGACGATGGCCCCAATGTGGGGGGAATGTACCTGGATGAGGAGACCGGGGGGCTGTCCCTGCGGAACTACCGGAACTATTTGTTGTTGGGGGGCTCCACCCACCGCACCGGAAAGAGCGGTGAGGCGTGGGAGGAACTGTCGAGCCAGGCCAACAAATACTTTCCCGGTAAAAAGGAGGTCTGCCGCTGGGCCACCCAGGACTGCATGACGTTGGACGGCATACCTTACGTGGGCGCCTACTCCGCCGGAACGGAAGGACTGTATGTGGCTACGGGCTTTAATAAGTGGGGTATGACTTCCTCCATGGTATCGGCCCTGCTCCTCTGTGACCTCATCGCGGGGCGGGAAAATCCCTACGCCCATCTCTATTCCCCCTCCCGCTCTATCCTCCGGCCCCAGCTGGCAGTGAACACCATGGAGGCCGCCGCCGGCTTCC
The DNA here is from genome assembly GCA_910577415.1 of uncultured Oscillospiraceae bacterium. Taxonomy (GTDB): domain Bacteria; phylum Bacillota; class Clostridia; order Oscillospirales; family Oscillospiraceae; genus Vermiculatibacterium. The sequence continues at coordinate 8,233 of CAJTLK010000043.1, forward strand.
TGACTCCTTCCACCCCCCGGTGCCCCCACATGGGCTGCGCCCTGAAGTGGAACGAGGCGGAGGGAACCTGGGACTGTCCCTGCCACGGTTCCCGGTTCACAAAGGAAGGTGCTCTGCTCATCGGCCCTGCCCAGGGAGACTTGCCGGAAAGGTCGAATGAGTGATTGACTTCCCCGTGAGAGCGTGGTATAATTGTGCAAAATCCGAGTGAGGAGGCGTTTTTCGTGAAGCACATCAAGACCATGGAGACCCGTGATCTCTGCGCCAGCGCCAGGACCGGCGGCTGCGGCGAGTGCCAGACCTCTTGCCAGTCCGCCTGCAAGACCAGCTGCGGCATTGCCAATCAGCAGTGCGAGAGCGTCCGCAAGTAAGCAGAGGAACAAGCAAAAAATGCCGCCTGTGGGCGGCATTTTTTTGTAGAAGGGTGGAGCGCGCCCACTCCATCGCGGAGCCTGACAGTCTATAAAACAGAGGAGACTACTTATGATACATCGTTATACCCTGAATGGGATGAACATCGTCGTCGATACCTATTCTGGCTCAGTCCATATGGTGGACGAGGTGGGCTATGACGCCATCGGCCTCTATGATGAGGGAAAAGGCCGGGAGGAAGTTCTGGCTGCCCTCGGGGAGAAATATTGTGGGGCGGGGCGCCCTCGCCCCGCCGGGTATGAGGACGTCACCGCTGATGACCTGGAGCAGTGCTGTGATGAGATCGAGGCGCTGCGTGACGCGGGAAAGCTCTTTGCCGAGGATACCTTTGAGCCTTTGGCGGGAGAGCTGAAGGAGCGCTCCGCCGGAGTGGTGAAGGCCCTGTGCCTCCATGTGGCCCATACCTGTAACCTTAACTGTTCCTATTGCTTTGCCAGCCAGGGCAAGTACCACGGGGACCGGGCGGTGATGAGCTTTGAGGTGGGTAAGCAGGCCCTGGATTTCCTTATGGACCACTCGGGCAGCCGCCGGAATTTGGAGGTAGACTTCTTCGGCGGCGAGCCGCTGATGAACTGGCAGGTGGTGAAGGACCTGGTAGCCTATGCCCGGAGCGTGGAAGCCGAGCGGGGGAAGAACTTCCGCTTTACCCTCACCACTAACGGGATGCTCATCGACGACGACGTCATCGACTTTGCCAACAAAGAGATGCACAATGTGGTGCTGAGCCTGGACGGGCGCAGGGAGGTCCATGACCGCTTTCGGGTGGACTATGCCGGAAAGGGCAGCTGGGAGCGCATCGTGCCCAGGTTTCAGAAGCTGGTACAGGCCAGAGGAGGCAAGGGCTACTATATGCGCGGCACCTTTACCCACCACAACCCGGACTTTTTAGAGGATATCAAGGCCATGCTGGATCTGGGCTTTACTGAGCTGAGCATGGAGCCGGTGGTCTGCGCCCCGGTTGACCCCTCCGCTTTGACGGCGGCGGACATGGAGATCGTCAAGGAGCAGTACGAGAAGCTCGCCCAGCTGATGCTGGAGCGCCGCCGGGCGGGGAAGCCCTTTACCTTCTATCACTACATGCTTGACCTCACCGGAGGCCCCTGCGTCTATAAGCGCATCTCGGGCTGCGGCTCGGGCACCGAGTACATGGCGGTCACGCCCTGGGGCGACCTCTATCCCTGCCACCAGTTCGTGGGGGAGGAGAAGTTCAAGCTGGGGGACGTGTGGCACGGCGTCACCGCCCCTGAGACCCAGGAGCAGTTTGCCGCCTGCAACGTCTATGCCCGTCCCGGCTGCAAGGATTGCTGGGCAAAGCTATACTGCTCCGGCGGCTGCGCCGCCAACGCTTACCACGCCACCGGCACGGTGAGTGGGGTATACGAGCAGGGTTGTGAGTTGTTCCGCAAGCGGATGGAGTGCGCCATCGCGTTGGAATGCGCCCGGTTAGAGGACGAGGAGGCATGAACACCCCGGTCTTTGATTTCCTTAAGGGCTATCAGTTGGAGGGTATGAGTCGGTTCCACATGCCGGGGCATAAGGGCTTTGAGCGCCTGGGCTGTGAGCGGTGGGACGTCACCGAGGTCAAGGGGGCCGACGCCCTCTATGAAGCGGAGGGGATCATCGCCCAGGCTGAGGAAAATACCACCGCCCTTTTTGGCTCCCGGCGGAGCCTGTGGAGCACCGAGGGGAGCAGTCAGTGTATCCGCGCCATGCTCTACCTGGCCGTCACCCACAGAAAGCCGGGGACGGCCCCGATAGTCCTGGCCGCCCGGAACGTCCACAAGAGCTTTGTCTACGCCGCCGCTTTGGTGGGCTTCGGTGTGGAGTGGCTGTGGCCCAGGGAAGAGAGCGGCTCCCTCTGCGCCTGTCCGGTGACGGCGGGAGAGCTGGAGGAAGTCCTTGGCCGAATGGAAACGCCCCCCTGTGCGGTTTACATAACTTCTCCGGACTACCTGGGGAACGTCCAAGATATCCATGCGTTGGCCGCCGTGGCCCACCGTCACGGCGCTCTGCTGTTGGTGGACAACGCCCACGGGGCCTACCTGCACTTTTTGGAGAAGCCGTGCCATCCCCTGGATCAGGGGGCCGATCTGTGCTGCGATTCGGCCCATAAGACTTTGCCGGTCTTGACCGGGGGAGCCTATCTCCACATCGGGAAAAACGCCCCCCAGGCTTTGGCTGATGACGCTAAGGCGGCCATGGCCCTTTTTGGTTCCACCAGCCCCTCCTATCTGACCATGGCCTCCCTGGACCTGTGCAACGCCTGGCTGGCGGGGGAGGGGAGAGGGGAGCTTCGTCTTGCCGTCCAGCGGTTGGGGGAGCTGAAGACCGCTCTTATCGCCCAGGGCTGGGTCCTGGCGGGGAATGAAGGGCTGAAGCTGACCCTGAACGCCGCCGCGCGGGGCTGGGACGGCAGCGCCCTGTCCGACCTTTTACGGGTAGGCGGCGTGGAGCCGGAGTACGCCGACGCCGAGTATGTGGTGCTCATGGCCTCGGCCCACACCACGGAGGAGGACGTTCAAAAGCTTTCTGATGCGTTGGAGACGGCGAAGCCGGAGGCGGCAAAGGAAAGAGCGAGTTTGCCGCCGCGGGCTGAAAAAGCACGGCGGGTCATGTCCATCCGGGAGGCCGTATTCTCCCCCCATGAGTGGGTGGAGACCGAGGCGGCTCTGGGCCGGGTCTGCGCCTCGCCCACCGTGGCCTGTCCTCCGGCCATCCCTATCGCCGTCTCGGGTGAGATCATCGGGGAAGGGGCGCTGGCCCTCTTCCGCCACTACGGCATTAAAAAAATTCTCGTGGTAAAGGAATAGGAAAAAGGCGGGCTGGAGCCCGCCTTTTTTGCGGGATGAAAAAACCCGGCGGAGTTTAAGACTAATTTTAAGTTTTTGTTTTACAATGGCGGTACCTTATCAGGAAAGGATGCTTACGCCTATGAAACACATGAAATTTTCCGCTCTGGCTCTGACGGCGGCCCTGCTGCTTTCCACCGCCTGTGGGGCCAATGCTGCCGGGAAGACCGGGGACGTGACCGAGCTCGTCCTCTCGGACGAAAGGGTCACTGTGGATGGCAAGACCGCCTCCACCGATGAGACCGCCGCCGTCTACACCGGGGCGGACATTGTTTACTACGAGGACCGGGAGACCTACACTGAAGGCGGGGCCTACGGCGAGGGTAGCGACAGCGAAAAGCACTCTGCCGCCGAGGCCGGAGAGCACACCGTGGTCACGATCACCCAGGCGGGGACCTACCGCCTGAGCGGCAAGCTTTCAATGGGCCAGATTGCCGTTGACCTGGGCAAGAAAGCAAAGGACGATCCTGAGGCAGTGGTCACGCTTATTCTTGACAACGTGGACGTGAAGTGCACAGTGGCCCCCGCCCTTATTTTCTACAATGTCTATGAGTGTGACCGGGAATGGGTGGCCTATGATAATGATGAAAACCCGGACTATCAGGCGTCCGCCCTTGTGGATACCTCCGCCGCTGGGGCCAATGTGGTCGTTGCCGCCGGGAGCGTCAACAGCTTCACCGGCTCCCACGTGGCCCGCATCTACAAGGAGGGCACCACCAAAAAGCTCCACAAGTACGACGGGGCCTTCTATTCCAAGATGTCTATGAATATCAACGGCGATGACGGCGACGACAGCGGCGTGCTCAACATCATCGCCGACAACGAGGGACTGGACTCCGAACTGCATCTGACCATCAACGGCGGTACAGTGAATATCCACGCCCAGGACGACGGTATCAACACCAACGAGGACTTCGTCAGCGTTACCACTGTCAACGGCAGCAAGCTCACCGTGGACGCGGGCAACGGCAGCGAGGGTGACGGTATCGACTCCAACGGCTATCTGGTCATCAATGGCGGCGAGGTCTGGACCATGGCCAATGAGCGCACCCCCGACGGCGGCATCGACGCCGACAGCCCCATACTCATTAACGGCGGTACGCTGTATGCCTTTGGGACCCGGAACGACGCCGCCGACAGCGAGGCTTCCGAACAGCCCTATATGGAGCTGAGCTTTGCGTCCACTCTCCCGGCGAGGAGCAAGGTGGAGCTGAAGGACCCTGACGGCACAACGGTGTGGAGCGCCGAGACCCAAAAGACCTGCCAGTCCATTACGCTCACTGTGCCTGAGCTAAAGCTGGACACGGCCTATGCTCTCTATGTGGACGGCGTGCTGCAATGCTGGAGCGGCAACAGCTTTGGTATGGGCCGTCCCGGCGGCTTTGGCGGCGGACGGCCCCAGGGGATGGAGCCTCCCGAGGGGTTCGATCCGGACCGGCGGCCTCAGCGGCCCGATGGGCTGGAGTCTCCCGACAGCCGGACCCCGCCTATGGACGCTGGAAACCGGCCCGGAGCCTTTGACGGCGAGGGAGAGTTTCCCCGCCATCCCGAGGGTATGGAGCCGCCGGAGGGATTTGATCCCAGCCAATTTGGCCCCGGTGGCTTCGGCGGCTTCAGCGGCGGAGAGACCGCCGACGGCTCCGGTTCTACGGATTTTATGTTAACCAAAACCACCAGGTCCTTCTCCGGCGTCTGTGACTCCGACGCCTCGGGAAAGACCCGGGTCTCCTTCGCGGTGGAGGGTGCCCAGCGGATAGGGAGAAACACGGTGCTGGAGCATGTCACTGCCATTACCCCCAGCGTGGAGCTTGACCCTGCCCAAGTGCAGCTCACCGTGACCGACGATCCCTCGGAGGACTACGCTGCCTCCTGTCTTCTCTCCGACGGCCTGGAGGCTGTCAACGCCCTGCTGCCCAAAGATGATGGGGACTATACCCTCACTGTGGCGGTGGTCTCGGGCAGTGAGAGCTTCACCGGGGCAAGCCAGGTCTCTTTCGCCGTGGGCGCCCTGCCCTTCGTGGACGTCAGCGAGGGGGACGAGGGTTATGAGGCCATCAAGGCTGTCTACCAGGCCGGGGCCATGACCGGCACCGGGGAGGGGCGATTCTCTCCCAACATGACCGTTACCCGCGCCCAGGCCATTACCGTGCTGGCCCGACTGGCAGGGGCGGAAGCGGCAGAGACCGCCGCCTTTACCGACGTGACCCCCGGTAGCTGGTACTCCGGCTATGTGGGCTGGGCCGTGGAGAAGGGGATCGTAGAGGGAGACGGCCAGGGGCATTTTTACCCCGACCAGACCGTCACCGCCGAGCAGATGGCCCTGATGCTGGGAAGATATGATAAAAATTATGTTAACTCTACCGATCTTGTGGGAGAACTGACCCGGAGCCAGCTTGCTCAAATGTTGATTAAAATTATGTAAACTAATCCTGGAAAATCAGACGGACCGTCGCAGATCCCTCTCCGAAACGTATGCAAAAAAGAACGGGACTCCATTCTCCGGAATGAAGTCCCATTCTTTTTCATGCTTGTGAGACCAACTACCAAATCAGCCGTTCCAATCCACGTCGTAGGTGCGTTCTATATTGAAGCCGTTAAGAATGCCGGTGGAGATGTCAAAGAGCAAGTCGTATTTGTAATCCAGGCCGTAGTGCAGCCACATGACTTCATTTCCGGTCCAGTCGGGATACTTTTCCATGGCATTCTCCAGGGTCAGCTCAGTGACCGGCACTCCGTCAAAAGAGATGGTCTCAAGAACGCTCTTATCATTTTCGGCTGCCATCCGCAGCTCCAGGCGGGCGATCACGGCCTCTCCCAGAGAAACTGCCTCCTCATCCGTCACCAGGGAGATCGAAAAGGACATGTTGTCCGTCACTTTGATACTGCCGCCGGTATAATATGAGTTTGCCTCCAGCTCAGTGGCGGGGTCCACGGTGATCCGCTCATAGTTTTCGTCCACCCAGGATACCTCCAGCCCTTCATCCAGCAGGGTCTGAACGGTGGTTTCCCCCACCTTGATTTCCTTGCCGTTTATACTAATGGGGAGAAGGACCTCCTCTGTTTTCTCATCTTGACCGTCCTCCTGAGAACAGGCGGGCAAAAACAGCATGAGAGCCGCCAACAGCAGACTGATTGGAGCGCGAGCCTTCCTTGCGTTCACATTTATAAACTCCTTTCATGGAATAGAATTACACATTTTCCGAATAGCGGGCCAGAAACTGCTTGGTCCGCTCCTCCCTGGGGTTCTCAATGACCTCCTTCGCCGCTCCCTGCTCTACAATGACGCCGCCGTCCATAAAGATGACCTCATCGGCTACGTCCCGGGCAAAGGCCATCTCGTGGGTGACAATGATCATGGTGGTGTGCTGCTGGGCAAGGCCCCGAATGACCTTCAGGACCTCTCCCGTCAGCTCCGGGTCCAGGGCGGAGGTGGGCTCGTCGAAGCAGAGAATGTCCGGCTTCAGGGACAGGGCGCGGGCAATGGCTACCCGCTGCTGCTGTCCGCCGGAGAGTTGATGGGGGTAATGGCCCGCCCGGTCACTGAGGCCCATCTGCGCTAAAAGCTCCATCCCCTGCTCATCAATGGCGTCCCGGTGCTTGTTCCCTTCGTCCCTCAAATGGAGGGCCAGGGTCACATTTTCCAAGGCGGTATATTGGGGGAAGAGATTGAAGTTCTGGAATACCAGCCCGAAGTGGAGTCGCTTTTCCCGCACCTCCCCCTCCAGTTGGGTGGTGGGGTCGGCGGCGTCGTAGATCACCTTGCCCCGCACCGAAAGAGTACCGGCGTCGGGGGTCTCCAGAAAGTTGAGACACCGCAGCAGGGTGGTCTTGCCCGACCCGGAGGAGCCGATGATGGCCAGGGCCTGCCCTTCCTCCAAAGAGAAGGAAATATCCTCCAACACCTTGGTGGTGCCGAAGTGCTTTTCGATATGGGAAACTTCCAATAGAGCCATAACGTCAAAGTCCCCCCTTCATCGGAAATAGTCCAGCTTCTTTTCCAGCTTACCCAGCAGGAGGGTGATGGCCCCGCTGAAGACCAGGTAATATACGCCGGTAAAGAACAGGGGCCACAGCAGACCGGAGTAGCCATGGGAGCCTTTCATGAAAGCCTGCCCCGCCCAGATGACCTCCTGGAAGGTAATGATACGGGCCAGGGAGGTGTCCTTCACCAGGGTAA
>CAJTLK010000044.1 GCA_910577415.1 uncultured Oscillospiraceae bacterium
GTCCAACGCCTGCATGGGGTTGGTGTAGGTGGAGTCGGCGCTGAACACATGGTCCTCCACACCGGCCAGCACTCCCAGCTCCCCCTCCACGGTAACACCATAAAAATGGGCATATCTGACCACCTCGCGGGTCAAGTCCACATTCTCCTCATAGGGCAGATCGCTTCCGTCGATCATCACAGAGGTATATCCGCCGTCAATACATGCCTTGACGCTCTCTAAGCTCTTCCCGTGGTCCAGGTGCAGGGCGATGGGGATAGGACTGTCCGCGCCAAACCGTTTTACCACGTCACCCAGATTCTTCGCCCCTGCGCTTTTGTCCTCCATGCTGCCGTGAAGAAAGTCCGGCGCTCCGCCCATAAAGGCGTTGGAAACCTCCGCCCCCTGGAGAATGGCGGGGCTGTCCAGCAGCTCATGGATCTGAATGGCCGCCTGTACCTGCCCCACGCTGTTCATGTTGAACGCCCCCTGACCATAACCCATACGGTCAGCCGCCTCCAGAATGGCGCGCATTGGTACTAACATCTTGATCCCCCCCGACAGTAATATCTCAGCGTACACTCGTATGTATATCGGATAAAAAAACAACGACTTTATCCTCGCAACCGGGCAAAGCTCCGCAGGGGACCTCCCAGCAGGGGGCGGCACCAATCTACAAAGGCGTCAGTCACATCATTCCCCGCCGCATTGATAAACGTCTCCGGCATGGTCCGCTCGGCCAGCATCACCTGCTCCACTGGGATCAGGCAGGTCTCCACACGGTATTCCTCACCGGCCATGCGTTCAAAGCCCACCATCACGCCGCTCTCCCCCCGGACGGCGGCTCTTACCGCCTCCCTGCCGGCGAGGATAGCCTCCTCCCGGTCCACCGGAGACTGGAAGGCGATGCTGGCCCGGCCACAGATACCGGGTTTTTCGCTCCTGGCCTTGATCCCTAATTCTCTGATGATAAGGTTGGCCAAATGGGAGCCTACATCACCATAATAGACCGCGCGGCCCACCTGGAAAACAGGCTCCACGACAGGCTCTCCCCCAGCATTTCTCAGTCCCTCGCTGGCTACCACCAGGATACCGCCCTTTTGTCTCCGCAAGCGTTCTACATCATCCAAAAAGCGTCTCTCATCAAAAGCCCGCTCGGGCAAATAGATCAGGTCCGGTCCATCGCCGTTTCCACTGCGGGCCAAAGCGCTGGCCGCCGCAAGCCATCCGGCGTTGCGCCCCATGGCCTCCAGCACACATACGTGGATAGGCAGCGCCCGGAGGTCCTGGCTCACCTCGCTGACGGTGCCCGCAAGGTACCGGGCGGCGCTCCCAAATCCGGGCGCATGGTCCGTTACCGCAATGTCGTTGTCAATGGTCTTGGGGATACCCACCACACAGACCTCAACTCCCGCCCTTTGGCAAGCGTGATAGACTTTGCCGCAGGCATCCATCGAGCCATTCCCGCCGGTGAAAAACACATAGCGGATATCCCTCTTTTTCAGGACCCGGGCAATATCGTCATAGTCCTCGCCCTCCAGCGGGTCCCGTGACGTTCCAATGGCCGACGCCGGAGTGAAGGGCAGTAGCTCCAGCTCAGCGCCGGAGACAGCAAACAGGTCAATAAGCTCTTCCCGTACAATGGCCCCTGCCCCGCCTGCCGCCGCGTAAAAGTTTTTGATCTCCGAATGGCGCTTTGCCTCACAAATGGCTCCGTACAGCGACGCGTTGATCACCGCCGTAGGCGCGCCGCCATGTACGATCAGCGCGTTTGCCGACACCAAGACCAACTCCTTCTTTCCGAGGCCGCACCACTCAGCCCGTGCTGCCCCGCTCTATAATTTCAGTGGCAAAATGAGGCGTCTGCGCGACGGTCTCCCCATCCCGCAGACGATAGATCCGCTCAATGGCCTCCCGGCAGATCCCATCATCCTCCAAACGGATGGAGGTCAGGGTGGGCGTGACCAGATTGCAGATACTGGAATCGTCAAACCCGATCACTTTGATCTCCTGGGGGACCCGGTACCCCTGCTCCATCAGTCCTTGCATAGCATAACAGGCCACCCTGTCGTTTCTGCCCACCACAGCGTCCACCGGATGGGCTTTGGCAAACTTCTCCAGCTTGCGCTGCATCATCTGCGCATCCACACAGCCGCTGACGATCCTTCCTTCCCACTCCAGCCCAAGCTCCTCGCAGGCCGTTATAAAGCCGGAAAGGCGGCAGTCGTTCCTGTCGCTGAAATGGTTTCGGGCGGAAAAGCGGTCTATGTATACGAAATTCCGGCAGCCCTTATCATAGAGGAAACGCACCGCGCTCTGAGCGCCATGCTTCAGTCCCGTTCCGATCTTCGCGGCGCCCTCCACCGACACATACTCATGGGTCAGCAGCAACACCACAGGGATACCCGCCTGAATAAACTCCCGGATATATTGCTCATCCAGCTGCAGCGAGCTGATAATGATCCCGTCAAACCTGCGGCGGATGACCTGCCGGACAAACTCCGGGTCATTCCGGGTGGCACAGAGGGTGACGACGCTCCCCTTTTCGTAGGCGTATTGATCCATTCCCCGCATCATATGGCCCAGACGCTCATTGGCGGGACTGTCTACAATGAACAGGATCTGACCGCTGTTTTTCCCCCGGAGGGCCAGGGCAATATTATTGGGCGAATAGTTCAGTTCCCGAGCAGCCTTCAAAACACGCTCCCGCTTATCCTGGTCCACATAGCGGTTATTGTTCATCACATAGGACACCACTGTCACGCTTACGCCCGCCCGCTCCGCCACATCGGCCCGTGTGGCACATTTGATCCTACCCGCCATTCGCTGTGTCCCCTTTCAAACGTTCCGTCTTTTTGACAAATAAATCATACACAACTCCCGGTGGGATTGCAAATAATTTTACTTTTTTGTACTCTTTTTCTTATCAGAGTTCAACCACGACCTTCAGGTAATCTCCCGGATGCTCTATCATGTCCTGGATCGTGGTCTCGGTCTCCTCCAGCGGAATGGTCTTTGTGATCATTTGGGGGATGGACAGCACGCCGTCCTGAAGCAGCTTGATTGCTTCAGGGAACTTACCGCAGGAATTTCGGGAGGGCAGAACATCGATCTCCTTCTGCATCAGCCGTGTCTGATTCAGGCTCGTCATACCGTGGGGCCAGCCCACCAGAGCGATCCGCCCGCCGTGCCACACATAGTCGTGCATTGCGGCATGGATGGGCGCGGCGCCGGTACACTCGATCAGCGCCTGGGCCATACTGCCCCCGGTCACTTCCTTCAAATATTCCACCAGGTCCCCATTTTTGCTGTTAAAGACATAGGGCATCCCCAGCTCCCGCCGGGCAAAGTCCAGCCGCTCCTGCACCACATCCACCAGAATCGGCACCGCGCCATAGCTCCGACAGCCAAAGGCAGCCATCAGCCCGATGGTCCCCGCTCCGGTGATGACCACATAGTCCCCGGCGCTCACCCTGGCCCGGGTAATGCCGTGAAGACCAATGGTCAGCGGCTCTACCAGCGCGGCACGGATAAAGTCCAGCTCGTCGGGAAGCTGATAGCAAAGACGGATAGGATGGGAAAAGTACTCGGTCATCATGCCGTCTTTATGAACACCGCATACATGGAGGTCCGCACAGTTGTTGAAACGCCCTTCTTTACACATATGGCAGGTAAAATCGGGCACATAGGGCTCTAACGCCACCCGGTCTCCCACCTTGAGGCCCTGCTCATTTTCCCCGACCTCCACAATGGTGCCCACACCCTCATGGCCCAGGCCGTGGATGGGGTACTTCATGGTGGGATTACTCCCCCGGTATGCTGTAACGTCTGAGCCGCAGATGCCGCAGGCTTCGATCTTGACAATGGCGTTGCCCGGAGTCAGTGTCGGCCTGGGCAGGTCCTCCAGGACCAGCTTCCCCGGTTCAAAAATAGAAAGTGTACGCACACTCAGTCCTCCTCGCCGCGTGAGTGCTCAATCCAGATGATTGGGCTTTATTACCTTGCAGAAAAAGTCATCCACCAGCCCATCCTTAGACTCCCGCATATATTGAAGCATCTTCCGGCGCATTTTCTCCACGATATCCCGGTATTCCGGCAGTTCCAGCAGATTATGCAGGGCATGGGGGTCCACTTCCTTGTCATAGAGCTCTTCGGGGACCCGATAGGTAAAGAATTCCGCCCGCTGACGGATGGCGGGATCCGTCTTTCCCGCCTCCTCCATGGCCTTAAAGGTCAACCCCTCGGTAGATTCATTCAGGAACCGGCACTCTCCGTCCGACCAACCGTTAAAAATGTAAATGAATCGTTTGTCCTGAACGCAGCGCATAGGGAAGCTCAGGGCCTTTTTCGTAATGTGGTTATTGGCCGTTTTGAACATCAGGGTAAAAATGTCCTCGTGGCATTCTTCCCCCGCCAAAAGGGTATTCTTAAAGGACGCTCCGTCACAGTCCTGAATGGGCTCCAGCGCCAGAATGTCCAAAATGGTGGGGGTATAGTCTACGCCGTTGATCAGCGCCTCGCTCACGGTCCCCGCCTTGATATGACCGGGCCAGCGAACGATATAGGGACTGTGGGTACTGTGCAGGTAACAGTTGGTTTTTGCGTAAGGAAGGGCCATGCCGTTGTCGCTCAGGAAAAGCACCATTGTGTCCTCTTCATGTCCGCACTCCCGCAAGGCGTCCAAAATACGGCCCACCGTCTGATCCGCCCGATGGACGGAGGCATAGTACCAGGCCAGCTCCCGCCGCACGTCGGGCAGGTCCGGAAGGCACCCAGGAACATAGACCTCTTCCGGTTCATAGGTCACGTCGGCGTGATAGTGGCGGCCAAAATACTTCAGTTCATCCTCCGCGCCGGCAAAGGGACGGTGCGGATCGTGGGAATTGATCATGGCAAAGAAGGGCTTCCCCTCCCGGTCCGCCGCCTGAAAGAGCTTTTTGCTCTCTTCATAGTAGACCTCCGGGTCGCGGCCCTGTCCCATCTCCTCACACAGAGTGCGCACATAGGTATCCCAGCAGAATTTCTCTTTGGGCGCCACATGGTCCTCCTTACCGATGATACCGTTATAGTATCCGGCGGCTCTGGTCTTTTCTGTCAGAGTGGAAACACCACAGTCAATATCCTCAAAGCCTCTGGCCCCGTTGTGGTGAGGATACCGCCCCGTTAAAAGCACACTGCGGGAGGGTTGGCATACCGCCACAGTAATATGGCCCTGCTCCAGCCGCATTCCCTCCGCCGCCAACCGGTCTAAGTTGGGCGTGATACCTGGCATGGGATTTCCAAAACAGCCCACCGAATCGCAGTTCATATCATCCACTGTGATCAGCAGAACATTCAATCGTTTGGACATAACGATACCTCTTTTCATACGCTCCGCTCAGCGGGCGTTCTTTTTGTTTTTATTCTTAAACAGCGGGATCAATAAAACCGCAACGGCAATGGCAAGGAATACCAGGGACAAGGGCTTTGTGAAAAAGATGGAGATGCTCCCCTTGGACAAGACCATAGCCCGGCGCAGGTTCGTCTCGGTAAGAGAACCCAGGACCAGGGCAATCACCAGCGGAGACAACGGGTAGCCAAAACGCTTGAGCCAGTATCCAAAAAAGCCGCAGGTCATAACAATAGCGATGTCAAAGACCAAATTGCGTACGGAAAATCCGCCCAGCGTGCAGAAGATCATGATGCAGGGGATCAAAACCTCCACTGGCACCCGGGTCACGTTGACGAACAGTCGCAAAAACACATTTCCCTGAAAGAACATGAAAATATTGATGAGCACCAGTCCCCCCATGATACACCAGACCCAGAACTTGTCTTCCGTAAACAGGGCGGGACCGGGTATCACTCCCTGCATGGTCAGCGCGCCAAACAAAACCGCCATTCCTGCGTCGCCGGGGACCCCCAAGGTCAGCAGCGGGATCAGGGCCGCTCCCGTCACCGCGTTGTTCGCGGTTTCGGGCGCCAGGATCCCTTCCACGCTGCCCTGGCCAAACTTTTCCGGCGTCTTTGAGCCGCTCTTGGTAATGTTGTAGCTCAGAAACGCGGCAATGGCTCCGCCCGTTCCCGGCACCGCGCCGATAAATGACCCCAGTACCGCCGAACGAAGCATGGTCCACCAGTATTTGAGCATGTCCCGGAGCTTGACCGTGGCCTTTTGATAGGTCACGACTGTATCGTTTCCCTTTTCATTGGTGTAGCTCTTTGTCAGGATCTCTCCAACCGCGAATACCCACAGCAGCAGGGCCGCAGTGGTGATCCCTCCCAGCAGCTCGCTGCGTCCAAAGCGAAACCGGGAAAGTCCCTCGATGGGGTCGATCCCCACGGTAGACAGCAGCAGTCCCATGCCCGCCATAACGATCCCCTTAATGATATCTTTTCCGCTGATGGCAATCACCACGCTCAGGCCAAAGATACACAGGGAGAAATATTCTGCGGGGCCAAAGTTCAGGGCAAATTGCGCGATCACCGGCGCCAAAAACATCAGGGCCAGACAGCTGAACAAACCGCCAAAGGTAGAGCCTACCAAAGCCGCCTTCAATGCGTCACCGGCCCGCCCTTTCTGCGCCAGCGGATATCCGTCCAGCACTGTGGCCGCCGCGTTGGGCGTTCCCGGCGTATTGATGAGGATTGCGGTAATAGAGCCGCCATAGGTAGCGCCGCAATAAGCGCCCAAAAGCAAAAACATCCCCGGCAGGGAGGACATGCCAAAAGTAAAAGGCAACAGCACTGTAATGGCCAGGATCACCGACAATCCAGGCAAGGCGCCAATAATGATCCCTGCCGCTATGCCAAGATTCATCATCAGCAGATTAAAGGGTTCCAAGATCTCCAGCATCGTTTCCAGCATATCCACACCTCCTCAGGGCAGATTGATCTTCAAAAGGTACTGGAAGACTACATACATCAGTCCGCCCACCACATACACGCTCACATAGTGCTTCCACTTCCGATCCCTCAGGATCGCCAGCACCAGCGTCGTACACAGCAGAGTGGACAGCAGGTAGCCGAGGCGTTTAAAGAGAAGCATATATACTATGCACACCCCAAAAACCAGCAGCGCCCGAAACTCTCCCGCCCAGTTTACCGGGGTCCCCCTTTGCACCCCCTCCACCTTACGCAGTCTGAGATAGCGCAGGGCGTTCAGTATAAGCTCCAGAGCAGCGGCCACCAGGATCATCACACACGCAAAATAGGGAAAGGTCCGGCTGGTCACTCCTGTGGCGCTTCCTCCCCACAGGGTCTTCAGGCTGATCTCCCGGGGGATACCCCAAAAGATCATAAACAGACTGAACACAATGAAGACAAGGGAAACGGCCATGTCCTTTCTGCACTTGCTCTGCTCCACTATCGTCACCTCATTTACATTGTTGGGCGCCCCTGTGGGGCGCCCAACGGAGTCAAAACCACACTTTCTTCCGGTCTTCTTTATTTCAGATACTCGCTGATAATATGGGCGTACATGTCGGACGCCTCCTGCAGCCGCGCGGTGATCTCCTCCTCGGTATGGATCGTGGTCATGGTCTCATTCTGCGTGGTCAGGAACTCCTGATAGGCGTCTCCGGCCAAAGCCTCATAGATCTTCTCCTTCAGGTATTCCACAATAGCGTCCGGCGTATCCGCCTTTACGGCGATCCAGAGGAAACCCGCAAAGTTGTCCATCCCGGTAATTCCCACTTCACCGGCACATACATCATCCGGCAGGATATCGCTCCGGTCATCGGAGAGGGTCAGAACATTGACAAGGGTCTTATCCTTCACATAGTTCGCACCCACACCGATGTCCAGGATGGCGATGTCCACGTGGCCTCCCATGACCGCGGTGGCCGCGGCGGCAGTTCCATCATAGGCCACAAACTCCGCATTTCCGCCGCCCAGCTGCTCCAGGATGGAGAGAAAGGCCATATGGGCCACGGCGCCCGCGTTCGCCGCGGTGAAATAGACGGTTTCCCCGGATTCCAGTTTCGCCTTTAAGCCTTCCCAGGTCGCCGTATCGGAGCCGGGCCGGGCAACAATGATATTCTCCGCCGGCTCGTTGAGCATGGCGATGTGGCGGAAATCCTCCAGCTTATACTCCGTCTCAATGGTGTTGGGCTGAATGACAAGACCGGCAAAAGCACTGGAGGTAATGGTATAGCCATTGCCCTCCCGGTTATATGCCTCAGTGATCCCCAGCGTCTGATTGGCACCGGGCATATTTGTAATGGAGGTGTTTGTTCCCAGCTGGACAGCCTGATCCAACGCCCGGACATGCAGGTCCACCGCTGCGCCTGCCGCCACCGGTACCAGCCAGTCGATCACTTGAGAGGGATACCCCTCCGGCAAAGCCGCCGTCTCCGTGGGCGCCGCGCTTTTCGCCGGATCAGGCGCGGCGCTCTGGGCCGGTGTGGGCGTGGCGGAACTCCCATCTCCGCAGGCAGCCAGAGTCAGTGCCATGGTAAGAGCAAGGAACAGCGACGTGATCTTCTTCATGGTATTCTCTCCTTTTCATATCATTTTTCCATTACAGCCAAAAGTACACACGTGTGTATATTTCTTCCAAAAAATTCGCTCTGCCTCTGCTTTTATAAGATCAGCATAGAGCGAATTCATTTCCCGCTATATAAACTCGTGTGTACCTCCTATATCCAGACTATAATCCATTTTGTCGGTCCTGTCAATCCATTTCCGCTCCATCCCCCAAAGTTTTGGCGTGTTCAACAAAATCTCTTCCCCCAATTTGTAAAAAATATCAGACGAGCGGCCTTGGTAGGCAACTCGTCTGATATAGAGCGGTCATCGCCTCGCACCTGTTACAGCCCGCCTCTGGCCTGCCGTTCCGCCCGGGCGATCTCCAGCATCCTCTCTCCGGCGTAGTCAAACAGCCGTTGAAAGGCGGCACAGTAGTAGTTGTGGCAGCCGTCTTCAGACCGGACCCAGTCGTTTTTGCAGCCGCCGTTGCACAACGCCCGCCAGCGGCATTGGCCGCACTCCGCCGGTTTTTCCAGTCCCCAGGCGAAAAAGCGTTTCAGTCCTTCTCCTTCCGCCATCTCCCCAAGGGTAGTCTCCCCTAAACGTCCTAATTTCCAGTCGTCCATGGCATAGAAATCGCAGGGGTATACCGAGCCGTCCGCCTCTACCACAAAATAGCTGCCGCACCGGCCGCAGGTGGCGCAAGTGCTGCCGCCGTCGCCCAAAAAGATGTGGATATAGTCTTCAAAAAGCCGGATACTGCAATACTCTCCTCTTTTCCAATCCCGGTACCACAGATCAAAAAGCTGACACAGAAAGGTCCCATACTCCTCCGGCAGCAAAGAATAGGCCATTTTGCCCCGCTCCATGCCCAAGGGATCCAGACAGGCAATAAACTGAAGGTAGGCAAAACCCAATTCCCTCAGGCTCCGGTACACCCTTCCAGCCCTTTTGGCACAGGCTCCGGTGACGACACACAGGGCGTTGGTCTCTACCTGATGGTCCTGGAGCAGCCGCACCTTTTCCACCAGCAGCTTCCAGGTGCCCGCTCCCCGGGCGTCCACCCGGTTGCCGTCATGCAACGCCTCAAACCCGTCCAAAGAGAGCCCCACCAAAAAGCCCTCCCGGTGGAAAAACTCCGCCCAGCTCTCGTCCAGCAGAATACCGTTGGTTTGGATGGAAAAAACGCTCCTTACTCCCGACGGCTTCCGTTCCCTCGCCAGTGCCGTAAAACGGCGGAAAAAGTCCAGCCCCGCCAGCGTAGGCTCCCCTCCCTGAAAGGCAAAGCTGACCGTTCCTCCCGGCTCGGCCAGCGCATACGCCTCCGCCAGCAGACGCTCCGCCGTCTCCGCTGTCATCATGCCCATATCCTGCTGCGTGCGGTTCTGGGCCTCATCCTCATAAAAGCAGTATCGACACCGCAAGTTGCAGCGGCTGGACGCCGGTTTTATCAAAAGATTCACGCTGCGCATTTTGCACCCCCCCATAACGCCGCAAAGCATTTCTGTTGCGGCAAATGCTCTTTTCAGCTCTCGATCATCATGTTTTCACCAATTTGTCCGCAGTTTCATTATAGTTTATTTCCTCCCCCTCCACAAGGGGCTACTTTTTTCTTCTTTCCTTTGACATCTTTGCCAGATACGGGTACAATAGGAGCAGTGATCCACGAAAGGAGCCCTTGCCATGCTGTTTGCCGACAACACCCGTTATTCTTACGCTGTTAACCCTCTTATCGAGGTCATCTGCCAGCTGCGCTTTCCCACCATTCTCTCCATCGGCTCCACCGATCCCGCCCAGCTCCAGGAGGCCGTCCGCTCCGACTTTCCCCGCTACGCCGCCCGCCAGGAACAGCAGCAGGCCCGGATCACCAATGGCAAGGTAGAGCAGGTACCCCCCGTCACCAACTATAATTTTATCTCTGCCGACGGCTTTTGGAAGATCAACCTTACCAAGGACTTCATCGCCCTGTCCACCCTGCGATACACCCGATGGGAGGACTTTGCCCAAAAGCTGGATAAGGTGCTGGCTCTGTTCATCCAAATTTACCAGCCCGCTTTTTTTGAGCGGATAGGGCTGCGTTATATCAACGCCTTTTCCCGAAACCGTCTGAACCTTCAGGACGCGCTGTGGGACGACCTCATCAACGCCCCCTTCATCGGCATCCTGTCCGAGCCCGACGTGGACGAGACCGCCACCCCCCGCTCCTCCCTGGACGCGGAGGTGAACCTGAGCCAGAGCCGCCACATGAAGCTCCACGCCGGCCCCGGTATGCTGGGCGACGGCAAGCGCGACCCGGAGCCGAAGTTCATCCTGGACGGCGACTTCTCCGTGGTGGACCGTCAGCTGCCCATCTCCCGGGTGGCCGGCGACCTGGACGTGCTCCACGATTACGCCGTCCGCCTGTTCAACGCCGCCATCACCCAGGAGCTGCACGACGCCATGGGGCCGACCCCCATCTGAAAACCGCACAATATGCCGTTTTAAGCGGGCACCCTGCTGGGGCGCCCGCTTTTTCCGGCATCTCTGGCTTTATCCATTCTCCCCCAACCATTTTCCGTCTCTTCCGTCTCCGTGCCACTACAATACAAGGAGTTATATTTTATGCGGATTCAACTTTCCGACCACTTTACTTATTCCCGCCTGTTCCGTTTCACCCTGCCCTCTATCATCATGATGATCGTCACCTCCATCTATTCGGTGGTGGATGGCATTTTCGTTTCCAACGTGGTGGGGGACGCCGCCCTGGCGGCTGTAAACATTGTCTATCCCCTGCCCATGGTTTTGGGCGCCTTTGGCTTTATGCTGGGCACCGGCGGCTCCGCCGAGGTGGCCCGGGTCATGGGAGCGGGCAAGCCTGAGAGGGCCAAGGAGTATTTTACCACCCTCATTATCGCCATCATTGTGGGCGGCGCGGTCCTCTCCGCCCTGTGCATTGCCTTTATCCGTCCTCTGTCGGTCTTTCTGGGCGCCGACGAGGCCCTGCTGAGCGACTGCGTAGCTTACGGCGCCATCATGTCGGCGGGCAGCGTATTCTTTATGCTCCAGACCTCCTTCCAAAGCTTCTGCGTGGCTGCGGAAAAGCCCAAGATGGGCCTCTACCTCTCCCTGGCGGCAGGCGGGACCAATATGGCCCTGGACTATCTCTTCATCGCCGTGCTGGGCTGGGGAGTGGCCGGAGCCGCCCTGGCTACGGTGGCGGGCTACATGGTGGGTGGGCTCATCCCTCTGGTCTACTTCCTTCTCCCCAACTCCAGCACTCTCCGGCTGGTAAAGACCCACCTCTACCCCAAAATGCTGCTCAAGAGCAGCGCCAACGGCTCCTCCGAACTGATGACCAACATCTCCGCCTCTCTTGTCACCGTTCTCTACAACCGGACCCTTATGGAGCTGCTGGGCAGCCAGGGGGTAACGGCCTACACGGTGATGATGTACGTTCAGTTCATCTTTTTCGCCATGTTTATCGGCCTGTCCATGGGCGCGGCCCCCATCTTCAGCTTCCACTACGGTGCAGACAACGCCGGGGAGCTGCAAAGTCTCTTCCGCAAATGCCTCACCGTGATCGGCGCTCTTTCGGTGGCTATGGCTCTCTTCGGTCAGCTTTTCGCCCGGCCCCTGTCCTCTATTTTTGTGGGCTATGATCCTGACCTTCTGGAACTGACGGTGGCAGGTATGCGCATTTTCTCCCTGACCTATCTTCTGGCGGGCGTCAACGGTTTCGGCTCGGCCTTTTTCACCGCCCTGGGGGACGGTCCGGTGTCCGCCGCCATTTCCTTCTCCCGCACCCTCCTTTTCCAGGTAGGCGCTATTTTGTTGCTGCCCCGGCTGCTGGGAGTGGACGGTATCTGGTGGGCCACTCCCGCCGCCGAGGCCCTGGCCTTGGGTGTAACAGTATTCTTCTTATTTTCCCGGCGGAAGAAATACCAGTATGCCTAAAGCAGTCCGCTGCCTCCAGGGAGGAAAATTTCCCCTTTCCTTTTTTGCCGCAAAGGGCTATAATCTTTTCAATCAAACGGCCATAGGCCGAAAGGAGCGGTTTTTATGACAAAGCCTCTCAATCATACCATGCTCTGCGACTTTTACGAACTGACCATGGGCAACGGCTATTTTCAGACGGGAATGAAGGACCAAATTTGCTACTTCGACGTTTTCTTCCGCTCGGTGCCCGACGGCGGCGGCTTTGCCATCGCGGCAGGACTGGAACAGATCATCGACTACATCCAGGACCTTCACTTCGATGACGGCGACATCGACTACCTTCACTCCAAGGGCTGCTTCAGCGAAGAATTCTTGGAGTATCTGAAGCATTTCCAGTTTACCGGGGACATCTGGGCGGTACCTGAAGGCACCCCCATCTTTCCTCGGGAGCCCATCCTCACCGTCCGGGCCCCCGCCATTGAGGCCCAGTTTATCGAGACCTTCCTGTTGCTGTGCCTCAACCACCAGTCCCTCATTGCCACCAAGACAAACCGCATCGTCCGCTCGGCTCAGGGCCGTCCGGTGAGCGAATTTGGCTCCCGCCGGGCCCAGGGTCCCGACGCGGCCATCCTGGGGGCACGGGCCTCCTATATTGCCGGGGCGGCGGGCACCGCCTGTACCCAGGCTGACCGGCTCTACGGCTCCCCTGCGGGGGGTACCATGGCCCACTCCTGGGTCCAGATGTTCCCCGACGAGTATTCCGCCTTCGAGACCTACTGCAAGCTCTACCCCCACAACGCCACCCTGCTGGTGGATACCTACAACGTGCTCCACTCTGGCGTCCCCAACGCCATCAAGGCGTTCAATGAGGTTTTAAAGCCTCTGGGCATCACAAACTGCGGCATCCGCCTGGACTCGGGTGACCTTACATACCTGTCCAAAAAGGCCCGCAAGATGTTGGACGAGGCTGGCTGGACGGGCTGCAAGATCTTTGCCTCCAACTCTCTGGATGAGTATATCATCCGTGACCTGATGCTCCAGGGCGCCCAGATCGACGCCTTCGGCGTGGGTGAGCGGCTCATCACCTCTAAATCGGAGCCAGTCTTCGGCGGGGTGTATAAGCTGGCCGCTATTGAATCAGCGGATGGGTCCATCACTCCCAAGATCAAAATTTCCGAAAACTCCGCCAAGATCACCACCCCCCATTTCAAGAAGGTCTACCGTATCTTCTCCAGAGACACGGGTAAAGCCGAGGCCGACCTGATCTGTGTCCACAACGAGACGGTGGACGATACCAAGCCCCTGGAGCTTTTTGATCCCGATGCGGTGTGGAAGCGGAAGACCTACGAAAACTTCACCGCCGTGGAGCTGCTCCGTCCTATTTTCCGGGGGGGCAAGCTGGTCTATGAAAAGCCCTCCATCGAGGCCATCCGCGCCTACTGCGCCCAACAGGTGGACAGCCTGTGGGACGAGGTCAAGCGCTTTGAAAACCCCCACAACTACTACGTAGACCTGAGTCAGAAGCTCTGGGACATCAAGCAGGAGCTTTTGAAGAGCAACAACCGCTGAAAACCGAGAAAGCCCCATCCCGCAGCCATTCGGGATGGGGCTTGTCCTTGTTATTGGACCGCCCCCGGAAAGTTTCCGGGGGCGGTTTTCTTAGTTGTATTGCATTTATAGAACAATTGTGCTATCATCTTTATAAAACATCCGTTCTACCTCTTTTATGACTGCCGTGCCCGCTCGGCTTCCATCCAGGCCGTGGCGACGTCATAGGGGCTTTTCTCCGGGTCAGCGGGGTCTGCCGCCTGTGTCCACCAGTCCTCCCCGGCGTAGACGAGGCACACCCATTGACTTCCCGGATAGAGGTAGATCCGGGCGTTCGGCCCCTTCAGACAGAGGTCCAGGTAGCTCCCCCCTCTCAGCTCCTCCGCCCCTTCCGGCCCGCATCCAAAGTAGGTCTGAACAAACTCCCCCGGCTGGAACTGTGTCAGGTTCTGGGCACAGGCCACATACTCCGGCGAACACTTGCCGTCGGCCTGAAAACCCTGGGACGTTTCCTCGTTCCAGCCCTCGAACCAGAGCGCCTCACTTTCCGCCAATAGTCCCGCCATGACAAACTCCCAAAGACTCCGCCCCGGCACATAGTCCTCATCCCGAAGCGTGTGGACGCCCTCATCCTGAGTAAAGCTGAGGAGTATGGCCCCCAGGAGGTCCTTCTCCTCTTCGGTGGTCTCCCCTACCACTCCTGACAGGGTAAATTCATAGCTATTTTCCCCTGCCGGGGCGAAAAAGTACACGCTGTCAAGGTCGCCCTCTGGAGGGTGGTAACCGCCATCGTCATCGTAATAGTAGTCGAAGGGGGCCAAGAAATGGGTCTCATGCCGCCAGGAGCCTGTCTGCGCCCGGTACCACTTGGGGTTATTCACCGGCAAAAAATGCTTGCTCACCCTAAACCAGGCTTTTTTTGAAGGTGCGTGCCAATTGGCGTATTCCCATTCCGCCTCGGCCCAGTCGGCGGGGATCTGAACGGTCCAGCCGTTGCCGTGATAGCGGACAAA
>CAJTLK010000045.1 GCA_910577415.1 uncultured Oscillospiraceae bacterium
CCACAGTGATGGAACCAAGAGGGCCGTCCCCCTTAAAGCGCAGGGTCACAGAGGCCCCCTCTCCCTTGAGCTGGTCGCCCAGCATGGCCCCCGCCATCAGAGACCGGCCCAGGGCGGCAGTAGCTACGGGGAAAGTCTTATGAATCTGCCGCGCCCGCTCCACCATCGCTCTGCCGGTGATGGCGCTGGCCTTGACCGGGGCGTCTTTAGCGATCACCCGCACGATCTCGTCCATGTCCATCCCTCCTTTACTGCGGCTTGACGGCGGTGAAAAATATTCTCTGCTCCCCCACCTTGGGAGAGCGGCGCTTCAGCTCGCCATACTGCTTGATCCGGGTAAACCCCGCCTCGCGCAGGTACTCCTCCAGCTCCGCCATGGTGTAGGCATACTCCCGGTGAAGCTCGCCGTACCGCCGCCAGTCTGATTGGCTCCGTTCAAATATATCCATCCAGAAGGAGCATACCCGCTTTTTCTCGCTGTACTCCCCCCGCCACACACAAAACACGTCCTCGGTCTCATCCAGAAAGATCTGGCCGTCCATACTCTTCAGCTTCTCTGGAGTATCGGCGTCGAAGAGGAACAATCCCCCCGGCTCCAGCGCGTCGAAGACCCGCCGGAAGGCCCGCCTTAGCTTTTCCGGCTTCAGAACATAGTTGACGCTGTCCAGACAGCACACGCAGGCATCCACCCGTTCAGGTAGGCGGAGGTCCTCCATAGCCTGACAGAAAAACCGGGGCCTGGGCTTCAGGTCCCGGCACTTTTCCTCGGCCAGAGAGAGCATCTCGCTGGACAGGTCTACCCCCGTCATCTGATAACCCCGCCGGGCCAGCTCCCAGGTGAGGCTTCCGGTACCGCAGGCCAGATCCAGCACATTCTTTATCGGACGGCCCAGTCTGGCAAAATGCCCTTCGATATACTCCCGCCAACGGGGGTAGTCTACGTCCTGGGTCAGCGCGTCGTAGCTGGGGGCCAGAAAATCATAGCTTGCCATCGGCCTTCAGCTTCTCCTTCACCCTGGGAAGCACATCCTGATAACCGTTGGCCCCGTAATGGAGGGAACGGTTGACTCGGCTAATGGTGGCGCTGGAAGCCCCGGTGCGCTCCAAAATATCATTGTAGATCATTCCCTCGCTGAGTAGGAGTGCTACCTCGAAGCGCTGGATCATGGCACGCAGCTCGGATACGGTACACAGGTCCTGGAAGAACTTCTTGCACTCGTCCATGCTTTTCAGGGAAAGAATGGCCTCATAAAGGCTCTCGCGCTCTTCCGGCTTTTCCTTTGTCATTGGGATACCCTCCTTACAGAATGGGAAGCGCGGGGAAACTTTTCCGCCGCGCTATTATGTGTTATTTGTATTTTACCACTCTGAAGTGTGAAAGTAAAGCCCTGAACCGAAATTTTTTCCCGGCATAGACTGGTTTTAGAGGAAAGGGGGCATTTGCATGAAAAAGGCGCCTGTGGCTCCAAAGCTGGCCGAAGCGGGATACTGTGAACGCGTTCTTACGGACGGAGACGCCAAGCTGCTCCGTCTCCGGGCCAGGTGGCCCCGGCTGGAGGAGACCTCCCCCGGAATCCGCCGGGTCAACCGCTATTACGACGCCCTGGCTGACCGCTGGCTCAAGCGCTGGGAGGGTCCCCTCCAGGAACGGGCCAAGGCGGCCTTGGCCTCGGGAGGTCCTGAAATGGAAGGGCTTCCCTGGTCAGCCAGTCTGGATTTCACCGTCACCCACTTTCAGAACGGGGTGCTGAGCCTCTACATAGACGCAGTGGAGGACGTAGGCGCGCGGCGTCCCCGGCGGGTACGGCAGGGAGACGCTTGGCTCCTCCCCTCCGGGGTGCCGCTGACTCTCCGGGAGCTGTTGCCCCGGCAGCGGCGGTGGTGGCGAGGGCCGGTATTGGAGGCGGTTCGCCGTCAGGCAGGCAGCCGGCTCCAGGCCGGAGAAGCGGTCTTTTACGACGATTGGGTAAAACTGGTGTCTAAGCGGTTTTCTCCCAGACGATTCTACCTCACAGAGTCAGGGCCGGTGGTCTTCTACCCGGTGGAGTCTGTGGCCCCGGCCATGGAGGGCTTTCCCACCTTTCCGCTCTCCGAGCTGTTGCCGCAGACAGAGAGGTTGTCCCTTGACGAGGCCGTCCATGCTACCTGACAGTTTTGCCCCAGCCTGTGGCACCCCAATTGCCCGCCAAAAACACGGAAAATCTCACTTTTTGAAAAAAAGGGCTTGCATTTTCCTTTCGTCTCTGGTAAGATAATAGCCGATGTTCTGTGTACATCCTGACCAGCAAGGAGGGAAATCAAATGGCCAAGTGTGAATTCTGCGGCAAGGGCGTTGTCTTTGGCAACCAGGTGTCCCACTCCCACCGCCGCTCCAATCGTCCCTGGAAGCCCAATGTGAAGCGGGTCAAAGCCGTTGTGGCCGGCACGCCCAAGCATGTCTACGTCTGCACCCGGTGTCTGCGCTCCGGCAAAGTCACCCGTGCGGTGTAACATCACCCTTCAGGCAAAAAAGCCGTTGTCGAATGACAACGGCTTTTTTCATGTCCTTTTTCCAGGCTCTGCCTGTCATCATTTCTTGCTTTTCGGGCACACTCTCTTTTGGGGGTGACGGGATGAAAGAGAAAAAGACGGCCAAGACAAAGAAAACGGTCCGGCAAGCTGAGTGCCTCCGTCTGGATCCAGAGAAGCGCCTTTGTCCTCAGTTTGATTCCACAGGTATACGAATGTTCCCCGTGGCAAGCTGGGACCAAATGGGCTTTCAGGTCCTGGACAACTTTTGTCAGGAGCACATCATGTGACCCGGCTCCCCCCGCCGCCGCAGGGCGGCGTACATCGTCGAGACAAGCTCCGCATCCTTCGCCCCGCCGTAAAACGGCAGGACTCTCTCGCTCCGCTGTCTCTCCTCTCCCCAAAAAGCTGTAGACCGCTTTTGGGGGCCCCCTTGTTTATGCTCCGCATCCTTCGCCCCGCTGTCTCTCCTTTCCCCGGCTGGAAAACATTGTGCCTTGAAAGCCCCTTTTCTTCCCTGTAAAATAGTTGCAGAACATCTATTTTATCTCAGAGATGCGAAAGGAGCCGCCGGGATGAAAAAAGTGATCGCCGCCCTGACCCTGAGCGCTGCCCTCCTCATAAGTTCCGCACAAGGTGTGACCCTCACCCTGGACGGCACGCCGCTGGAGGCCCACGCCGCCGTCTATGAAAATACCACCTTTGTCTCCTTGCGTGCGGTGTCCCAGGCCATCCGCCCTGACGCGGCTGTCCAATGGGTCGACGGCAGAGCCATCGTTCAGGGCGAGGAGTTGTCCCTCTCCGCCCAGCCGGGGGATGACGCGTTTATTTATAATGGCCGCCGACTGCCCATTACCCTTCCCGTCCGCCTGGAGAATTGCCGCACTCTGGTGCCGGTGCGTCCCCTGGCCGCTCTTTTGGGCGCCAAGGTAGAGTGGGACGGCGAAACAGACTCGGTCTCCCTCACCACTGCCAACACTCTCCATGACGCTGGCGACGACCTCTATTGGCTCTCCCATATTATTTCCGCCGAGAGCCGGGGGGAGCCTATGGAGGGCAAGATCGCCGTTGGCAACGTGGTGCTCAACCGGGTGGCCTCCCCCGATTTTCCCAACACCATCTACGGCGTCATTTTTGACCCCCGCTGGGGCGGACAGTTTGAACCGGTCCGCAATGGCGCCATCTATGACGAACCCACCGCAGAGAGCGTTCAGGCTGCGGCGGCTTGCCTCAACGGAGCCAATACTGCCGGGGACAGCCTTTACTTTCTGGCTCCCGATCTCACTGACAATCACTGGACCATGGACAACCGCACCTATGTTACTACCATAGGCGTACATTGGTTCTATTATTGATTTTGTGCTTTTTGCCCAAAAAAGCGGCCTTTGAGGATACCTCGAAGGTCGCTTTTTCTTTTCCCCGCAATGTCTGAGAGGGTGTACAAGGATTTGCTGTGTCCCCTCTCCCCCACCGATTACCGCCAAAAGGCTTTGTATCCGTTTTGTAACTTTTTTATGTTACAGAAATGTGTCAAATGGTGTAATAATCCGTCATTTTGCCGTTTTTACAAAATAATTCTTGAATTCGCCGTTTGAAAGGGTTACAATACGGTTACAATTTGGTGAAGAAAAAGAACCGCCAAATCGTCACCACATTGTTCAGGAGGAAATCAATTTATCATGAAAAAGCTTTATACTCTGGCGCTGTGCGCGTGCCTGGTCCTTGCCATGGGCGCCCCCGCCACCGCCATCGGTGAGATGACTTCCAATGAAGTCTCTACCCAGGCTGCCGCTGAGAGTAACGGCTTGGAGATCGTGATCAACGACACCGTTATCTCTCTGGATGTTCCCGTCCAAGTTTGCGATCAGGTCACTTACGTCTCCTACTGGCCCGTAGTCCAGGCCCTCTATCCCGAGGCCACCGCTGAGTGGACCAATGACCGTGCGGTTGTCACCGCCCCCGGTCTCACCATGGAGATCCAGCCCGGTCTGCCCTACTTTATCGCCAATGGCCGGTATCTCTATCTGCCTCAGGGCATCAAGTTCTCCGGCAGCGTGATCCTACTCCCGGTACGCACCCTGTGCGCCGCTCTGGGCGCCGACGTATCCTGGGACGCCATCGGCAACCGGGTGGTCATCACCGCCGGGTATGCCCCCATCACCTCTGGCGAGGTGGCCTATCAGGCCGACGTACTCTACTGGCTCAGCCACATTATCAACGCTGAAAGCGGCAACCAGCCCCTCAGCGGTAAGATCGCCGTAGGCAACGTGGTGCTCAACCGGGTCGCCAATCCCCGTTTCCCCAACACGGTATATGAGGTCATTCACCAGCGCAACCAGTTTACTCCGGTCTCCAACGGCTCTATCAAGCTTACTCCCAACGCCGAGAGCATCGCAGCCGCCAAGCTCTGCCTGGATGGCGCCAACACCGTGGGCAACGCCCTCTACTTTCTCAACCCCCGCACTGCCTCCAACAGCTGGGCCTCCCGAAACCGCCCCTATGTGGCCACCATCGGCGCCCACGCTTTTTACGCCTAAGCGCGAATTCTTTCCCGCAAACACTCAGACCGCCTCAAGCGCTGACACTCACAAGAATGGGTGTCGCCCCTTGAGGCGGTCTTTCCTTTTTCTCCCGGTTCGACAAATTTCTTGCACAGGGGCGCCTCAGGGGCTATAATGTAGGTAGTGTTTCCGCCCTGCCCTTTTTTCAAGGGGTTTCCCGCTGGACCCGGTCATGGCATGTCCAATTTTTTGAAAGGAGGCGGTCCTGTGAAAGCGTTTCATTCCCTTTGCGCCTTGGCGCTGACGGCTGCGCTGTTGTGCCCAAACGTTGCAAAAGCCGCCTCCCCCTGGCCCGACCTGCCTGACGACCATTGGGCCTACGGCGCCATCACCTCCGCTTTGGACCGGGGCATCCTTACTGGCTTTAACGACGGCACCATTGCCCCGTCGGGAGAGTTGACCTGGGGTCAGTATCTGGTGATGCTGGACCGGGCCTTTTTTCCCACCTTCTATGCCAACGCCCTCTCCTCCGGCCTGCCTTGGGACCAGGGCGGTTATTGGGCCGCCCGGGATAACGGTCTGCTCTACGACGGCGACTTTCTCCCGGTACTCCCCGGCAATCTGTCCCAGCCTATCCAGCGCCGGGACGCGGCGATACTGCTCTACCGCGCCATTACCAACGCCGCCCCGGAGCGGCTGGCAAACAGGGTAGCCGTCGGAGCGGAGACCTTTCCCGACTGGGACAGCCTTCCCCTGTCCTATCAGACGGCGGTAGGACAGCTATATAGCCTGGGCATCGTCAAGGGACGGCTGGACGGCTCCTTTGACGGCTCCGCCGTCATCCAGCGCGCCGACGGCGTGGTGCTGCTGATGCGGGTCATCAATTTTTTAGAGGCTCCCGTGGAACCGGGATCCCCTGACCCCGCCCCCCCTTGGGACGGCGACCCTCAGCTATGCGAACTGGGGGAGAATCAGGCCAAGTATCAGCTCCTCTTCGGCAGTGTTTCCAAACGCCGCTTTGTCAATGAGGCGGAGGCGGAGGCCGCCATGACCGAGGTGGAGGTACCCTGCTGGAAGCTCTCCAGCGGAGAAAAGGTCTCCTCCGCCATGACTCTCACCATTCACGCCGCCGTGGCCGAAGATGTTCTGGCCATCTTTACGGAGATCTATAACGATCCCGAGCAGTTTCCATTTTTGGACGCGGGGGGCTACGACTGGCGGGGAGACAAGGCCACCGGGGAGCACAACTGCGGCACCGCCATCGACCTGAACTGGCGGCAGAATTACCAGGTCCGTTCGGGCAAGGCCCAGGCCGGGGACCACTGGCTCCCCGGCGAGGACCCCTACTCGATCCCGGCGGACGGCTCGGTAGTGCGCATCTTCAAGGCCCACGGCTGGGCCTGGGGGGGCGACGCCTGGGCGGAAAGCTCCGACGCCGGCAGCGGTTATCACGATTATATGCATTTTTCCTATATGGGGATGTGAGACCCCTTTTCTCTATTTTCCGCCCGCGCGAAAAGCCGGGAAGCTGCCCTATGGGCGAGCTTCCCGGCTTTTTCACACCGCTTTATTCCACGAGTTCTCCTTGGAGGACCTGTCGGCTCTCCACCGCCAGTTCCCCATCCTTCACATCCACCGTCAAGGTGTCTCCCTCAGAGACCTCCCCGGCGATGATGGCTCGGCTCACCAAGGTCTCCACCGTATGCTGGAGATACCGCCGCAGAGGCCGGGCGCCGTAGAGTGGGTCATAGGCTTTTTCTATAATGAGCTCCTTTGCCCGGTCCGTCAGCTCGCACCGCAGCTCCCGCCGGGCCAGTCGGGCGTTCAGGCTGTCCAGCATCAACCCTACGATATGGCTCACATTGTCCCTTGTGAGGGGCTTGTAGAAGACGATCTCATCCAATCGGTTCAGGAACTCAGGCCGGAAGGACTGCTTCAGCATTGCCCCCACCCGTTCTCTGGCCTCCAGGGTGATCTCCCCATCCTCACCAATGCCCTCCAGCAAATACTGGCTGCCCAGGTTAGAGGTAAGAATAATAATGGTATTTTTAAAGTCCACCGTCCGCCCCTGGCCGTCGGTGATCCGCCCGTCATCCAACACCTGAAGCAACACATTGAATACGTCCGGGTGAGCCTTTTCCACCTCATCAAAGAGAATGACCGAATAGGGGCTTCGCCGTACCGCCTCGGTGAGCTGTCCGCCCTCCTCATAGCCCACATACCCCGGTGGGGCGCCGATGAGCCGGGTAACGGCGAACTTCTCCATGTACTCCGACATATCGATACGCACCAGATTCTTCTCACTATCAAAAAGGGCGGCGGCCAGGGTCTTGGCCAGTTCGGTCTTGCCAACCCCCGTGGGGCCCAGGAACAGGAAGGACCCAATGGGCTTGTCCGGGTCAGACACCCCCGCCCGGCTTCTCAGAATGGACTCGCTCACCAGCCGGACAGCCTCGTCCTGGCCCACGACCCGCCGGTGGAGGATCTCCTCCAGCTGGAGCAGCTTCTCCCGTTCCCCTTCCATGAGACGGGCTACGGGGATCCCCGTCCACCGCTCCACGATGCGGGCTACCTCCTCCTCCGTGACCTTATCCCGAAGGAGGCTGCCATCCCGGTCCTGATTGGCTATGGCCTCCTGGACCTCCAACTCCTTCTGAAGCTGGGGGATACGGCCATATTGCAGCTCGGCGGCCTTATTCAGGTCATATTGCCGCTGGGCCTGGGTCAACTCGGCGTTGGCGCTCTCCAGCTCCTCCCGGAGCTTTTGGACGCGGCTGATGACTCCCTTTTCATTCTCCCACTGGGCCTTTTTCGCCTTGAACTCCTCCCCCAGGTCGCCCAGTTCCCTGCGGATATCAGCCAAATGCTCCCGGGAGAGCTTATCGGTCTCCTTGACCAGAGCGTGCTCCTCGATCTCCAGCTGAGTCATTTTCCCCTGGAGTATATCCAACTCCGTGGGCATGGAATCGATCTCGGTCCGCACAGTGGCGCAGGCTTCGTCGATGAGGTCGATGGCCTTATCGGGAAGAAATCGATCCGTAATATACCTGTTGGACAGGGTCGCGGCGGCAATGATGGCCGCGTCGGTGATCTTCACCCCGTGGAAAACCTGATAACGCTCCTTCAGTCCACGGAGAATGGCCACTGTGTCCTCCACGGTAGGCTCCTTCACCAGCACCGGCTGAAACCGCCGCTCCAGAGCGGCATCCTTCTCTATATACTGTCGATACTCATTGAGGGTGGTGGCTCCTATACAGTGGAGTTCTCCCCGGGCCAGCATGGGCTTCAGGAGGTTCCCGGCATCCATGCTGCCCTCGGTCTTCCCTGCCCCCACAATGGTATGGAGTTCGTCGATGAACAGCAATATCCGCCCCTCCGAGCGCCTGACCTCATTCAAAACGGCCTTCAGCCGCTCCTCAAACTCTCCCCGGTACTTGGCCCCTGCAATGAGAGCGCCCATGTCCAGGTTGAAGATGGTCTTATCCTTGAGAGAGGCGGGCACATCTCCCTTTACGATCCGCTGGGCCAGCCCCTCGGCGATGGCCGTCTTGCCCACTCCGGGTTCCCCGATCAGCACAGGGTTATTCTTGCTCTTTCGGGAGAGAATGCGAATGACGTTTCGAATCTCCTCATCCCGCCCGATCACCGGGTCCAGCTTGTTCTGTCTGGCCCGTTCCACCAGGTCGGTGCCGTACTTTTTCAATGCGTCATAGGTCTCCTCCGGGTTGTCCGAGGTCACCCGCTGGTCCCCCCGGACCGAAGCAAGGGCGGCCAGCACACCTTCCTCAGTGACCCGATAGGTCCGCAGCAGCTCCGCCAGCTCCCGCTCAGCAGTCTTGCACAGAGCCAGCAGCAGATGCTCCACCGAGACATACTCGTCCCGCATTTGTTTGGCGGCCTCCTCGGCGGCGCCCAGGGTGCGCTCTGTCCCCGGAGAAATATAGATCTTTCCGATCTCACGGCCTGGGCCGGAGACCCTGGGCTGCCGCTCCACCAGGGCCGCTACCGCGGCGCGGAAGCTGGGCACCGTAAGCCCCATTCCCACCAAAAGCTGAGGGACCAGGCCGCTCTCCGCTTCCAAAAGGGCCAACAGCAGATGGCACTGCTCGATCTGCTGGCTGCCATACTGGGTGGCAAGGGCCTGGGCCGACTGGACGGCCTCAAGGGTCTTTTGAGTATAATTATTTGAATTCATGGATAGTCACTTCCCTTCTATCAGAGAAAGAGGCCGGTCAGCCTCCGCTGACCGGCCCCCCTCCCGTCTGCTTATTGAATTATGATCTTTTTGCTCTCCGGCTCCGTGGGCTTGGCCTTGGGCAGAGTCAGGGCCAGCACGCCATTCTGATAGGCGGCGGTAATGGCGCTCTCATCGATGCCGGTAACGTCAAAGCTGCGCTGGAAGGAACCATACCGTCGCTCCCGGCGGATGTAGCTGCCATCGTCGCCTTTCTTTTCACTGGTCTCGGAATGGGCGGCAGTGATGGTGAGAATGCCGTCCTTCAGGTCCAGGGTGATATCCTCCTTGTTGAAGCCGGGCAACTCGGCCTCCAGCAAGTAGCCGTCTCCGGTGTCCCGGATGTCGGTGCGGAAGGCGGGCAGATCAGTGTTGCTGCGGCGGAAGAAATCCCGGGCAAAGCTGTCGAAGGTGTCAAACACATTGTTGTCACTGCGATCAAAGGGGATCATTCCAAACATAATACTTACTCCTTTTTGAATGTGATTTTTGTCGGTTTTGTTTTGGCAGTCTTTTGTTTTGATTGCTAGCTTTTTTGGAGTTCCATGGGCTTCATCTTCCTTCTGGGAGGGAGTTCTTTTTGCTTTCCCCTCCGCTTCTGTTTTCTGAAACCAAGTATAATCAACGACTATGAACAAATATATCTCAAATTGTGTCCAAATTGCAAACATTAGCACTCTTAATTATTAAGTGCTAATTCCAGGGTAAAAAGCACCCCGGGCCATAGAACTGGCCCGGGGCGGTTTTGCGTTCTCTCTTAGTACTTGCCCAGGTTCGCGGAATCGTGGCTGTCGTCCTTACCGAACTCGTAGTCGTTGCCGGGGAGGATGGCGTTGAGGGCGATACCGGCGATGGCGGCGATGGCCAGGCCGGTGAGGGTGATGGAGGCGCCGCCCACGTTGAAAGTCAGGCCGCTGGAGAAGCCCAGGCCACAGACCAGGATGACGGCGGCGATGATGAGGTTGCGGGAGTTGGTGAAGTCCACCTTATTCTCCACCACGTTGCGCACGCCGATGGAGGAGATCATGCCGTAGAGGATAAAGCTGACGCCGCCGATGATGGCGGAGGGCAGGGAGCCGATGACCGCGGCGAACTTGGGACTGAAGGAGAGCACCAGGGCGTAGATGGCGGCCAGACGGACGACCTTGGGATCGTAGACCCGGCTGAGGACCAGCACGCCGGTATTCTCACCGTAGGTGGTGTTGGCGGGGCCGCCGACCAGGCCGGCCATGGCGGTGGCGATGCCGTCACCGATCAGAGTGCGGTGGAGGCCGGGGTTATCCAGGAAGTTCTCGCCCACCGTGGCGGAGATGGCGGACATATCGCCGATGTGCTCCATCATGGAGGCGATGGCGATGGGGGCCATGACCAGGACGGCGGAGACGTCAAACTTGGCAACGCTGCCGCCGAAGTCATTGATGAAGGGCTGGAAGCCGAACCAGGCGGCCTCCTTCACGCTGGTGAAGTCCACCTGCTTGGTGATGACGGCCACGATGTAAGCGCCCACAACGCCCAGGAGAATGGGGATGATCTTGATCATGCCCTTGCCCCAGATGTTGCACACGATGATGATGGCCATCGCCACCAGGGCCAGCCACCAGCAGGTAGAGGCGTTGCTTACGGCGGAGGGAGCCAGGTTCAGACCGATGCAGATGATGATGGGGCCGGTGACTACCGGGGGCAGAAACCGCATGACCTTATGCACGCCCACCACCTTGACAAGCAACGCCAGCACCAGGTAGAGCAGGCCGGCCACTACGATGCCACCGCAGGCGTACTGGAGCTTCTCAGCGGGAGCCATGTTGGCGTAGATGCCGGTATTCATAGCGCCCATGGCGGCAAAGCCACCCAGGAAGGCAAAGGAGGAGCCAAGGAAGGCAGGCACCTTCAGCTTGGTGCAGACGTGGAAGACCAGAGTGCCCAGGCCGGCAAAGAACAGGGTGGTCTGAATGCTCAGGGGCAGGGGGAACTCCTGAGAGTTGACCAGGATGGGCACCAGGATGGTGGCCCCGAACATGGCAAACATGTGCTGGAGGCCCAGGATGAGCATCTTGGGCACGCCCAACTGACGGGCGTCGCGGATGGGTTCGTTCTGATTCATTGAAAACTCTCCTTTCAATTTTTCCTCTCGCTGTTTGAAAACGGGCAAAAAAAGAGACAATCACAAAAGTGATTGTCTGACAAAAAAGGAAATAACAGGCCCTTTGGTCTTCAACCGGCTCAGTCGGCTATCCATGGCCTATCAACTCCTCTCATTGGGCAAGATAATACCAGATATTGTGGTAAAAGGCAAGAGGAAATTTCTTCATTTTTGATTTTTTGCGCTTTTCCACAAATCTCTCCCGGCTTCTTCGCCAAACATTGACATTTTATCCTTCATGGGATACTATGTTGATTCGGAAATCTGAAAATTAAGGATGTGACCGTCCCCATGAAAAAGCCCTTCGTCACCGCTCAACAGCTCCAGGCCATCACTCAGCAATACCCCACCCCGTTCCACCTATATAATGAGAAAGGCATCCGGGAAACCGCCCGGGCCCTCAAGGCCGCCTTTGCCTGGAACCCAGGGTTCAAGGAATATTTTGCCGTGAAAGCCACTCCCACCCCCACCATCCTGAAGATTCTCCAGGAGGAGGGCTGCGGCACCGACTGCTCCTCCCTCACCGAGCTGATGCTCTCGGACAAGTGCGGGTTTTCAGGCAGCGAGATCATGTTCTCCTCCAATGAGACTCCGGCAGAGGAATACGCCCTGGCCGCCAAGCTGGGGGCCACCATCAATCTGGACGACTTCACTCACATCGACTTTCTGAAGGATACCATCGGGTATATCCCCGAGACCATCTCCTGCCGCTTCAACCCCGGCGGGGTGTTCCAGCTTGGGGAGAGCAAGGAGGGCTTCCAGGTCATGGATACCCCCGGCGACTCCAAGTACGGCTTCACCCGGGAACAGCTTTTCGAGGGCTTCCGCAAGCTGAAGTCCATGGGGGCCAATCGGTTCGGCATTCACGCCTTTCTGGCCTCCAACACCCTCTCCGACGAGTATTACCCCGCCTTAGCCGGCATCCTCTTCCGGCTGGCTGCCGACCTCCAGAAGGAGACCGGCTGTCATGTGTGCTTTATCAACCTCTCCGGCGGCGTGGGCATTCCCTACCGCCCCGACCAGAGAGCCAATGATATTGCCGCCATCGGCGCGGGGGTGAAGGAGCAGTATGAAAAGATCCTGGTCCCCGCCGGGATGGACGATGTGGCCATCTTCACCGAGCTTGGGCGGTATATGCTGGGTCCCAACGGGTGCCTTGTCACCAAGGTCCTCCACTTCAAGCACACCTATAAGGAATATGTGGGGGTGGACGCCTGCGCCGCCAACCTGATGCGCCCCGCCATGTACGGGGCCTACCACCACATTTCCGTCATGGGCAAGGAGGACCTTCCCTGCGACCACGTCTACGACGTGGTGGGCGGGCTGTGCGAAAACAACGACAAGTTTGCCATCGACCGGGCCTTGCCGGAGATCGCCCTTGGCGACCTGCTGGTCATCCACGACAGCGGCGCCCACGGCTTTTCTATGGGCTACAACTACAACGGCAAGCTGCGCTCGGCGGAGCTGCTGTTAAAGGAAGACGGCAGCGTGAAGCTCATCCGTCGTGCCGAGACGCCGGAGGACTATTTCTCCACCATGATCTTTGAATAAGGAGAGTGCGTTATGGGCCTGTTTGACCGCTTTAAGAAAAAGCAAGTCTCCGCCCCGGCGGAGAACGCCTCCCCGAAGGCTCCCCAGTCGGAGTGGCCCCAGCCTCCCGCAGCCGATACCATGTGCTTACTGCTCATGGACCGCCTTCTGGACAGTATAGAGCCCGCTGTCGCCCTGCTCCGCTCTACCTTTGGCGAGAACGCCGTGGGCGGCGTGGACGACAGCCATCCCAGAGTACCCGCCGTCACCGTCACCGTGGACGGTCTGGAGTTCTGGGTCTCCTATCTGCCCATGCCGGTGCCCCCCGATTCGGCAGACATTCCCACGGCGGCCAGGTACAGCTTTCTCCTCTCCGATGAGGAAAAGCAGGCTTTTATCTCCCACAAGTCCTTCTGGATGCTGGCCCAAAAGGGCGGCGGCAAGACCCTGGCGGAAAAGCGCCGGGTCTGCTGGGCCTTCTCCCGCCTCATTTCTGCCCTTATGGGGCTGGACGGCGCGGTGGGGATCAACCCCATCAACCGGGGCGGACTGCTGGTGAGCAAGCGCCACTGTCTCCAGCAACGGGAGCTGATGGAGGGCAAGTCCTGGGACAACGCCGACGGTTTCTTCCCCGTCCCTCTATGGGTGTGGGTCTACGGAACCACCGGCGACGGTGGCAAGCCTACCATCCAGACCACCGGCCTCAAGGATTTTGGTCTGCCCGAGCTGGGCTTTTTTGACCCTCAGCGGGAGGTAAAAGAGCTGCTGGATCTGCTCTACTCCATGTCCTGCCTCCAGATCACCGGGAAACAGCTCTACCGCAATATGGCCCTGGTGCCCCTGGACGAGAAGACCGAGGTGGTCTGCAAGCAGGACGGCGAGACCCTGTTCTTCATCGGAGCATAAGAAATGGAATTCTCCACCGTAACTGTAAAAGGGCGGTTTGCCCCCTCCCCCAGCGGACGGATGCATCTGGGCAACCTCTTCTCCTTTCTCCTGGCCTGGCTCTCCGCCCGCTCTCAGGACGGTAAAATGGTCCTCCGGGTGGAGGACCTGGACCCGGTGCGCTGTCAGCCCTCGTACGCCTGGCAGCTGATGGAGGACCTGGAGTGGCTGGGTCTGGACTGGGACGAGGGAGGCGAAAGCCCCTCCACCTGGCAGTCCAACCGGGGAGGGCTCTATGCCGCCGCCTTCGAGAAGCTGTCGGCTATGGGTCTCACCTACCCTTGCTTTTGCTCCCGCATCCAGCGGCTCAATGAGGCCCCA
>CAJTLK010000046.1:0-3437 GCA_910577415.1 uncultured Oscillospiraceae bacterium
AACGCCCCCCTGCCCATGGTCATCT
This sequence comes from uncultured Oscillospiraceae bacterium, assembly GCA_910577415.1. Lineage (GTDB taxonomy): Bacteria > Bacillota > Clostridia > Oscillospirales > Oscillospiraceae > Vermiculatibacterium. Next base: position 26 of record CAJTLK010000046.1, read on the forward strand.
TCCGTCCCGACACCGAGGAGGTCATCTGGTCCAACGACCATTTTCTTCAGATCACCGGGGAGCGGGATCACCTCTTTGACCGCCGTATCAGCGACGCCGTCCCCGGCTTCGATCCCCGCTGGCTCATGGAGGGCAAAAGCCTTTGTCCCTTAGAGGTAGAACTCCGGGGGCGCCGTTTCCAGGTCTACGGCCACATGGTCCGCACCGAGGGCAAAGGCCGCCGGGGCTTCTTAGCCACCACCTACTGGCTGGACGTCACTGAGTCCTCCCTGCTCCGGGATGAGCACACCGCCACCCGTCCGGTCATTATGCTCCTGGTGCTGGACAACTATGAGGATATCTTCAAGGGTGTCAATGACAACGTGAAATCCGCCATGCTCTCCGACATCAACCGCCGTCTGGACGAGTGGTGCGAGAGTTTTCACGGCCTTCTCTGCCGGCTGGAGCGTGACCGCCGCCTGCTCATTTTGGAGGAGCGGTACCTCCCCGCCATTTTGGAGAAGAAGTTTGACCTTCTCGACCAGGTCCGGGAGGTGGTCAATCCCAGCGGGATGCCCGCCACCCTCTCCATCGGTGTGGGCCGGGACGCCGACAACTTTGCCGAGCTATTTCAATTTGCCTCCCTCTCCGCCGAGATGGCCCTGAGCCGGGGCGGCGACCAGGCGGTGGTAAAGGACCGGGTCAACTTCGCCTTTTACGGTGGCCGCCGGGCCGCGGAGACCGAAAAGCACAACAAGGTCAAAAGCCGGGTCATGGCCAGCGCCCTCAGTGAGCTGATCGGAGACGCTTCCCAGGTCTTTGTTATGGGCCACGCCTTCCCCGACCTGGACTGCATGGGTCCCGCGGCGGGCATTGCCGCCATCGCCCGAAAGAAGGGGGTGGAGCTGCACATCATCCGCTCCGCCGATCCCAGCCCCGCCGACATGATGGTGGACGAGCTGGCCGAGCTGAGCGAGTATGAAAACGTCTTCCTCTCCCCCACCGACGCCCTCATCTCCCTGGACCCCAGGGCCTTACTGGTGGTGGTGGACACCAACCGCCCCGAGCAGGTGCTCTCTCAGGATGTGCTGGAGGCGGCCAACCGGGTCACGGTCATCGACCACCACCGCCGGGCCGCCAGCTACATTGAGGCTGCCGCCCTGAACTTCCAGGAACCATATGCCTCCTCGGCCTCCGAGCTGACCACCGAGCTGCTCCAGTACATCCTGGACCCCGCCGACCTTCTGAAGGCCGAGGCCGAAGCTCTGATGGCCGGCATCGTGTTGGACAGCAAGAATTTTACCACCCGTACCGGCTCCCGCACCTTTGACGCCGCGGCTTTCCTCCGCCGGGCGGGGGCCGATCCCACCGAGGTGCGCCGGTTCTTTACCTCCGACCTGAAGAGCACCGTAGCCCGGTACAGCATCATCAAGGAGGCCAAGCTGGTCCGTCCCGGCATTGCCGTCTCGGCGGTGGAGCGGACCGTAGACCGGGTCACCGCCGCCAAGGCCGCCGATGAGATGCTCACCCTCACCGGCATCCACACCTCTTTTGTCCTTTTCCCAGACGACGAGCGGGTCATTCTCTCCGCCCGCAGCTCGGGGGATGTAAACGTTCAGGTCATCGTGGAAGCCCTGGGTGGCGGCGGCAACGCCCAAGTGGCCGGGGCCCAAATTTCCGAAAAGACCCTGGCCCAAGTCACCGCCGAGCTGGTGGATTCCATCAACAGCTACTGCGACAACGCGTAAAGGAAGCGGCGGCGGTCCCGCGCGTTCTGCTTTCCTTTTTGAGCGCGGCTTTTTTCAGGATATAAAACCCCAGAAAGGATGTACATACTATGAAAGTCATTCTGCAACAGGACGTAAAAGGCCAGGGCAAGAAAGGCCAGCTCATCGAGGCCAGCGACGGCTACGCCCGGAATTTTCTTCTTCCCCGGAAGCTGGCAGTGGCCGCCACAGCGGAGAACATGAACACCATGCGCCAACAGGAAAAGGCCCGGCTTGCCCAGGAGGCCGCCGAGCGTGCTGCCGCCCTGGAAATTGCCGAGAAGCTCAAGGGCTGCATGGTCAAAATTCCCGCTAAGGCGGGCGCGGGGGGCAAGCTTTTCGGCTCCGTCACCTCTAAGGAGGTCTCCGACGCGCTGAAGGCCCAGTTCGGCATGGACATCGCCAAGACCAAGATCGTCATGGACGACCCCATCAAGGCTTACGGCACCTACCAGCTCAAGTGCAAGCTGGGGTATGAAATTTCCGGCACGGTGAACGTGGTTGTGACGGAAGCGTGATCTCTCTCATGTTTTTGATCCGCCGCTGTCAAAAATCACCCTCCCCCGCTGCGAAACCTGATAGAAAATGAGCCTCCGGTCTCGTATTGAGAGGTCGCGGGGCAGGGCAATTTTTGCCACGGCGGGTCGGAGAATGCCTCGGACTGACAGGCTACTTCACAACGAACGAACAAGGAGGTGACTCCATATGGACGAACTGCTTTCCCGGCAGGTGCCCCACTCCATTGAGGCGGAACAGGCAGTGCTGGGTTCCATCCTCATTGATGAGCGGTGTATCCCCAAGGTCATCGAGAAGCTGAAGCCGGAGGATTTCTATCTCCGGCAGAACAAGGAGATCTACGAGACCGTCTGCGCCATGTTCAACTTCTCCGAGACTGTGGACCCGGTAACTGTGCTGGATAAGATGAAGCAGACCGGGGTCTACGACGAGGCCACCTCCTACAACTACGTCCGCCAGCTCATGGACATCACCCCCACCGCCGCCAACGTGGAGGAGTATATCAAGATCGTCCGGGACAAAGCCCTTCTGCGTCAGGTGGGAGATACCGCCGGGGCCATCACCGATATGGTCCGGGAAGGCTCCGCCACCGCCAACGAGGCTCTGGACCTGGCCGAGCAGCGCATCTACGGTCTGCGGCAGGGCCGTTCCTCCCAAGGGCTGGAGCATATCTCCTCGGTCATTCTGTCGGTCTATGACCGTCTGGCCGAGCTTGCCGCCAGCGACTCCGCCGTCCCCGGACTGTCCACCGGCCTGCCCAGTGTGGACGCCGCCATCTCCGGCCTCAACAAGTCCGACCTTATCCTCCTGGCCGCCCGCCCCGGTATGGGCAAGACCTCCATGGCATTGAACATTCTTCTTCACGCCGGAAAATTTTCCGGCAAAAGCGTGGTCTATTTCTCTCTGGAAATGAGCCGGGAGCAGCTTGCCATGCGGCTTATCTCGGGAGAAAGCTTCGTGGACAATAAGCGGCTGGTCACAGGGCGGCTCAGCGAAAGCGACTGGAACAAGATCGCGGCGGCTGCCGCCTCCCTCAATCAAACGCAGATCCTCATTGACGACAACCCCATGCTCTCGGTGTCTGATATGAACGCCAAGTGCCGCCGGGTGGATAACCTGGGGCTGGTCGTCATAGACTACCTCCAGCTCAT
>CAJTLK010000046.1:3447-13615 GCA_910577415.1 uncultured Oscillospiraceae bacterium
CTCCGCCGGAGGTCCAGGCCGCTCGGGGGAAAACCGTCAGCAGGTAGTCAGCGACATCTCCCGTTCCCTGAAGATCATGGCGAAAGAGCTGAACGTGCCCGTGCTCTGCCTTTCCCAGCTCTCCCGTGCCAACGAGTCCCGCACCGACAAGCGACCCATGCTCTCCGACCTCCGGGAATCCGGCGCCATCGAGCAGGACGCCGACATTGTCCTCTTCCTCTACCGGGAGAGCTACTACAACGATGACGCCGACAACCACAACCTGGCCGAGTGCATCATCGCCAAGAACCGTCACGGCGAGACCGGCAAGGTGGACCTCCAGTGGATCCCCGAATACACTACCTTCAGCTCCATTGACCGCCAACACGAGTATTAAGCGATGGAGCGGCTTTTGGAAAACGCCCGCGCCCTCGCGGCGGAATATGGCATGTTCCCCGCCGGGACCAGGGTGCTCTGCGCCGTATCCGGCGGGGCAGACTCCATGTGTCTGCTCCATTGGCTGAGCGGTCAGAAGGAACTCTCTCTGGTAGCCGCCCACTTCAACCATCAACTTCGCGAAAACGAATCTGACCGGGACGAGGCTTTCGTCCGGGACTTCTGTGCCCGGCATAACATTCCCCTCACCGTAGGGCGGGGGGACGTGAGGAGCTTTGCCCAGCGGGAAAAGCTCTCCATCGAAGAAGCCGCCCGGACCCTGCGGTATACCTTTTTGTTCCGTGCCGCTGAGGAGGAGGGCTGCTCCCGCATTGCCACCGCCCATAACGCCGGGGACAACGCCGAGACCGTGCTGCTCCACCTACTGCGGGGCAGCGGCCTCAATGGCCTCACCGGCATTGCCCCCAGGCTCCACAACATAGTGCGGCCTCTGCTCACCTCCTCCCGTAAGGAGATCGAGGACTATTTGGCCGTTTACCACATTCCCCATATCGAAGACAGCACCAACGCCGACGACGCCTACACCCGCAACCGGGTGCGTCATCAGCTCATTCCTCTTTTGGAGGAGATGAACCCCGGCTTTGTCCGCCGTCTTTCCGATGCCATTCCCCGGCTCCGCGCCGACAACGACTGCCTGAACGCCATGGCCCGACAGCTCTTCCGTCAGGCCAAGCGGCGGGGAGAGGACCTGGTCATCCCCGTCGCTCCCCTCTGCCACTCCCCACTCCCGGTGGCCTCCCGCGCCGTCCGGCTGCTCCTGGCTGAGGCTGCGGAGGGAAACTGGGACTGCTCCGCCGCCCACATTGAGGCGGTCTTAGCCCTCTGTAAAAGCAATGACCCCTCCGCCCGGTACTCTCTCCCCCGGCAGCTCACCGTTCTGCGGGAGTATGGGCAGCTTGTCTTTACCCATGCGCCAGATCCTGGGCCGTTGGAGGAATTTATTCCCGTTCAGGGGGAAAATCCCATCCCAGGCACGGCCTGGGCCATGGTTTTGGGCGCTCCACCCTGGCCGGGGCTGGCCGTGCGTTCCCGGAAGGTCGGAGACGCCATTACTCTCCCCGGCAGACCCCGGAAAAGTGTGAAGGAGCTGTTCATCAATGAAAAGGTCCCCCGGCGGCTCCGGGAGCGTATTCCTCTGGCCGCCGACGGCGACGGGGTCCTGGCCCTGGCGGACTTTGGCGCAAACACGTCACACCCCAGGTCTAACCTGGTTCGATTTATTCTGAGAGAGAAAGAGGAGATCGATCATGGCAAGTGAGATCAGAAGCGAAATGGAAAACGACATCGAGCGGGTGCTCCTCACTGAGGAGCAGCTTCGGCAGAGAGTGAAGGAGCTGGGCGCGCAGATCAGCGCCGACTACGTGGGCCGCGACCCGGTGCTCATCAGCGTCCTCCGGGGCTCTTTTGTCTTCATGGCCGACCTGGCCCGCCAGATCCAACCCTACTGCCGGGTGGACTTTATGGCGGTTTCCTCCTACGGCTCGGGCACCAGCTCCTCCGGCCAGGTCAACATCCAGAAGGACCTGACCGAGCCTATTGAGGGCAAGGACATCATCGTGGTGGAGGATATCCTGGACAGCGGCAACACCCTTTACTACCTCATGCAGGTCCTCCAGGCCCGGAACCCCGCCTCCATCCGTCTGGCCACCCTTCTGGATAAGCCCGAACGGCGCGCCAAGCCCATCAAGTCTGACTATGTGGGCTTCACCGTTCCCGACGAGTTCGTGGTGGGCTACGGTCTGGACTATAACGAGCGATACCGCAACCTGCCCTACATAGGCGTTTTAAAGCCCAGGGTCTACGAGAAGTAACCTTTTTTCTCCCCCTGTTCCCGCTGAAAGGATGTGCTTCCTCTTTGGAGCAAAAGGATAGAAAATTTGATTTTCGCGACCTGGGCTTTCTGGCCCTGGTCGTTTTGGTGCTGCTCATTACCGTCTTTGCCCTCCGGGGCCTGGACGCCGCTCCCACCCCTACCTCGGCGGACATCCATAGCCTCATCGCCGGACAGCAGGTAGACTCAGTGCTGGTGAAGGACAACACCCTCACCATGACCCTCAAGCAACCGTGGAACGGCCTGGATACCGTCTCCACCAAGCTGTACAGCGCGGAGCTGTTTTATGAAGAATACAACGATACTCTGGTCGCCCAGCGCAGCGCCGGCATCCTCTCAGACTATGATTACCTTCCCGACACCACCCTGCCCTGGTGGGTCTCCATTTTGCCGTGGCTGGCGGTGTTCGCCCTGTTCGGCCTTCTGTGGTATAACATGATGATCCGCCAGACCACCGGCGGCGCGGGAGGCTTAGATTCCCGCCAGAGCCGGTTCAGCCGCGCCCGCACCAAGACCGTCAACGCCGACGGTAAGCGCATCACCTTTGCCGACGTGGCGGGGCTTGCCGAGGAGAAGGCAGAGCTTCAGGAGGTCGTAAACTTTCTGAAGGAACCGGAGCGCTACCTGAAGCTGGGCGCCCGTATCCCCAAGGGCATCCTTCTGGTAGGCCCGCCGGGCACCGGCAAGACTTTGCTTGCCAAGGCCGTGGCCGGGGAGGCGGGGGTGCAGTTTCTCTCCATCTCCGGCTCCGACTTTGTGGAGCTGTATGTGGGCGTGGGCGCCAGCCGGGTCCGGGACCTCTTTGACCAAGCGAAAAAGGATTCCCCCGCCATCCTCTTTATCGACGAGATCGACGCCGTAGGCCGCCAGCGGGGCGCGGGCCTGGGCGGCGGTCACGATGAGCGGGAGCAGACGCTGAACCAGCTCCTTGTCGAGATGGACGGCTTTTCCGCCAACGAGGGCGTGGTGGTCCTGGCGGCCACCAACCGGGTGGATATTTTGGACCCCGCCCTGCTGCGTCCGGGCCGTTTTGACCGGCAGGTCTATGTCGGCTCCCCCGACGTGAAGGGCCGGGAGGACATTTTGAAGGTCCATGCCCGGAACAAGCCTCTGGGAGAGGACGCCGACCTGGGCGTTCTGGCCAAGGCTACGGCGGGCTTCACCGGCGCCGATCTGGAAAACCTGATGAACGAGGCCGCCCTCCGGGCCGCCCGGCTCCAGCGGAGCTACATCAATATGGAGGACCTCCGGGAGTCGGTCATCAAAGTGCTGGCCGGGCCGGAAAAGAAGAGCAAGGTGGTCATTGAACGGGAGCGGAGACTCACCGCCTACCACGAGGCGGGCCACGCCCTGGTCATCCACGCCCTGCCCACCCAGGACCCGGTACACCAGATCACCATCGTTCCCCGGGGCATGGCGGGGGGTATGACCATCCACCTGCCCAAGGAGGACAAGTCCTTTGAGTCCAAACAGGAGCTGACTGACCGCATTGCGGTATGCCTGGGCGGACGCTGCGCCGAGCAGATGGTGCTGGGAGATATCTCCACCGGGGCGGGCAGCGACCTGCGCACCGCCTCCTCCATTGCCCGGCAGATGATCATGCGCTTTGGTATGAGCGATACTCTCGGCAACGTAGTCTTCGATTCCGGCCACGATGAGGTCTTCATTGGCCGGAGCATGGCCCAGGCCAAGACCTACTCCGAGGAGACCGCCAAGGTCATCGACCAGGAGGTCAAGCGTCTGCTGGATGAAGCCTATGCCGTGTGTGAGGGTATCCTCAAGCGGGACCGGGCCTATCTGGACCAGGTGGCGCAATATCTCTTGGAGCATGAGTCCATGGACGCCGAGACCTTCGAGGCCCTTTTCTCCGAAGCCAGCCCCTCTCAGCAGTAAAGCGTTTTCCCGTTCTGACCGCTATGCTCAACTCCCGAAGCCATTCCCACTTTTCTGAAAGGAGGAGTCCGCCATGAAAAAAAGACCCGCCGCCTTTTTCTGTGCGTTGGCCCTCCTCCTGGCTCTGGTCCTCCCCGCGTTGGGCGTTAACGACCTGCCTACGGTCTACCTCCTGGCCACCAACGACAAATTCTGCGACCTCCCCGGCGGCGCGTTGCCTACGGTATCCAACGGGGTGGTCTACGTACCTTACAGCGTTTTTGATAAAAACGCCACCGGCGTGGATCTGGGCGTCTACTACGGCATCGGCCTGGGCCAGAGCCGGGGCACCTCCATCACCCTCTACTCCCGTTCCGGGGGAATGCTGATCTTTGAGATCAGCATGGGCACCTGCCGGGATGGAAAAGACACGGCCATGCCCTTCCGGGCCATTACCATAAACGCCGTACCCTATGTCCCCGCCGCCGCGGTGTGCTCTTTCTTCGGCCTGCAATACTCTTTTCTGCCCACCAACAACCGGGGCACTCTTATCCGTATCTCCAGCGCCGACGCCACCATGACCGACAGCCAGTTCCTCTCCACCGGCGCCCAGGCCATGACTACCCGGTATAACAATGTTCTGAAGAATATGAATCTGCCCGTTCCTACCGCCAGCGCCACCCCCGCCCCGGCGACGTCCTCCACCCCCGGCGGCGCCAAGAGCGATGTACGGGTCTATCTGGCGGTGGACGCCTCCCACGCCGACGAGAGCCTCCTCTCCCTTTTCCCCGAGGGCGTCCATATCCTCTTTCTCTTCTCCCCCGATTCCCTGATCAGCCAAAGCGGTCTGATCCGCAAGGCCGTGGCGGCGGGACACTCGGTGGGGCTGACGGTCTCCGGGGATCATTCCGAGGCCCTGGGGCAGCTCGATGAGGCCAACCGGCTCCTGAGCCACATTGCCCGCATCCGCACCCGGCTGGTCTACGCTCCGGCGGAGCTGCGGGAGACCCTGTCCGCCGACGGCTGGCTCTGCTGGCAGCCCAATGTCAATGAAAGCGCCTCCTACGCCATCCTTTCCCTGGTGGATCAGGCCCGGAGCGATGTCCGGGTCCAGCTTCCCGAAAGCCTTTCCACCATTGGCCGGGTGCTGCCCCAGCTCCGGGAGGAGGGCTATGACCTGCGAACCCCCATTGAGACCGACTTATAGTTTATGGGACTTAGCCCTTGTAATTTACGAAAAATAGCCGTATAATACCCACATTACATCATTTCGCTACGCTCAATAAAGAGAGGAAGTCTTTTCCATGGAACGCACCCACATCTCACAAATTTTTGCCGATATGGAGCAATTTGGCGGCAAAACCGTCACTGTTTGCGGTTGGGCCAAGACCATCCGGGACATGAAGAATTTTGGCTTCGTGGAGCTTAACGACGGCTCTTGCTTCAAAAACCTCCAGGTGGTCATGGACGCCGCCGCCCTCGCCAATTACAAGGACGTCGCCGCCCAGAACGTGGGCGCCGCCCTTATTGTCACCGGCACGGTGGCCCTCACCCCTGAGGCGAAGCAGCCCCTGGAGCTGAAGGCCGCCGCCATTGAGATAGAGGGGACCTCCACCCCCGATTACCCCCTTCAGAAGAAACGCCACAGCGTGGAGTTTCTGCGGACCATCCAGCACCTGCGCCCCCGCACCAATCTCTTCTCCGCCACCTACCGGGTGCGCTCCGTTGCGGCCTACGCCATCCATAACTTTTTCCAAAGCCGGGGCTTTGTCTATGTCCACACCCCCATCATCACCGCCTCCGACTGCGAGGGGGCCGGTGAGATGTTCCGGGTCACCACCCTCGATCCCGAAGAGCCGCCCCGTGGCGAGGACGGCAAGGTAGATTTTACCCAGGATTTCTTTGGCAAGCCCGCCTCCCTGACGGTCTCCGGTCAGCTCAACGCCGAGAACTTTGCCATGGCCTTTGGCGACGTCTACACCTTCGGCCCCACCTTCCGGGCGGAGAAATCCAACACCCAGCGCCATGCCGCCGAGTTCTGGATGATCGAGCCGGAGATGGCCTTCTGCGACCTGAAGGGCTACATGGATGTGGCCGAGGCCATGATAAAATCGGTCATCCGGGAGGTCATGGAAAAATGCCCCGACGAGATGGCCTTTTTCAACTCCTTTGTGGACAAGGGCCTTTTGGAGCGGCTGGAGCATGTGGCCGCCTCCGACTTTGGCCGTGTCACCTATACCGAGGCCATTGACATTTTGCAAAACTCCGGGGTAAAGTTTGAATACCCCGTATCCTGGGGCTGCGACCTCCAGACCGAACACGAGCGTTACCTCACCGAGCAGCATTTCAAACGCCCGGTCTTCGTCACCGATTATCCCAAGGAGATCAAGGCGTTCTATATGCGCGCCAATGACGACGGCAAGACCGTGGCCGCCGCCGACTGCCTGGTGCCCGGCATCGGCGAGATCATCGGCGGGTCTCAGCGCGAGGAGCGGCTGGAGCTGTTGGAGGGCCGCATCAAGGAGCTGGGCATGGATCCTGAGAGCTATTGGTGGTACTGCGACCTGCGCCGTTACGGCTCCTGCCGCCACGCCGGCTTCGGCCTGGGCTTTGAGCGGCTGGTGATGTATCTCACGGGAGTGAGCAACATCCGGGACGTGCTCCCCCATCCCCGCACGGTGGGCAGCGCAGATTTCTAAGCCAGGTAAAATAGCAGCGCATCTAAAAAAGAGAGGGCCGCAGCCCTCTCTTTTTTGCTTAAACCCGCAAACTACTGCGGCAAAATCTCCGCAACTTGAGGTTGCGGAAGAAAAAGGCAAAATTCAACCCCCGGTTGGTGGTCATGCCCCCTTTGCTGCGGCAAAATGGGAACAGAAAAGGAGGTCACGAAAATGAATCGTTTTTCCGAAAATCTGTCCCAGCTTCGCCGGGAGGCAGGGTACACCCAGGAATCCCTGGCCGAAGCCATGGGGGTCTCCCGTCAGGCGGTGAGCAAATGGGAATCCGGCCAGGCCATGCCCGAGGCCGCCACCCTGGTGGACCTGGCCGACCTGCTGGGGTGCAGCTTGGATCAGCTCATGCGGGAGGAGCTGCCCGAAAGCCTTCCCGCCCCCGTTCCCACAGCAGAGAACGTCCCTGACAGCGGAGAGGGGCTTTACGCCGCCTGGTGTGCCCTGGTGGACCGCTTTTCCGCCATGGTGGCCGCCGGTGTGACCCTTATTTTGCTGGGAGTCGCCTCCACGGCGGCTCTGGAGGGGCTCTGGGGAGAGCGGGACCTGAACGCCCTCCCCCTGCTGGGCGCCGTCGCGGTGGCGGTATTCCTCTTTATCACAGGAGGCATGGCCTACGGCGATTTTCAAAAGGCCAACCCCGAAATGCCCGACTGCTGTTTCCCAGAGGAGCGAGTCGCCTTTCAACGGAGGTTCCGGGTGGGGATCGCCGCCGCGGTGACAGGCATTTTGGCCGACGTCTTCCTCCTGGTAGCCTTGGTAGCCCTGTTCCCCGGCGAACGCTCCGAGCAGCTGTTCTCGGCCCTGTTCCTGGTCATTCTGGCCGGATGTGTGGGGAGCATCGTCTACCTGGGTGTTCAGACAGAAAAATACGAGCTGGAAAAATACGGCGGTGAAAAAAAACAAGGGCCAAACATTTCCGGGGCCATCATGCTCACCGCCACCGCCGTCTACTTAGTTCTGGGCTTTACCCGGAACCTGTGGCACCCCGGCTGGGTGGTCTTTCCCATCGGCGGTATCATCTGCGGCATCGTGGAAAGCCTGAAAAAGTCTTAAATATACCGAAACGCAAACAGAGAGGGCCGCTTGGCCCTCTCTGCTTTACTTTTGATCTATGGCGCGTTATGTCTCGTGCCGCTCCCGCTTCACCTGAAACAGACCATGGCGGTTGCAATAGGCGTAGATCACGCCGCCCTGCTTCAAAAAGTGGGCCTCGGCCACCATCTCGGGCCACAGCTTCACGATATCCGCTCCCCGGTCATTGACCTGGGCAATGAAGGAGAGATAGTGATCCTTTCGCATGGGGTGCTCCCCGGTGACATACCGCTCACCGTCCCAGTCGTCCACCTTCAAAATATGGTCGGCATCCTCCTCCTCGGCCTCCAGCGGCGGCAGGGCCACCCCGCAGCAGTGGATGGCCGCTTCACCCATAGCAAAGAGGACGTTGCCGCACACCGGGCAGACGTAGAATTTCCCCCGGAGAGGGTTGCCAGCGCGGTTGCGGTTGGTGATCTGCTCGCCGGAGAAAAGCTCCGCCACGCTGACCCCCAGGGCCGCCCCCAGCGGCTCCAACAGGCTCAGGTCGGGCAGCCCCCGGCCTGTCTCCCATTTGCTCACGGTCTTGTCGCTGACCCCGATGCGCTCGGCCAGCGCCCGCTGGGTCATCTTGTTCTTTTCCCGCAGGGCCTTGATGGTGCCCCCGGTCACGTAGCTATCCATGGTTCATCGCTCCTTCATTGTTATGAACCGATGATACCAGCTTCCCGCCTCCTTGGCAACCTATGCATCGTAGAGATGGGGATATCCACTCAGGGGCGCTCCTCCGTTCCCTTCTCCTCCGCGTAGGGTCTGCGGCGGTGCTCGACAGGTCCCCATTCGGGCAGGGGCAGCCGCTGCATGGAGCCAAATACCCGCTCCTTCAGTCCCGGATACCTGCGCTCCAGATCGGCCACCAGCTCCTTGACCTCCTGGCGCTTGGTGTAGCCGTCGGCGGGGCAGGGATTGTGGACCACCGGCAGCTCCAGCCGTCGGGCGGCTCCCCGCACCATCCCCTCCCCGCAATAGAGCAGAGGGCGGATCTGGGTGATCCCCGTCCTGGTCAGCTCCGTCACCGGCTGGAAACAGCTCAGCCGTCCTTCATAGAAGAGAGAAAGGAAGAAGGTCTCCACCGCGTCGTCGAAGTGATGGCCCAGGGCGATCTTGCGGATGCCCCTCTCCGCCAGGGCGTTATGGAGCGCTCCACGGCGCATCTTGGCACACATGGAGCAGGGGTTCTTCTCCTGGCGCAGGTCAAAGATGATGTGGCTGATCTCGCTGGGGATGAGGGTGAAGGGCACGCCGATGCTCTCACAGTAGGCCGCCACCGGGCCAAAGTCCATCCCCTCTCCTCCGTCCACCGCTCCCATGTCCAGGGTCACGGCCTCCACGGTAAAGCTCTTGGGGTAGAATTGGGACAGCTTTTGGAGGGCGGCCAGAGTCACCAGGGAATCCTTTCCCCCGGATACCCCTACCGCCACCCGGTCTCCGGCTTGGATCATATCATAGTCCTCCACACAGCGGCGGACGAGAGATAGTATCTTTTCCATTTCATGCCTCCATGAAGTGCGAAAAAATGTAAAATCGAAAGCGAGGTATTAGGAGCACAAAGGAGAAAATGAGAGATTTTTAGAGATTTCACTTTCTCAAATGAAAAAAATCCAAAAATCCGTTGACAGCCCCTTTTCCCCGTATTATAATACAAAACGCTCGGGTCGTCCAGACCGGGGCGATTTCCTTGTCAAAACGCTCGTTTTGAGCATCAAATTGGAGGTTTCAGCATGTCCACATTTATGGCCAACAAGGGCAACATCGTCCGCAAGTGGTACATCCTCGACGCGGCGGGCAAGCCCATGGGCAAGACCGCTGTGATCGCGGCTGACCTGCTCCGCGGCAAGCGTAAGCCCGAGTACACTCCCCATGCCGACTGCGGCGACAACGTCATCATCCTCAACGCCGAGAAGGCCGTCCTCACCGGCAAGAAGCTGGAGCAGAAGTATTACCGCCGCCACTCCGGCTGGGTAGGCGGTCTCAAAGAGACCAAATACCGCATTCTGATGCAGGAGCAGCCTGAGCTGGCCATGAAGCTGGCTGTCCGCGGCATGATGCCCCGCAACACCATCACCAAGGACTCCCTGAGCCGTTTGCACATCGTGCGCGGCACTGAGCACAAGTATGCCGCTCAGAAGCCCGAGCCCTGGACCATGGACTAAGCAGGAGGTAAATGAAACATGTATAAGAGCAAGAAGCCTTATCTCTACGGCAC
>CAJTLK010000047.1 GCA_910577415.1 uncultured Oscillospiraceae bacterium
CCCGCCCCTGTCCCCGGCGGGCGGCCAGGGCCAGGTTCTCCTCGATCTGCATGGTAGCGGCGGTGCCCATCATGGGGTCTTGGAAGACCCGGCCAATATAAGAAGCCCGCTTGTACTCCGGCAGCTTGGTCACGTTGACGCCGCCAATAGTGATGGTACCCTCATCCACCGGGTAGACCCCGGCCACGGCATTCATCAGGGTGGATTTGCCCGCGCCGTTGCCGCCGATGACGGTGACGAAATCCCCGTCGTTCAAGGTCAGGCTGACACCCTTGAGGGCGATCTTTTCATTGACGGTGCCCGCGTTAAAGGTCTTCCAAATGTTTGACACCTCAAGCATTGCCGGCCACCTCCTTTTTGACGCTCTTGCCAAAATACTTCCTCTTCCAGTAGGGCACCGAAAGGAAGATGGCCACAATAATGGCGGAAAGAAGCTTGAGGTAATTGGGGTTGAGGCCCATTGCCAGCACCGCCTGAAGGACAATGTAATAGATGATGGCGCCGAAAGACACCGCTAACAGCTTCAGGGCAAAATTCTGAAACACCTTGCCGAAGATGACCTCGCCGATGATGACTGCAGCCAGTCCGATGACAATGGCGCCCCGGCCCATATTGATCTCGCTGGCGCTGTTATACTGGGCAAGCAGCGCGCCGGACAGGGCCACCAGGCCGTTGGAGACCATCAGCCCCAGCACCTTGGTAAAGTCGGTGTCGATCCCCTGGGCCCGTGCCATATTGGCATTGGAGCCGGTAGCCCGGAGAGCCGCGCCCAGCTCCGTGCCAAAAAACCAATAGAGCACGCCGATCAACACCACGGTAAAGACTCCCACCACAAAAATGGGATGGCGGTAAATGGGACGGACGCCGCTGGCCACGTCCTGCACGAACCGCAGGGACACCAGCAGCTTGTCCAGCATTCCCCCCTGGGCCGTCACATTGATGGCCACAGTGGCTTTCATTCCCATGATGGCCATGTTCACAGACCACAGACCCAGCTGGGTCAGGATCCCTGCCAGAATGGCGGGGATCCCGCAGAGAGTGTGGAGCAAGCCGGTACAAAGCCCCGCCAGCATCCCCACCGCCACCGCGGCCAGCAGGGCAAGCCAAATATTCACGCCCCCTGTAAAGAGCATGACAAAGGTAGCCGCGCCGGTACAAAAGGAGCTGTCTACCGTCAGATCCGCAATGTCCAAAATTTTATATGTGATATAGACCCCAATGGCCATGATCCCATAGATCAGGCCCTGAGATATGGCGCCCGGCAGCGCATTGAAAAAGGTCATGGTTTGCACTCCCTCCAAAATATTGCAACGGCTTATATTATAACAAAATCGGACGGGAAAGGCAATCCCCTCCCGTCCGGTCTTGTTTCAGAACGATCAGCCGATGGGCTCATACCCCGCGGGAGCGGTAATACCCAGCGCGTCGCAGGTAGCCTTATTGTACTTCTTGGTAAACTGGGGAGCGTATTCAATGGGCATTTCCGCCACCTTGGCCTCGCCCTTCAGGATCTTGGCCGCCATCTCTCCGGTCTTATACCCGATGTCATAGTAGCTGATGGACAGAGTGGCAACGCCGCAGCCGCCGCAAATGCCCTCCTCACCAGTGAAAACAGGCACCTTTCCATTGCAGATGTTGTCAATGATACCGGTGTTGTTGGCGGCGGTGTTGTCGGTGGGCACATAGAGGACCTCGTTGTTGTCAGCGGCGTTCTGCACCACGGAGGCCATGTCGCTGGTGTCGGAGAAGGGGTACTGCGTGCAGGCCACTCCCATGCCCTCCAGATACTTCTGGACCTCATCCACCTGGTACTGGCTGTTGGCCTCGGCAGAGCAGTAGACAAGTCCAACAGTCTTCACATCGGGATACCACTCCTTGATCATGGCCGCCTGCTGATCCAGAGGGGCCAAATCGGAGGTGCCGGAAACGTTGGTGCCCACAGTGCCGGTAAAGCCGGTGATACCCAGGGCCACGCCATACTCAGTGACCGAGGTGCCCAAGACGGGGATAGAGTCGGTGGCGGACACAGCGGCCTGAAGGGCCGGAGTGGCATTGGCCATGATGAGATCTACCTTATTGGACACAAAACCATTGATGATGGTACCACAGGTGGCGCTGTCACCGGCGGCATTCTGCTCGTCAATGGTCACCTTGTCGCCCAGCTCCTTGGCCAGTGCATCCTTAAACCCCTGGGTGGCGGCGTCCAGCGCCACGTGGGGGGCCAGCTGGCAGATACCGACCTTATAGCCGGACTTCTCGCCGCAGGCACTCAGGGACAGGGTCAGAGCCACAGCCAGACCCAAGGCCATCATTTTACGCAGTTTCATTTCAGTTTCCTCCAGTCACTTTAGCGATTAAAAGCGCTAAATTCTATGGGCTATTATAGCACCCTCATGGAAAATGTCAACCCTTAATTTCTCTTTTATCGGACTTCTCATTCAGCAGAGGGATACCTCCCTCCTGGTCTTTGACTCCGCTCTCATTCTCACCGCCTGCTTTGTTTATAAAATCTTTATTCCCTATCCATAGACTTTTTTTTCCACTTGTGCTACACTATATAGGAATGTGGGAAGTTATTAGCATCTGCGGGGAGATGATAGGATGAAGAAGGATATCTTAGGCGTCGGTATCGACGACCTGCCCCTGGAGGAGGCCGTCGCGGCGGGCTGCGCCCTGCTGGAGCAGCCAGGGTGTCACTATGTGGTCACGCCCAATCCTGAATTTCTTCTCACCGCCAAAAAGAACGACGCCTTCCGGGAGGTGCTCAACGCCGCCGACCTCTCCCTGCCCGATGGCATCGGCGTCATCTATGCCGCAAAGCTTCTGGGCCGCCCGCTGAAGCGCCGTGCTCCCGGCGTGGACTTTGCCCAGGGTTTGATGGAACGTCTTTCCCAAAGCGAAAAGAAGCTCTTCCTCTTGGGGGCCAAGCCCGGCGTGGCCGAACAGGCGGCGGAAAATCTTTGTGGGCGTTACCCCGGTCTGAACATCTGCGGCGTCAGCGACGGTTACTTTAAGGACGACGCCCCCGTGGTCGAAAAGATCAGGGTTTCCAAGGCCGACGTAGTCTTTGTCTGTTTGGGCGCACCCAAGCAGGAACTTTGGATGGCAAAAAACGGCCCGGAGACCGGGGCGGCGCTGCTGGTGGGCCTGGGCGGCTGCCTTGACGTCTTTGCCGGTACCGTACAGCGGGCGCCAGAAGGGTGGCAGAAGGCCGGAATGGAGTGGCTTTACCGCCTTATCAAAGAACCCAGCCGCTTTGGCCGGATGGCCAAGCTGCCCTTGGTTTTGGTGGATGCGATAGCGGCCAGATTTTCCGGGAAATAATAAGGACGTGTTGTTATGGTAGGAAAACTCATCGTTTTAGAGGGTACCGACGGCTCTGGAAAGTCCACCCAATTTCGTCTGCTCTGTGACCGGCTTCAAAAGGAGGGCAAAGCCTTTCAAAAGCTGGTCTTCCCCCAGTACAGCGAGCCATCCTCCGCCTTGCTGCGAATGTATCTGGGCGGCGAATTTGGCTCCCACCCGTCCGATGTAAACGCCTATGCCGCCTCCGTATTTTTTGCCGTGGACCGATACGCTGCGTGGAAAAAGGTGTGGGGTAAGGGGTATGAGGCCGGGGAGCTGATCCTCTCAGACCGTTACACCACCTCCAACGCCGTCCACCAGGGGGGAAAGCTCTCTCAGGAGAAGCAGCCGGCCTTCTTTGACTGGCTCTTCGATTTTGAATACCACAAGCTGGGCCTGCCCGCCCCCGACGCGGTGATCTACCTGGATATGCCCACCGGGGAATCTGTAAAGCTCCTTCGGGCCAGGGAGAGCGCCACCCATACCAAGGGGGACATCCACGAGGTAGACGCCGATTACCTGGCCGCCTGCCGCAAGACCGCGCAGCTGGCGGCCAAGCATTGCGGTTGGCAGCGGGTCTCCTGTGTGGATGAAGATGGGCGGCTGCGCTCTATTGAGGATATCCATCAGGAGATATGGGCCCTCGTATCGAGAAGCATTTCTACTTTACAGTAAGGAGTGATCCCTATGGTGGCGATCTTGTTAGGCAACGGCTTTGAGGAAGCCGAGGCCATCGTCCCTGCCGACCTGCTCCGCAGGGCCGGTATCGAAGTGACCCTCACCGCTCTGGAGGGCTTGGAGGTCAAAAGCTCCCATAATATCACTGTCAAGGCCGACGCCAATTTGTCCGACCTGGATGCGGACAAGTTAGAGCTGCTCTTTCTTCCCGGAGGGATGGGCGGCGTTGAGGCCATCCAGAGCTGTCCCGCCGCCCTGGAGCTTGTCCGCGCAGTCTATGACGAGGGAAAATACCTGGCAGCGATCTGCGCCGCCCCCACCGTTCTTGGCGCACTTGGTCTGTTAAAGGACAGAAGGGCCGTGTGCTATCCCGGCATGGAGGACAGCCTTATTGGGGCCGCTGTTCAAAAGGGTCAGGGCGTGGTAACTGACGGCAAATTGATCACCGGCGAGGCCGCCGGTTCCGCCTTTGATTTCGGTCTGAAGCTGGTGGAGCTGCTGAAGGGTCCCGCCGCCGCGCAGCAGGTAAAAAATGCCGTTTACTATCGCGGCTGAAAAGGCCGCTCTGCGGCGCAGCGTCAAGGATACCATTCTCTCTCCGTGGGAAAAGGCCCACAGCGATACGCTTCTTTTAGAGCGTTTTCTCGCGCTTTCCCCGGTGGTACAAGCCTCCTCCCTGCTCCTTTTCTACGGTGTGGACACCGAGCCTGATACCGTCCGACTTCTGGAACCATTGGCCGCTATGGGGAAG
Organism: uncultured Oscillospiraceae bacterium; assembly: GCA_910577415.1. GTDB lineage: Bacteria > Bacillota > Clostridia > Oscillospirales > Oscillospiraceae > Vermiculatibacterium. The sequence continues at coordinate 4,775 of CAJTLK010000047.1, forward strand.
ACCTTGGCTCTTCCCCGCTGTCTTCCCCACAGAGGGATGGAAGCCCGGCTTTATCGGGGGACTTCCCATCTAGTCCCCGGCCCCTTTGGCATTCCAGAGCCGGACACCGCTTGTCCGGTCATCGCGCGGGATCGCTTTGACGTCATTCTCGTTCCCGCCCTCTGCTGTGACAGGCTCTGTTATCGGCTGGGGCACGGCGGGGGATACTATGACCGTTATCTCTCCGGCTACTCCGGCCTTTCCGTGGTCCTGTGCCGGGACAAGCTGCTCCAAACCAGCCTCCCCGTGGATCGTTACGACATTCCCGTAGGGCTGGTGCTCACCGAGACTGTCTGCTTGTCCTCTTCTCCCACGGAGAAAAGCGGGGCATAGCCCCGCTTCTCATGGCCGATGTACTTTTTAGCAGCAGCCGCAACCGTTGTTGCAGCCGCAGCCACAGCCGCCGGTATTACCGCCCCAGCCAAAGCAGAAGATAATGATGATGAGCAGAATGATCCAGCAGCAATTGCCGCCCCAGCCGTTGTTGTTCCCACAGCACATATAACTTCACCTCATTATTTATTTGGCGTTGGCGGGGCGTCCCCCGTTGCCGCCATCCACAGTATCTTATGCCCCCACCCTTTGGGTGGTTCCCGGAAAAAGATTTTTTCTTCCCATACCCAATAAAAATGTGAGGAGTGGCGTGAAATGTCTCAACAACCGCCTGAACGCAGCTCCCGGCCAGCCTCTGCCGGAAGCACCCCGCCGAGAAAGCGCCGCAGACGCCGCAAAAAGATGAACCCCATGCTCTATATCCTCCTGGTGGTGGCGGTCTCCGCCATCCTGGCGGGGATCGGCTGGATCTGGGCCGGGGATGTCCTGGCCCTCAACAAACCCGCTCATTCCGCCACCATCACCCTTACCGAGGATATTTTCCGCTCTAAGGAGATCAAGGTGGAGGAAAAGGGCGATGACGGAAAGACGACCTCCTCCACCAAGACCATCCAGGTGGCGGACATCAACTATGTATCTGATCTGCTTAAGGACAACGGCCTGATCGAATATAAGCCTCTCTTCAAGTTCTTCTGCTCTCTCACCGGGGTAAACCGAAAGGGAAAGCTGGTGCCGGGGACTTATGAGCTGAACACCAATATGGACTATAATGCCCTGCTCAACTCCATGTCCGCCCGCTCCGGCAGCCGCAGCCAGACCACAGTCACTATCCCGGAGGGCTACACCCTGGACCAGATCTTTGAGCTGCTCGCCCAGAACGGCGTTGCCACGGTAGATACCCTGCGCAAGGTGGCCGCGGAATATGACTTCAAATATTCCTTCCTCAAGGGGGTCGTTCCCCTGGGCGACTATCACCGGCTGGAGGGCTACCTTTTCCCCGACACCTATGAATTTTATATGGGCGGCGGAGAAAACGAAGCCGTTCAGGTGTTGAACAAGATGATCCTCCGCTTTGACCAGCAGTTCCCTGACGCCCTGCGCCAGCAGTGTGCCGACATGGGCTATACCATCCACGAGCTGGTCACCATCGCCTCACTTATTGAAAAGGAGACTGACGGCACCGACCAGGCCAATATTGCCTCGGTCATTTATAACCGTCTGAACCACCCGGAGTATGAGACGGCGGGCTATCTCCAGATCGACGCCTCCATCGCCTATGTCACCGGCCGGGTGGTAACTCAGGCCGACTATCAAAACGTGGGCAGCCCCTATAACACTTACCTCAACAAGGGCTTGCCCCCCGGCCCCATCGCCAGTCCCGGCATGGTCTCCCTCAACTCGGCTCTGAATCCCCAGTCTACCCGCTACTATTATTATGTTCTGGGCAGCGATAAGCGCCATCACTTCTTTACCACCAGCCGCGATTTTGAGGCCTTCAAGGCCACTCTGAACAATGGATAAGCGGATAGAGCTGCTCTCCCCCGCCGGAGACCTGGAGCGTCTGCAAATGGCGGTTGCCTACGGGGCGGATGCCGTCTACCTGGCCGGAAATCAATTTGGCTTGCGGGCCTTTGCCGGTAATTTTTCCCCCGAGGAGCTGAAAACGGCGGTGGAACTCTGCCATGCCCATGGCGCGGCGGCCCATATCACCTGCAATACCATGCCCCGGAACCAGGAGCTGGACGCTCTGCCGGAATATCTGGAATATCTCCAGGACATTGGCGCCGACGCTCTCATCGTGGGGGATGCGGGAGTGCTGGCTCTGGCTAAGCGCTATGCCCCCAGGGTCAGCGTCCACATGTCCACCCAGATCGGCGTTACCAACTATGCCGCCGCCGCGTTCTGGTATGACCAGGGTGCCCAGCGGGTCATTCTGGCCCGGGAGCTGACCCTGGACGAGGTGGCGGGCATCTGTGCCAGGCGGCCCCGCGGCCTGGAGGTGGAGGCCTTTATTCACGGGGCCATGTGCGTCAGCTTTTCCGGGCGGTGCGTGCTGTCCAACTATATGGCCCAACGGGATGCCTCCCGGGGGGCCTGTGCCCAGCCCTGCCGCTACAAGTACGCTCTTATGGAGGAACAGCGTCCCGGCGAGTATTTTCCGGTCATTGAGGGCGACGAGGGCGCGTACATCTTCAATTCCAAGGATATGTGCATGATCGACCACCTGCCGGAGCTGATAGGTGTTGGCCTCGACAGCCTGAAGATCGAGGGGCGGGCCAAATCGGCCTATTATGCCGCCATCGTCACCCTGGCCTACCGCCGGGGCCTTGACGCCGCTCTGGCCGGAGAGGCCCTTGACCCGGTCTGGCGCGCTGAACTGGACAAGGTGAGCCACCGTCCCTACTCCGAGGGTTTCTGGTACGGCCATCCCGAGCAGTATGTAGGCGACGCCCGGTATATCCGGGACTGGCAGGTCTCAGCCATCGTCACCTCCTGCGCCCCGGACGGCAAGGCCCTGGTCTCCCTGCGCAACAAGTTCCGTCGGGGGGAGACTTTGGAGCTGGTGGGGCCAAATGTAAAGCCTGTTTCCTTCATCGTGGACGACCTGGCAGATGAGAGTGGTCTGCCTCTGGAGGAGGCCCGCACCCCCCAGATGCCCCTGCGGCTGACCCTCCCCCATCAGGCCGCCCCCCTTTCCATCCTCCGAAAGAAGGTGTCCGAGTGAAAAGCCGCCGGTATGACTATGATCTGCTTCGCGTCCTGTCCATGCTGGGGGTGGTTTATCTCCACACGGCGGCTGGGGCTCTTCGGAGCTTTAGCTACCACAGTCTGTGGAACTTTTCCAATCTGATCTCCGTACTGGTCACTCCGGCAGTCCCCCTCTTTTTTATGATGTCCGGCGCCCTGCTGCTCAGCGAGGATAAGACAAGCGCCCTGGACCAGCTTTTCCGCCGCCGCATCCCCAAGGTGCTCGTTCCCCTGCTGTGCTGGAGCGGCGTCACGCTGGCATATAACTTTCTCCGGGGCGATCCCCAGGCGACCTTTACCTCTCTCACCCGGCTGCTCAACACCCCGGTGCTGGTGCCCTACTGGTTCCTCTACGCCCTCATCCCCATGTACCTCATCTCCCCGCTGCTCAAGGCCATGACTGACCACCTGACAAGCAGGCAATGGGATTACATGATGGCCCTGTGGGTCGTCCTCACTCTCGGTCTCTACACCGTCCGCTCCTTTGTCCCCGACGCCTGGGAGTTGGTCTTCACCGAGCACTGGACCCTGAATCTCAACATGATCGGAGGCTACCTGGGCTATTTCCTGCTGGGCGCCTATCTGGAGCGGTTGGAAAAATTGCCCTCCAGGAAGGTCCTGGCGGGAGCGGTGGTTTTCCTTGTTGCCTTTGCCGCCGTGGGCACCAGGTGGGACACCTACGATAAGATGATGTACTCTGACCGCTTTACCAATTACCTCACCCTCTTCACCATGGCCCTGTCGGTCTCTATTTTTCTACTGGCAAAGTCCTGCCTCCGGGGCAAGGAAGAAAAGGGCAGGCTCCTCCCCCTTTTGGCGGGCAATTCTTTCTGCGTCTATCTTCTCCATCCCCTGGTCCTGCGGGTGGGAGAAAAGCTGTGGACCCGCTTCACCGGACTTCTCGGCCCGGCCAATATCGGCCAGCAGGTGTTTTTCTACCTCTGCATCGCAGTCGTCTGCATCGTCGGCTCCATTCTCCTCTCCTCCATTCCCGGACTTTGCTATCTCTTTACCGGCCAGACCTGGAAGGTGGCCTGTAAAAGCTCCAATTTGCGGGCGCTTTTCACCCGCAGGGAGCCTTGACAAAGGGAAAAAATGTGATACAATAATTTCCGCAATGACGAAGCCAAGTCTGCTATGCCGCGCAGAGCGAGAGGGGACGGTGAAAGCCCTCGGCGACACAGGCAGATGCGCCACTTCCGAGCGTACCGGGAGACCGGGCGGCTCATCCCCGTTATCCGATGCAAATGAGATGCCCGCCTTTGGTGGGCAAATCAGGGTGGTACCGCGGAGTTTTATCTATGCTTCGCCCCTGAAAGAGCAGGGGCGAAGCATTTTTTTGCGTTCAACGTCCCTGTTGACCGAAGCTGAAAAGGAGGGAATCATGGACGTTACCTTCAAAACCCCGGAGGGTCGGTTCAACTACCGGGTATGCGCCATCCTTCTCCATGACGGCAAGCTTTTGGCCATGCACGACGAGGTCTCGCCCTACTACTACATTCCCGGCGGGCGGGTCCTGCTCCACGAGACGGCGGAGGACGCCGTCGTTCGGGAGCTTCGTGAGGAGCTGGGCATCGAGGCCGCCATCATCCGCCCTCTGTGGCTGTGTCAGAGCTTTTTTACCGAGGATGTCAAGCAGGAGAAGTTTCACGAGCTGTGCCTCTACTTCTTGATGGACGCCTCTGAAACCGGGCTCTTTGACCGGGGCGAACAGTTCACGCTTCAGGAGGGCAAGCACACCCACCGCTTTGAGTGGCTTCCCCTGGAGCGGTTAAAAGACGAGTACCTCTACCCCAATTTCATTAAAGAGAGTGTCTTCCATCTGCCTGACCAGCTGACCCTCATTCATGACTACGAATAAAATTTAAAATAAGGAGAGATCCCACCATGAACAAACCCAAGTATTTTGGCGTCAACGAGCTTCGGGAGATGTACCTGAAGTTCTTTGAGAGCAAAGGGCACCTGCGCCTACCCAGCTTCTCCCTCATCCCCAAGGACGACGCCTCCCTGCTCCTCATCAATTCCGGCATGGCCCCTATGAAACCCTACTTCACCGGAGAGAAGGAGCCGCCCAGCCACCGGGTGACGACCTGTCAGAAGTGTATCCGCACCGGCGACATTGAAAACATCGGCCACACCGCCCGCCACGGCACCTACTTTGAGATGCTGGGCAACTTCTCCTTTGGCGACTACTTCAAGCAGGAGGCCATTCCCTGGGCCTGGGAGTTCCTGACCTCCCCCGAGTGGGTGGGGCTGGACCCGGAGCGTCTCTATCCCTCTGTCTTCGAGGGCAATGAGACCACCCCCGCCGACGACGAGGCCTTCCGCATCTGGCACGAGGTCATCGGCATCCCCACCGAGCGCATTTTCAAGTTCGGCAAGGCCGACAACTTCTGGGAGCACGGCTCTGGTCCCTGTGGTCCCTGCTCTGAGATCTACTATGACCGCGGCCCCGAGTACGGCTGCGGCAAGCCCGGCTGCACCGTGGGCTGCGACTGTGACCGCTATATCGAGGTGTGGAACATCGTCTTCTCCCAGTTCGACAACGACGGCCATGATAACTACACCGAGCTGAAGCAGAAGAATATCGACACCGGCATGGGCCTGGAGCGTCTGGCGGTGGTATGCCAAGATGTGGCCTCCCTCTTTGATGTGGACACCGTGATGAACATCACCAACAAGGTCTCTGAGATCACCGGGGCCCACTATGAGGAGAGCGCCAAGACCGACGTATCCCTCCGGGTCATCACCGACCACATCCGTTCGGCCACCTTTATGATCTGCGACGGCGTGCTCCCCTCCAATGAAGGCCGGGGCTATGTCCTCCGCCGCCTTCTCCGCCGGGCCGCCCGCCACGGCAAGCTCCTGGGGGTGGATAAGCCCTTCCTCTATGAGGTCTGCGATACCGTGGTCAAGGAAAATGAGGGCCATTATCCCGAGCTGCGGGAGCGCCGGGACTATATTGTCAAGGTCATCCGCACCGAGGAGGAGAACTTTGCCCGCACCCTGAATGCGGGCCTCGCCATTTTCCACGACATGCTCACTGAGCACAAGGCCAAGGGCGAGACCGTCTTTTCCGGTGCCGACGCCTTCAAGCTCTACGATACCTACGGCTTCCCCATTGACCTGACCACCGAGATGGCCCAGGACAGCGGCATGAGCGTGGATGAGAGCGGCTTCCAAAAGCTTATGGACGAGCAGAAGGTCCGTGCCCGGAAGGCCCGGGAGGCCCTGGGCGACCTGGGCTGGGCCGGAGTGGAATTTGGCAAGGAGGTCCCTGAGACCGAGTTTGTGGGCTACACCGAGACTGCCGCCGACGCCAGGGTGGTGGCCCTGGTGGTGGAGAACGAGCAGGCCGAGGTACTGATGCCCGGCGTAGAGGGTATCGTGGTGCTGGATAAGACCCCCTTCTACGCTGAGATGGGCGGTCAGGTGGCCGACCACGGACAACTCTCCGCCGACGGTCTTCTTTTTGAGGTCACTGACGTGCAGAAGAACAAGGGCGGCAAGTATATGCACTACGGCAAGATGACCGAGGGCACGCTGAAGGTGGGCGACACTGTCAGCGCCGGCATCGACGTCCAGCGCCGCAAGGCCGTCATGCGCGCCCACTCCGCCACTCACCTGCTGGACGCCGCCCTGCGAAAGGTGCTGGGCGACCATGTCCACCAGGCAGGCTCCCTGGTGGAGCCGGACCGGCTGCGTTTTGACTTTACCCACTTCTCCGCTATGACGGCTGAGGAGCTTTCCAAGGTCAGCGAGCTTGTCAATGACGCCATCTTGGACGGCACCGCCGTCCATACCGACGTCCTCCCCATCGAGAAGGCCAAGCAAAAGGGCGCCATTGCCCTCTTCGGTGAAAAGTATGGCGACACCGTCCGGGTGGTGGAGATGGGCGACGGCTTCTCCGTGGAGTTCTGCGGCGGCACCCATCTGGACAACACCGCCAAGGTGGGCGTGTTCCACATTGAGAGCGAGTTCTCCGTGGCCTCCGGCGTACGCCGTATCGAGGCCGTCACCGGCAAGGCCGCCCTGGAGGTAATGGACCGCCGGGAGAGCATGCTCCTCCAGGCCGCCGCCGCCATGAAGGCCAAGCCCGCCGAGCTGCGGGAGAAGGTCCAGCAGCATATGGAGGAGCTGCGGGAGCTGAAGCGCACCATTGAGAGCTTTAAGGCCAAGGACGCTGTAAACCAGGCCGCGGGCTTCCTCATGGGGGCCAAGGATGTGGGTGGGCTGAAGGTCCTCACCGCCACCCTCCCCGACGCCGACGGCGACAAGCTCCGCAAGACCGGCGACTTCCTCCGGGACAAGAACGCCACTGTGGTGGCCGTCCTCTCCGCCGTCAATGACGGCAAGATCACCTTCCTGGCCGTCTGCGGCAAAGACGCCGTTTCCAGGGGCGTCAAGGCCGGAGACCTGGTCCGCTCCGTAGCCGCCATCTGTGGCGGCAAGGGCGGCGGCAAGCCCGACTCCGCCATGGGCGGCGGCGTGGATCTGTTGAAGCTGGACGACGCTCTGGCCACGGTGGACGATTTCGTGGCCCAGACCCTGGGGCTTTGATATGACGCCCCAGGACCCGTTTATTCTGCTCAGCTGGGTCAATACCCAGCTTCGGGACAAGTATCCCTCCCTCACCGTTCTCTGTGAAGAGGAAGACGTTTCCCTTGAACCGCTTATATCCAAGCTGGGGGCCGCCGGCTTTTCCTATGACCCTCAGCAAAACCGTTTTATCTGAAAGGAGGAGCTATTATGAGCGATTGTCTGTTTTGTAAGATCGCCGCGGGAGAAATTCCATCCAAAAAGCTCCACGAGGATGAGCTTTGCTATGCCTTTTATGACATCGACCCCCAGGCTCCCACCCACTTTCTGGTGATCCCCAAGGCTCACATCCCCTCGGTCTCCGGGGTGGATGAGGCCAATGCCCCTACCGTGGGCCACATCTTCGCCGTTATTGCCGAATTGACCCGGACTTTGGGCATTGAAAGCTACCGGGTTGTTTCCAATATCGGCCAGCAAGCGGGGCAAAGCGTTCCCCACCTCCACTTTCATGTCCTTGCCGGGCGGGATATGACCTGGCCTCCCGGCTGATGGAAAAGAGAAAAAACTCCATTTCTCGTTGGCTGCTCCGGCTTGCCGTCTTTCCTTGCCTGACGGCCTGGGTGCTGGTCCGCCTTTGGATCCCCCTGGGAAGCGCCATCCCGGTCAACACTTTGGCTGTTGCCGCCGCTCTCTTTACCGCCGCGGCGCTCCTTGTTGTAGGCTGCTTCTCGCTGGTGGACAAGCTGCTGCTTGTATGGAAGGCCCCCTGGAAGACCCTTCTTCTGGCCCTTCCCTTTCTGCTGCTGGGCGGGTACTTTGACATCAGCTATTCCATGTTCTACGACGAGCCGCCTATCCTGGAGGGACTGCCCGCGGGGTTGTCCCTTGAGTTGTTGTGTCATTTGGGCAATGCCATTATCTTTGCCGTTATCGCCCTGGCCGTCATCCGTGCCGCAAAAGATATGAAGGGCCTGGGCAAAGTGGACTGGAAGCAGTTTTTGGTCATCTTCGTCTGCCTCAACGCCGTCACCGCCTTCTACGCCTTTACCTCCAATACGGTGTACGTCTGGGAC
>CAJTLK010000048.1:0-3316 GCA_910577415.1 uncultured Oscillospiraceae bacterium
TAGCGCATACCATGGACAAAGCCGTTCATTCCCGCCGAGTTGGCCACTGTATAGAGCACATTCTTGGCCGCCTGCTTGGCGTAGGCGATGTTCTCGTTGACCTCGCCGCCCTTATGCAGCCCGTCCCACTTGCCGATGGTGTTGAGCTTGGCGTCTCCTCCCGCCTCCAGCATCTGCTTGGTGTTGGCGTTCATATAGTTGCCGGTGTCGTAGTCGGTGAGGACAAAGCCCCGGAAGCCAAACTCCTCTCGGAGCACCCCGGTAATGAGATCGTAGTTGCCGCCGGCCCAGATGGGGCCAATGCGGTTGAAGGAGGACATGATGGCGGTGGTAGCGGGCACCTGGGCCTGACGCATGATATAGCCCTCTATCTTGCCCTTCTCATTCCGCACAGGCTCGTTGTAGTTCACCGTCACATCGTTGTCCCGGATGGTCATGGCAAAGGGCTTGAAATAAATCTCCCGCATGGCCTGCTCGTTACAGAAGGTCACCAGGCCGTTCTGATCCCGGTGGGTCTCCTGGTCGTTGACGGCAAAGTGCTTGACAAAGCCGTACATCCCCTTCCGGGCCGCGCCCTGAACGGCGTTCTTTCCCATCACGCCGCTGAGGAAGGGATCCTCGGAGTAATACTCAAAGTTCCGACCGCCAAAGGGGGTGCGGTGGATGTTCATGGCGGGGCCATACCAGCCCACTACCTTGCCGTAGAGGCCGTCCTCCCCCACACACTCGCCCATCTCCAAAGCCAGCTCGGGATCCCAGGTGCAGGCCAGGATATACTCGCTGGGCCAGGTCATGGCGTAAAGCTCCTCCCCGATGGGCCAGGAGCCATGGCCCACCACCTTGTTCAGCCCCGCGGGGCCGTCCAGATCGTAAACCATGGGCTTGTTCACCGACTTCATCTCGGGGGAGCAATAGCCGCACTGGGCCACCATCTTCTCCAGTTCCCGGGTGTTGAGCTGGCTCAGCAGCTCCTCCCAGCGAGGATCGTCGTAGTCCGCCCCCCGCAGGTCGATGAGCTCCAGCTCTCCCCTCTGGTCAAGGGCGGGACGCACGCTGTTGTCAGCCTTGTTCTCCCCTGTGATGCGGGAGTCGCTGGAGGTCAGCTTCTCCAGCAACCCCTCGGGGATCACCGCCCGGAACTGCTGCCCACCGATCTCGGCACAGGCGGCAATGTGGGTGTTGCCCCAGGGGTTCTTTCCCTCGCCGGGGCAGACCACCTCAGCCTGGCTGGTGGCGTAGCGCAGACCATTATTCTCCATGGCGATCCAGTTGCTCCGGGAGAGGTAGTCGGAACGGTCAATGAGGTTGGCGTAGTCGAAGCGGTTGCGGACGGCGTCGCCCTGCACTGGAGAAGCGGCGGAATAGACGGCAGCGTACGCCGCGGCGCTATCCTGTCCGGCCACACCGGTGACGGCGGCGGTCTCACAGAGCTTGCTCAGGTCGCCCTTACCCTTGGCCTTCAGAATGTTGTTCACCGCCATATGGGCATCCTCAGCCACGGTGACGTAGTAGTCTCCGCTCTCCAGCACATAGCCGCCCTCTCTGGAGTCATCGTAGCTCTTAAACTCGTTGATGTTGATCTGGATCTCCACCCGCTCCTCACCGCCGGGGGCAAGGTGGGCGGTCTTGGTAAAGCCCGCCAGATTCACAGCCGCCTTCTCAATATGGTTGGCTTGGTCATAGTCGGTATAGGGGGCCTGGTAATAGAGCTGTACCACATCCCGACCCGTGCGTGAGCCGGTGTTCTTCACTGTGACGGCGGCGGTCATGTTGCCGTCGGCGTCGGGCTTGCTGAGCGAAAAATCGCTCCAGCGGAAGGTGGTATAGGACAAACCAAATCCAAAAGGATAGGTCACGGTTTTGGCATAGTCAAAATCGCCCACATTGTCCCTCCCCAGTACATAGTCCTCATACCGGGTCTCATAGTAACGGTAGCCAATGTAGATCCCCTCGTTGTAAGTGACAAAGTAGAACGGGCAGCGGCCCGCGTCCTCATTCACGTCCAGGTCGCCGGAGCCATACTGGCCGGTACCGTGCTTCACATCGGCCCCCCAGAACATGAGCACATTGCCCTGCTCATCGGTGAAAGCGGCGTCGCCAAAGTTCTGGGTAGCAGGAGCCGAGAAATTGTCGTAGACCAGGGTGTCCACCAGGTGGCCCGAGGGAGATATCTCCTTGCCGTCGGCATCATAGCCCCGGAGGAAATAGCCCAGGCCGTAAGCGCCCATCCGCCCTGCTCCAGGGAAGTTGACCACGGCCTTAATGTTCTTATAGGTATCGCTCTCCTTCAGAAATCCCAGTTCAAAGGCGTTGTTGCTGTTGAGCAGGATGATGACGCTGTCATAGCTCTCGCCCAGAAATTGAATGATCTCCTTCTCCTGGGCGCTGAGCTCCAGATAGTGCTCCCCCCGCGCACCGCCAAATTCGGCCATATCCCGGGGCTCGTCGCCGCCTTCGCCGCCGGTGCGGGAGATGACAAACATGGCCACATTGCTCCGGTCGATGCTGGCCATCACCGCGCCGTCGGCCTGAATGACGCTGAGAGGGCACTCGTTCAGATCCCAGTCAAAGCCCCGGCCATAGTTGACCACGCCCGTCCCCCGGACATAGCCGGAGCCGCCGCCGGACTTATAGAAATTCCAAAGGGTCTCGTTGATATGGAACCCGGTCTGCTCCAACCCGGTCTTCAGGTCGGCGGTGAGCTCAAAGCTGCCCGAGCCTGAGCCCGAGCCGCCGCTGACCATGTTTACGCTGGAGCAAGACCACAGATCCAGCTGCCGCCCCTGATCCAGTGGCAGCAGCCCGTCGTTCTTCAGCAGGGTGGCGCCGTCCTGGGCGATCTGGGCGCACAGCCGCTCCTCATAGGTATACAGCTCCCTGGGGCCGGAGAAAGCGCTCTTGACATACTGGACGTCGGCCCCCTTGTCATCGCCGCTGACCACAGCCTGGGAATAGCCGAAAAACTGGGTCAGCACGTTGTCAAACTGCTTGAACGCCAACAGATTGAGCACTACGGTGAAGGCCACCAGCACAGCCACGACTGCGGTGGCGATGTGAGCGCCGCCGATCCTGCGCTTTTTCTTGGGCTTGTTCTTCTGCTCCGACATGGCTTATTCCTCCGTTGTCTCAGCTTGTTCCTCGTCCTCGTTCTGGTCGGACTGGCCGGGGATCTCCCCCTGATCCTCGGCAATGTCCCCGTCCTGCTCTTCATCGGAAGGCTCCTCCACCGGGGTCTCTATGGGCGCTTCCATGGGAATCTCCTCGGGAGTTTCCGTGGGAGTTTCTTCAGGAGCCTCAGCGGGAGTCTCCTCCGGGG
>CAJTLK010000048.1:3416-13331 GCA_910577415.1 uncultured Oscillospiraceae bacterium
CGGGGACTCCTCCTCGGGAGCGTCCGCCGTCACATCGGCGGGAGTGTCCTCCTTCGGGGACTCCTCCTCGGGAGCGTCCGGCGTCACGTCGGCGGGGGTGTCTCCCTTCGAGGGTTCCTCGGTGGATCCAACAGGCTGCTGGGCCGGAGGCGTGGCGGGGGGCGCCGCCTCAGCGTCACCCATCTTATTCTCCACCTCGTTTACAGGCGGCGGCGCCGGCTGAGGCGCTGGGGGCTGAGCGAGATTCTCCGCAGGAGTTTCCTCCTTCTTATCCAAGGAGAACAGGCTCATCTCAGCATTGAGACTGGCTGCAGCGACCTCTGTTCTGTTCCACCTGGCGGAGGTAATGGTGATGTCGCCCTCGGTAATGGTGTTGGGATCTTCCAGAGAATTCAGGAAAATCACAAGCCTATCCACTGCGCCCTCGTCCACCGTGATCTCATAAACTGCGGTCTTCCCTGCCGGGATCGTATACATCAGGCCATCATCTACCGTTACGCCTTCGGAAACCTCTGTTCCGTCCACCGTCACCTTACCGCTATTGATATGCGGTGTACCATTATTATCATCTATGGCTTTTTCCAGCTTCACCTTGACGATAGCGTTATTGGAGGCGTGGTTATTCTTGATAGCAAATTTCACGGTGGTAGCGTTGCCAAAGTCCACCATCTCTTTGGCGTTCATCCACTGGCTCCGAGCACCGTCGTCATACTTAATATTTAACCCCTCGACAGTATAGCCCCAAACACCGGTCAGGGTGGTCAGGCCCATATCGGTCAGGCCGTCGTCCTCCGGCTCATCCCCGCCGCCGGCCTTGGTCAGGGCAAAGTTGGAGAAGGTCAGCTCGCCGGAGTGTTCGGTGGTGGTATCCGTATCATAAACGGAATCAATAAAGAAGTACAGCGTCTTCGGCTCGACCGTCCCCTCGATCTTGATCTCAAACGCCTTCTGTCCATTTGCGGCGATATCCTCGGTCTTGTCACAGACCACGTCGCTCTGGGTCTCGCCCTCTATCTTGACGCCCAGCTTCATTGCGGCGTCCTTGTTGTTCTTCACCGTAAATTTAAGCGTATCGCCGATGCCAACGATGTCCTTGATGGAGGTGTTGACATTTATGTAGGATTGGCGCTTTACCCCGGCGTAGCTCACGGTCATGGACGTTTTATCGTCGGCGTAGCGCACGGTATACTCATTATTTTTATCAAAGGTGAGCTTGGTCTGGCCCATCATCACACCATCGCCGCCGGGAACGGGCTCAGGGCCGGGGGTCACGGGGGTGTCGTTCTCCTTATCCCACTTGGCAGAGGAGATGGTGACGCTGCCTGCCGGGATCCGTCCGGCGGCGTCAGTGGAGTTGAGGAACACCGTCATCTGGTTGGCGTGCTTTTCCGGATCCACAGCAAGGCGCACCACGGCAGACTTGCCAGGGGCCAGGACAATGTCCACCTCGGCAGGATTGTCGGCCGACACCGGATCGCCGCCATCCACCGCTACGGTAGCGGCCTTCACGGCGTTGACCTCATCGTCGCCCACCTTGCTGACCACCTTGAAACGGAGCTTGGCCTGGTTGGCGGCGTCGTTGTTGGTCACGGTAAACATCACGCTCTCGGCGTCTCCGAAATCAACGCCGCCGATGCCGCAGCAGTGCCATTGATCCCGCTCCTCAGTGTGGGAGATGGTCACAGCGCCATCAGCCTCGGTAACGGTATACATCCCCCAGCCGTCGAAACCGCTCAGATCCCATTCAGTGGTTGGATCGGTGAAGGAGGGGCCGGGATCGGGCACCACAGGCTCGGCTTTCCCACAGACGATGTTCTTTAGAGTAACGCTACCGGTGGACGGCATATCGTCGGTGAGGTTCGTGCCGTCCTCGCTCTCGGAGTTGAGGGAGACCACCAGCTTGTTGGCCTCGGAGATCTTATCCTGCTTGACGATCAGCACCATATGGGCACTCTCGTGAGGCTCCAGCTCACACATAACACCGTACAGCACATCGTCCACCGCCACAGGCCCACCGGAGCGGAGAAGGGCGCTCATAGGGCCGGGTATGACTCGGCTCTTCGCCCGGAAGCGCGCGGGAGAAACGGCAGTCTTTTCCACCGTGGCGCTGTCCAGAACGCTCTTGCCGCTGTCGTCACCCTCGGTGGTCAGGCTCACCTTGGCGTAGGCCTTTACATCGGCGTTGTTGACCACGTCCAGCTCCAGCCTGTTGTTTTCCTCCATGTCCACAGGCCAGCTAAAGTTGCCGTAAACGCCCTGCTTGCTGGTGTGGCTGAGGGTGACGCCGTTGCCATCCTCAGCGGGCGCGGCGATCGTGGTGCTGTTCCAGCCCGAGCCGGAGGTAGGAGCCAGGGTCAGCTTACCGTCCTCGTCGGGCTTCGCCGGAGGAGCTGACACGCTACCGCCACCGCCGCCTCCACCACTGCCGCCCAAGGCGCTGGAGGCAAGGGTGAATTTCTCATCGGACTGGATAGCCTTTACCTCAGAAATAGTGATGCTGCCGGCGGTGGGCATCCCGTGGGTTTTGTCAGAGTTCAGGGAGACCACAAACTGCTTGACATCCTTCTTCAGATTCAGGAACACTACCAGCTCTACGCTCTTCCCCGCTGGAATCTTGCACATGACGCCGTACTTCACGTTGCCGACGCCCTTCCCATCCACGGTGGCCCCCATAATGGCACTCTTGTCCACCTTGTCGCTCTTGATGCTGACCTTGGCCTGGGCGGTCTCTTCGCCGTTATTCTTGATGGTCATTTTGACCTTATTGCGCTCACCAGGCTCAAAGCTCATGCCGGCGCAGGCATACTGCTTCAGGGCCTTGTCGTGGGACATGGTCATGCTTCCGTCGGCCTTCTCCACCGTATAGGAGCCCCAGCCGTCAAAACCGCCGAAGTCCACCGCGGCCCACTCGTCCAGGGGGCCTTCGGCGATGACGGGCTTGGCCGGGAGGTTGGGCTCCGCCGGATTTACAACACCCACTGTCAAAGCGGTCTCATCGGTCTTCATGGCCTGGACATTGGAGACGGTGATCTTGCCGGTCTTTGGCATATCGCTCCGCAGGGTCTTGCCCTCGCTGTCTCCCTCGGAGTTGAGAGAGATAATGAGCTGGTCGGCGGCCTTGCCCGGAGCCAGGAGCAGCTCCACCTGGGCGCTGCCGCCGGCGGGCAGCTCGCACAGAACGCCGTACTCTATGTAGCCCGCGTCGGCGCCGTTGATGGTGGCGGAGGAGATGGAGCTGATGCCGGTGGTAATGGTCTTGTCGTTGATATTTACCTTGGCGTAGGCCTTCTCTGTGCCGTTGTTGGTAAGAGTGAGTTTTACCTTGTTCCGGCTGCCCAGGGCGATCTCACCGCCGCAGCAGTCGTACATGGCCACGGTCTTATCGTGGCTGACGGTGAAGCTCCCGGCGGCCTTGGTGAGAGTATATTTACCCCACCCATCTACAGCGGTCAGAGCCACGTCAGCCCACTGGGTGTCGGGAAGGTTGGGAGTGGTGGGCTGTTGGGGCTGATCGGGCTGGCTGGGTTGCTGCGGCTGAGCCGGGGCGGTGGGGATCACGTCGGTCTTTACCGCCCGGAGATTGGAGAGGATCACGCTGCCGGAGGAGGGCATATCGCTCCGCAGTGCCTTACCCTCGCTGTCTCCTTCAGAGTTCAGAGAGAGAACCAACTGGTCGGCGGGGTGAACGCCGTCCGTGTATATCTCCACGTCTACAGTCTGGCCCGGCTCCAGCTCGCAAAGAACGCCGTACTGAACGTAGTCCACCACCACGCCGTTGACGGCGGCGGTGCGGATGGAGCTGACGCCGGTGGAATCGGCACGATCCTTCACGTTCACCTTGGCAAACGCCTTAGCAGCACCGTTGTTGGTGAGGGAGAACTGCACCTTGTTCCGCTCCCCCAGGGCAATATCGACGCCGCAGCAGTCGTACATAGCCACGGTATTATCGTGGCTGACGGTGACAGCACCGTCGACCTTGGCCACGGCGTACTTGCCCCAGCCGTCAAAACCGCTGAGCTCCAGCGCGGCCAGCTCGGTGGCGGGCACATTGGGGATCTGAGGCTGCTGGGGCTGGCCGGGCTGGCTGGGCTGCTGGGTCTTGGGGGCGGCTCCAGGCAGAACGGTCTCGCCGCTCTTTACCGCCTGGAGACCAGAGATAACGATCTTGCCGGTCTTGGGCATATCGCTCCGGATGGCCTTGCCCTCGCTGTCGGCCTCGGAGTTAAGGGAGACCACTATCTGGCTGGGCTTCTGCCCCAGATCCAGGAGCATGACCACGTCGGCGCTCTTGCCCGGCTCCAGCTCACAGAGAACGCCGTACTCATAATAACCCGCGTCACCGCCGTTGATGGTGGCGGAAGTGATGGCGCTTCTATCGCCCGAGGTATTTTTGATGCTCACCTTTGCGTAGGCCTTCTCACTGCCGATGTTGGTCACGGTGTAGGCGACCTTGTTCCGTGTGCCCAGATTCACGTCCACACCGCAGCAGTCGTACTTCTGGAGCTTCTTGCCGTGGGAGACGGTGACCTTGTCCCCGTCCTTGGCCACGGTATACTTGCCCCAACCGTCAAAGGCGGCAAGATCCAGCGCGGCCCACTCGGTCACAGGGCCTTCCGGGGCCTTGGGCGTACCGGACTGCTGGGCCTGCTCGCCGCCGGAGACGCTCTGGCCCGCTCCGGGCAGGGCGGTCTCGTCACTCTTCACCGCCTGAAGCGCGGAGATAACGATCTTACCGGTCTTGGGCATATCCTCCCGGATGTTCTTGCCCTCAGCGTCAGCCTCGGAGTTGAGGGAGACCACCATCTGGCTGGGTTTCTGCCCCAGATCCAGGAGCATGACCACATCGGCGCTCTCGCTGGGGGCCAGCTCGCAGAGGACGCCGTACTCATAATAGCCGGCGTCGCCGCCGTTGATGGTGGCGGAGGTGATGGCGCTCTTGTCGCCGGAGGTGTTCTTGATGCTCACCTTGGCAAAGGCCTTCTCCGTGCCGTTGTTGGTCACGGTGTAGGAGACCTTGTTCCGGCTGCCCAGGTTGACATCCACACCGCAGCAGTCATACTTCTGGAGCTTCTTATCATGGGAGATGGTGACCTTGTCCCCGTCCTTGGCCACGGTGTACTTGCCCCAGCCGTCAAAGGCGCTGAGATCCAACTGCGCCCACTGGGTATCGGGGAGCTGGTTCTCCAGCTCCCCGTTCGGCTGGTCGGCAGGCTGACCAGCCGCGGCGAGCTTGGTGGAACTGGGGTCGGGCTGGGCGGCGGCGGAAGTGGCCACCCACTCATACTCCGCGCCGGAGCTGTAATCGTCCTTAAACGTGCCCATCCAGAGGGCGGCGTTGGCGGTACCGCACCAGTAGTTCATTACGATGCGGCCGGGATCCTCGGGCCAGTCCTCCCCGGAGGGGATCTCAGAGCGGAAGACTTTATAGACCGGCTTGTCGTCCACAAACCAGGTGATGGATTCCTCACTCCAGCGGTAGCCGTAGTTGTGGAAGTCCTTGGAGGCATCAAAGCCCAGGTCGTACATGTACTCATGTCCGCCCTTGCCGCTGGCAAAATAGTTGAACTGCACCTTGGTGGTATCCTTGCCCAAGAACTCGATATCGATCTCGTCGTGGTCGTTGGCGCGCTGGACGCTGCCGTCGGCGTTATACCACACATCGTAAGGCCCGGTGCAGGTAAAGAAGGTGCTGGCGGTGCCGGGAATCGCGGCGGGCTTCATCCGCACCTGGAAGTCGCCGTAGCCATAATAGTGCTCACTGCGCACCTCGGCGCCATAGTACTCCGAAAGACAGTCGGAGGCCGTCCCCTCCGCGCTCCAGACCTGCTCCTTCTGGGTCATCTCGGAGAGCCTCAGGGTCAGCTTTCCCCCGTCATAAACAGCGTTTTCCGCCTTCCACCAGACGTTGAAGGGATCTCCGTTTTCCCAGGAGTAGCCCTTGCTGCCCGAAGCGAAGGTCTCGCTCCGCTCCGTCTCACTGGCTGTGTAGTCTGCCACCACCGCCGCGCTAAGGGCCGGGTCGGTGAGGTTTTGGGTGTAACTCTTGGGGGCAAAAAACACCTTGTAGACGCCCAAAGCCACCAGGATAGCCACCAAAAGGCCTCCTGCCACCGCAATGCCGATCTTTTTCTTACCGCTCATGTTCCTTCCTCCTGTCGCCGCTATGTATTTGTCTGTTTACACAAATTTACATTCTCACTTAGTACCAATTATATAAAAATCCAACAAGAAGACAACCGAGTTTCTTAACTTGTTTAATTTTTACTTAAATTGCTTGCTTTTCCATTGAGAAATCATTAAAAACCCTTTAGCCACATGCCCTCTTCTGTGGTTTGCCTCCACCCGATAACTTTGGTCAACAACAATAAACGGCGCGGTTGGGAGGAAAATCCTCCAAACCGCGCCGCTTTTATGAAAAGACTTTGTTCAGTCAACGGTGGGAAACAGCAGCGTCAAGCTGAACACATCCCCCTGGGCGTCCACGCTCATCTCTCCACCGTATTTCCGGACGATGGCCCGAATACTTCTCAGGCCAAAGCCATGATAGTTTTTATCATCCTTTGTTGTCACCGGTTCGCCATCCTCGCCCCGAAGCAAACCGGTGAAGTAGTTTTCCACCTGTACCAGAGCCATGCCCTCCCGGCTCTTCACCACCACATTGATGACCCGTTTCTCCCTCTCACGGATCCCCATTACCGCCTCCAGAGCGTTGTCCACAATGTTGCCGAACATACAGTAGAGATCGCCATCCTCTATGAAGGAGAGAAGGCCGCCGTCCACCATGCAGCTCAGGGTGATGCCGTGACTTTCACAGTAGAGGCTTTTCTCAGTAAAGAGAACGTCCAGCAGCGGATTGCCCGTCTCAATGACGCTGTCGTAGATGGCGATGGAACGCCGCAGATCGGCAAAGGCGTCGGCAGAAACGCCGCTACCCAGAATGGCAGCGTCAAGCTTGTACTTCATGTCATGACACTTGATGTTGATCATGTCCACGGTATCCCGGGATATCTTGTATTGCTGCTCGCTCTGCCGGATGGTATGCTGGAGCTGCCCTACCTCCCGCTGGAGGTTGCGCTTCTCCAACGTACGGGAGAGAAAGAGCAGGATGGCCACTCCGCACACAGCGGAGACAGCGCTGCTGGCCTGTCGGAGGGCAAACAGGAGCGTGGGCCGCGCTGTACCTACAAGCACGCTCATCCCCGCCCGTTCAAAGAGGATGTCCTCAATAGAGCACAGGATCACCGAAACAGCCAGGATAATGACCGCGACGGTCAGCACCGCGCTGTTGAGCTTGTCTCTTGTCAGCTTATCCCGCATGCGCCGGATAAAGAGAACGTAGACTGCAGCGGCAAACAGGGCAAATACGGTGTAGTACATGACCCGATATTCCACCTTGCCCATGACGGTATCGGGAAAGCTGTATATCCCCAGCAGCTTTCCAAAAAAGTACTGGATCAGATAGAGCTTGTAGACCAGATTTTGGGCCGCGTAAGCCGCGCTGACACAGAAAAGCACCGTCCACACCGGCTCATCAAATACCGTCAGCCCTACCCCAAAGGCCAGCAGGAAAAGAAGCACATATACAAAAATGCGGCCTGGAACACTATCCCCAAAGCGGGTATAAAAGCCGGCGACAGCAAAGCAGGCCAGGAGCAGCGCAAGCATACTCACCGCCAGCCGTCCCCAAAAGTTGGCCCGGCGGTTGAGCCGGGCACTACACAGGGCGCAGAACACCCCCAACTCAAAGAGAAACTCCAGAATGACCGCCCAGTAGTTAAAGAGAAGCTGTTCCATCTTCCCCCTCCTTGCCGGCGCCGGTGGTAAACCATTCGGTGAGTTTGGCCAGAAACGCGCCCCGCCGGGGCCGGCTGATGGCCAGGGTCTCGTTCCCCACCTGAACGGTGAGTCCCTTTACATTGACTACAAACCTCGGGTTCACCAGGTAACAGTTGTTGCACCGGAGGAAACCGTGGGCCTCCAACTGCTTCTCCGCCGCCGAGAGCACCCCCGTAGCCTCGATCACTCCGTCCACCAGATGGTAATAGAGCCGGTGGCGGATGATCTCCACATACATCAGCCTGTTGCAGGACACCCAACATACCCCGCCTGGCACATCCAGGCTCACATTGCGCTCCTCGGCCATCACATAGAGATCCAGCGCCTTGCGGAATTTCAGGGAAAAATCGTAATAGCTCACCGGCTTGAGCAAATATCCTACCGCATCCACCTCATAACCCTTTTGGGCGTACTGGCTCAGACTGGTGATAAAAATGAGGGAAACGGTCTTATCCAGCGTCCGGAGCTTAAAGGCGGCCTCCATACCGTTCATCCCCGGAAGCTGGATATCCATAAAGACCACGGCATAGGCCGAGCGGTAATCGGCCAGAAAGTCCTCGGCAGTGCGAAACCTAACCACACGAAACTCACAGTGGTATTCCTTCTGGTAAAGGGAGAGATTTTCCTCCAGCTTGGCGGCGTGGACGTCCTCATCCTCGATGACGGCAATGTTCCGCATAGCTCTTCCCCTCCCCCCGGCAAGTTCAGTCAACCTTCAGATAACTGGCAGATTTTTCATGTTTTTATCCCTTTTTAGGGCCTTTTTTATAGATTATCATAAACACACCTGTTTGGCAAGGCGTTTTCACCGCTTGTCCTGTAAAGACAGACGCCTGACGGAAAAATTTCCGTCGGGCGTCTGTCCCCTAACAAGGCCTCTCACTTTTCCCTGCACTCCAGCACATCCTTATAGAACTGATCCATTCGCTTTTGGGTGGGGAAGGTGGCCACATACATCTGATCGGCCATGGCCCCGGAGAGGGCCTCCGGGATCCGTCCCACCATCCGCATCTGAGAGGCATACTTCTCCAAAATAGCCTCATGACTAAGGACAAAGGGCTTGCCATCCCGCCGCCCGGCGTAAGCGCAGAAGGCGTGCTCTCCCTCGGGAAGGGTGGAGTGGTCAAAGGCGATCATGTCCGCCCAAATTTTATAGACGTTGGTGGAGTTGGCAAAGTTCATCATGTCGGGAGAAAAGCCTCCGCAGGGGCGCATATTGACCTCCAGAGCTACCACGTCTCCCTTTTTACCCATGCCCTTCTGGTCTCTGTCCAGGCGGAAGAATTCAAAATGGACAAAGCGGCTTTTCACTCCGAAGGAGGCCACCGCCGCCCTTCCCGCCTTCCGGACGTCGTCGGGCAGATCCTTGACGATATAGTAGATGGAATTGTCGTTTTCATTGACGATATCCATGATGGACATAGGGGTCACGTTGCCCGTCTCAAAAATGGGATTGCCCTGGGAGTCGATGATGGCGTCGTAGGAGTTCACCGTGGCGTAGATAAACTCCTCCATAATGTAGCTCACTCCCTCCAGCCGTTCGGCCAAAAAGAGCTTTAGCTCTGAGCGGGAGGAGAGCTTATAGGTGTGGGCCGCCCCCACGCCGTTGTCCGGCTTTACGATCACCGGCCAACCCACCTCCTTGATGAATTTAAGACAGCCTTCCTCATTGTCCACCAAGTGATAGCGGGCGGTGGGAATACCCGCCTTCTCGTAATATGCCTTCATCCTGGACTTATACTTGATCCGGGGCATGTCCTCCGTCTGGAAGCCGGAGATGATGTGAAAATCGGTCCGCAACCGGGCGTCCCGCTCCAGCCAATACTCGTTGTTGGACTCCAGCCAGTCCACCCGGCCATGCTTGAAAATGAGAAAGGCCACCGCCCGGTAGACCTCGTCATAGTTCTCCAGAGAATCCACCTTGTAGTACTCGCTGAGGCTGTCCCGCAGCTCCATGCTCAGTTCGGAGTAGGGCTGGTCGCCGATGCCCAGCACGTTCATGCCGTTATTTTTCAGCTCCCGGCAGAACTGCCAGTAGTTGGTGGGAAAGTTGGGGGAAATAAAGATCACGTTCTTCAT
>CAJTLK010000049.1 GCA_910577415.1 uncultured Oscillospiraceae bacterium
TGATCCCCCGCGCCCCCGTGGTGGTGGTCATGGGCCACGTGGACCACGGCAAGACATCTTTGCTGGACTATATCCGCTCCTCCCACGTCACCGCCGGGGAGGCCGGCGGCATCACCCAGCACATCGGCGCCTATCAGGTGAGCATCAAGGACCGGCTCATCACCTTCCTGGATACTCCCGGCCACGAGGCGTTTACCGCCATGCGCGCCCGTGGCGCCATGATAACCGACATCGCCATCCTGGTGGTGGCTGCCGACGACGGTATCATGCCCCAGACCGTGGAGTCCATCAACCATGCCAAGGCCGCCAATATCCCCATTATCGTGGCCATCAACAAGATGGATAAGCCCGAGGCCAACCCTGAGCGCATCAAGCAGCAGCTCACCGAATATGAGCTGGTGCCCGAGGAGTGGGGCGGCGAGACCATTATCTGCCCCATCTCCGCCAAGACCGGCGACGGCATCGACAACCTTTTGGAGATGGTCACCCTCACCGCCGACGTGAAGGAGCTGAAGGCCAACCCTGACCGCACCGCCCATGGTGCGGTGGTGGAGGCGCGGCTGGAGAAGGGCCGCGGCCCCGTGGCCACCCTCCTGGTGCAGAACGGCACTTTGAAGCAGGGCGACGTTATCATCGCCGGCACCGCCGTGGGCCGTGTCCGGGCCATGACCAACGCCTCCGGCGAGAAGGTCACCGAGGCCGGACCGTCGGTACCCGTGGAGATCATCGGCATGGCCGAGGTCCCTGAGGCGGGCGACGACTTCCACGCCGTGGCCGACGAGCGCATGGCCCGGGAGCTGGCCGAGCAGCGCAAGCAGGACCAGAAGCTTGCCGCCTCCGGCCCCAGCGGCAAGGTCACCCTGGAGGACCTGTTCTCCCAGATCCAGCAGGGCGAGATGAAGAATCTGAATATCATCGTCAAGGCCGACGTGCAAGGCTCCGCTGAGGCGGTAAAGGCCAGCCTGGAGAAGATCTCCAACGAGGAGGTCCGGGTGAAGGTCATCCACTGCGCCGTTGGCGCCATCAACGAGTCCGACGTGATGCTGGCCTCCACCTCCAACGCCATCATTGTGGGCTTCAACGTCCGCCCCGACGCCAATGCCAAGGAGCACGCCCAGCGTGACCACGTGGACATGCGGATGTACCGGGTCATCTACGACTGCATCAACGAGATCGAGACCGCCATGAAGGGCATGCTCTCCCCCAAGTTCGAGGAGGAGGAGATCGGCCACGCCGAGGTCCGCAATGTCTTCCGCATTACCGGTGTAGGCATGGTGGCGGGCTGCTATGTCACCGACGGACGGGTCCAGCGGGGGGCGCAGATGCGCCTGCTGCGGGACAACGTGGTCATCTACGACGGGGCCATCGCCTCCCTCCAGCGCTTTAAGGACAGCGTCCGGGAGGTGGCCGCGGGCTACGAGTGCGGCATCACCTTTGAAAAGCACCAGGACATCAAGGAAGGCGATATTGTGGAAGCCTACCTGATGAAACAGATCGAGGTCTAAACCCAGAAAAGGGCGGGCACACGCCCGCCCTTTTCTGCTATTTCAACGCCAGCCCCAGCCGGAGGCCGCAGGTGAAGGCGGCCTCCATGTCCACGGTGCGGATGACCTCCAGGCCGTACCACAGCTTTTCCAGCTCTTCCGCCGGACACCCTGCCTTTTCTATATGTTCCCGGTTTCGTCCCGACATTTCCTCTTCCTCCTCCCGCATCGTTTTCATTTCCAGGCTGTAACAGCCCTCCAAGCGACAGCGGCAGGCGTAGTCCCAGAGGACGCGGGTCAGTTCATCCATAATTATCACCTCGTTCAGTGTTGTTGAACTTATTATAGTTCAATATCATTGAATTTGTCAGGGGGTATCGTATTGTTCCGCAAAGAAATTTTTGGTCAGCGGCTTTTGCAGGCTCGCAAAGAAAATCACGAGACCCAGGAGCAGTTGGCACAGCTTTTGGGCGTGGGAAAATCGCAGATCAGCGAGCTGGAAAATGGAAATACTTCTACCACTCTTGAAAAATTGGTGCTGATTTGCGAACACTATAATGTATCGTCGGATTATCTTTTAGGTCTCAAAGATTGATCTTGTTCCCCCACTGTGGGGGAACGGCCGTCCTGGGGGCCATCTTTTCCGCATGGAAAAGACTCCCCCCAGACCCCCAGAAAAGATGCCAAGGGGAGGGCGTTTCGATTCGCCCTCCCCTTGGAACCCCTCCCCCACCGACCAAGGGAGGGGGCCTGCGGGCCCCCTCTCCTTGGAACCCTCCCCAGGTCGTCCTATTTCGGGCTGTTGGCCCGGCCCCCGCCCTCCGTAGCGGTGGCCGGGCACGGCGAACCCTTTGGCCGTTACAAAGTAAGGCCAAAGGGTAAATAGCCGATAGGAGAACAGCCCCGGGTGGGTTTCCAAAGGGTAGGTGCCGCAGCCCCTGCCCTTTGGTCGTTTAAGGGGGAGTCTGAGGGGGGAAATCGAAATCCCCCCTCAGGGTTTCTTCGGGGGTTTGGGGGCATTCTTTGCCCCAAAGAATGCCCCCAAAAGACCACCTCCACCACTATGGTGGAGAAATATTGGCCATTCTTGACATCAAGAATGGTCCTCCGGGGACCTTCCCCACCATGGTGGTGGGGGAAAACAAACACACAAAGGAGTGACCACTATGTCCGCTACCCGCATGGGCCGTATCAACGAGGAAATACAGCGCTGTCTCAGCGAGCTGATCCGCACCGTCAAGGACCCCCGGGTCCAGGGCCTGATCTCCATCACCCGGGTCGACACCACCGCCGACCTGAAGTACGCCAAGGTCTATGTCAGCGTCCTGGATAAGTCCGACGCCGACCAGGTGGTGAAGGGTCTGCGCTCCGCCGGGGGCTATCTCCGCCGGGAACTGGGCCATGCCCTCTCCCTCCGCGCCACCCCGGAGCTGACCTTTGTCCGGGACGACTCCATGGCAAAGGGCGCCCATATTCTGGAGCTCATTGAGAATCTGGACAAGAAGGAGTGAGCGGTATGTCTGACCTCACCAGCCGCCAGGCCGCCGAATTTCTGAGAAGCCGGGACGGCTTTCTCATTCTCACCCACCGCCGCCCCGACGGGGACACCATCGGCTGCGCCGTGGCCCTGTGCCGCGCCCTGCGGCACATCGGCAAGACCGCCTATGTCCTCCCCAACGCCGACGCCACCTCCCTTTTTGACCCCTACTGGGGGGATACCCCGGCCCCGGACAGCTTTGTCCCCGAGACCGTGGTCAGCGTGGACATCGCCAGCCTGGGGCTGTTCCTGGAAAAGGCCGAGCCTTACCGGGACAGGGTGGAGCTGTGCATCGACCACCATCCCTCCAACGAGGGCTTTGGCAAGCGAAACTGTGTAGAGGCCGACAAGGCCGCCTGTGGGGAAATTTTGTACGACATTTGCGCCGACCTGCTTGGCTCCCAGAGCCTTCCCCAGGATGTGGCCTTGCCCCTCTACCTGGCCGTGTCCACCGACACCGGCTGCTTTGTCTACACCAACACTACCCCCAACACTCATACCGTGGCGGCGGCGCTGATGGAGACCGGCATCGACTTTAAGGCGGTGAACAAGCGGCACTTCCGCACCAAGAGCTATGTCCGTCTGCGGCTGGAAAGCCGTATGGTGGAGACCATGGACCTCCACCACGGCGGCCAGACCGCCATCGCCGCCATCTCCCTTCAGGATATGGCCGACCTGGGCGCCACCGAGGCCGACGTGGAGGATATCGCGGCGGTGGTGGGCCAGCTGGAAGGGGTCCACACCGCCGTCACCATCCGGGAGCTGAAGCCGGGCGAGTGCAAGCTCTCGGTCCGCACCCAGGCCGACCTGAACGCCTCGGCGGTGTGTAAGCTGTTGAACGGGGGCGGCCATGCCGCCGCGGCGGGCTGCACGGTCTACGGCAGCGTGGACGAGGCGAAAAAGGCCATTCTGAATGCCATCAATACCATAAGGGCGGAGGGATAACTATGCCTTCCGGCATCCTCATCATCAACAAGCCCCAGGACTGGACCAGCATGGACGTGTGCGCCAAGCTCCGGGGGGTCTTCCATGAAAAGCGGGTGGGCCACGCCGGGACCCTGGACCCCATGGCCACCGGGGTACTCCCGGTCTTTGTGGGCCGGGCCACCCGGGCGGTGCAGTTTGCCGAGACCGGGGAAAAGGAATATGTGGCCGCCCTGCGCCTGGGCCTTGCCACCAACACCCAGGACGTGTGGGGGGAGGCCGTGGAGGAAAGGCCGGTCCCGGCGGACGCGGCAGATCGGCTCCAAGCCACCCTGCCCCGGTTCACCGGGGAGATCGAGCAGCTCCCCCCTATGTACTCCGCCATCAAGGTAAACGGCAAAAAGCTCTATGAGCTGGCCCGCAAAGGGCTGGAGGTGGCCCGAAAGCCCCGGAGCGTCACCATTCACTCACTGGAGCTCCTTGACGCCGCATGGCAGTACAGGGATGTCTCTACCCACGCCCTGCTCGCGCAGGGAAGCGTCCCGTCTTCTGAGGAGGAAAAAACCTTTTTCCTCCGGGTCCGCTGTTCTAAGGGTACATATATCCGCACCCTCTGCCACGACATCGGTCAGACCCTGGGCTGCGGCGGCTGTATGGCTGCCCTCACCCGCACCGAGGCCTGTGGCTTCCCCCTGGGCGAGGCTCTGGCCCTGGAGGAGGTCGTCAACGCCTCCGATCCCCCCTCCCTCCTCCGCCCGGTGGACCAGCTTTTCCGCGGCCATAGCGCCCTTACGGTCAACGCCCAGGGAACGGAGCGGCTGCGCCACGGCGGTACGCTCAGCTTTCCCAATGTCAAGCCCGGCCTCTACCGGGTCTATTCCCCCAGCGGAGAGTTTCTGGCCCTGGGAGAGGTGGGCAAGGGCCGTCTTACTACCATAAAAAACTTTTTTGAGGTTTGACCTATGACAGATAGAAAACGTATCATCGCTTTGGGCTTTTTCGACGGCGTCCACCGCGGCCACGGGGCGCTGCTCTCCCTCTGCGCCCAGCGCGCCAAAGAGCAAAACGCCATCCCTGCCGCCTTTACCTTTGACGCCCATCCCGCCAGCTTCATCACCGGCTCTCCCACCCCCCTGCTCTCCACCCCCGCGGACCGGGCGGGACTGATGCGCCGGGAGTATGGAATCCAGGACGTCATTGTGGGCCACTATGACAAGGCCATGATGACCATGCCCTGGCGGGAGTTCATCACCGAATACCTGGTAAAGGGCAACTCCGCCGCCGGATTGGTGGCCGGTCACGACTATCATTTTGGCTACAAGGGAGAGGGCAACCCACAGCGGCTTCAGGCGCTGTGCGGTGAGCTGGGCCTGGGCTGCGACATCGTGCCCAAGGTGGAGCTGGAGGGCATCACGGTCTCCTCCACCTATATCCGCTCCCTCATCGCCCAGGGGGAGATGGCCCAGGCGGTACGCTTTCTGGGCCACCCCCACGTCCTCACCGGCTCGGTGAATCACGGCAAAAGGCTGGGTTCCACCCTGGGCTTTCCCACAGTGAACCTACGCCTCCCCGCCGGGATCATTGTCCCCGCCCACGGGGTCTACGCCACCCGTGCCGTTCTCGCCGACGGCAGAAGCTTCCCCGCCGTTACCAACGTAGGGGTCCGCCCCACAGTGGACGCGGGGGATACGGTCAATGTGGAGGGCTATCTCCTGGACTTCGACGGCGACCTCTACGGCCAGGAGGTGCGGATGGAATTCTACGCCTTCCTCCGTCCCGAGCGCCGCTTTGACAGCCTCCAGGCCCTTCACGACGAGGTCATGTGCAACGCCCGGCAGACCCGCGACTTTTTTGCCAAGGTCCAATAACCTGCACCCCTGACCCAGGGCGGTCATTTTTTCGGAAAAGAGAGGAGAGCCGCTATGACAGAACGGATACAGCGCGATACCTACCCTCAGATCATTCCCGTCACCTTACTCTTCTGCGCCCTGCTGGCGGCGCTGGCCTTTCTTCTGGACTCTCCCGCCAACGCCTTGCTGGGGCTGACGTATATCATTTTTACCCCCGACACCCTCATCACCGACTATATCGCCCTGGCGGGTCCCGGCGGAGCTTTTCTCAACTCCGCTCTGGTAACTCTGGCAGCCCTGGGGGTGCTGGTGGTCGCCAAGGCCCCCATGAACGGCGCGGTCTGCGGTGCCCTGGGCCTGATAGCGGGCTTTTCCCTCTTTGGCAAGGATATCGCCAACATCTGGCCCATTCTGCTGGGCGGCTTCCTCTTCTCCAAGCTTATGGGGGTGAGCTTGGCCAGATACGCCCCCACCATCCTCATGTCCACCACCCTGGCTCCTGTGGTCTCCGCTCTGTGGTTCAATGGCGGCGGGGTGGTGAGCTTTCTGGGCGGGTGCCTGGTGGGGATCGCCATTGGCTTCTTTCTGCCCATCCTTGCCACCTACACCTTCCGGGTCCAAAAGGGTATGAACTTCTATAATGTGGGCTTCTCCTGCGGGCTGATCGCCCTCATGCTGGTGCCCATCCTGAAAGCCCTGGGCCTGGCCCCCGACACCGTCCTCCTCTGGGCCAAGGGCTTTAACCGTTCCCTGGGCCTTATCCTCTTTCTTTTGTGCGCCTCCTTCCTCGTCTGGGGCCTGCTCTGCTGTGGCCGCTCGATCAGAGAGGCTTTGGGCGACTACCGCCAGCTGCTCCGCCAGAGTGGCCGTGCCCCCTGCGACCTGCTCTCCCGCTGCGGTGGAGCCGCCGTGTGTATCAACGTGGGCCTCACCGGGGCCATTGCCACCGGGTATATCCTGGCCATCGGCGGCGACCTCAACGGCCCCACTCTGGCGGGCATCTTTACCATCATGGGCTTCGCCGCCTGGGGCAAGCATCCGGGCAATATGCTCCCGGTGATGGCGGGGGCGGTGCTGGCGGGTCTCATCCTACCGGGCTTCTCCCTCACCGATCCGGCCATCCAATTCTCCGTCCTCTTCTGCACCACCCTCTCCCCCATCTCCGGCAGCTACGGCTGGCCTTTCGGTATTCTGGCCGGATTTCTCCACATCTGTCTGGTCCAGCGTACCGGCGCCCCGGTGTGTGGGTTGAACCTCTACAACAACGGCTTCACCGGGGGACTTGTCGCCACCGTCCTCTACGGTATCCTCACCCCTCTGGGCCTCCTCCGAAAGTCTGAGGCCCGGGACACCACCTCCCGCTTCTCTCCCCTCTGAAGCGGCGGCGCACTCCTTTTTCTTTCGTACATAAAAGCCCCCCCATGGGCCAGCGGCCCATGGGGGGGCTTTTACTTTGGTCGGCAGTCCTTGTCAACCGAAGCTATAGTTCCACGATCCTGTCACACCGGGCGGCCAGGTCCGGGCTGTGCGCCGTAAGGAGGATGGGCTTTCCCAGCCCCCGCAGCCGCTCCAGTATCCTCGCAGCCCGCTCCGGGTCCACCCCGGCAAACGGCTCGTCCAATAAATAGACCCCCGCGTTCAGGGCCGCTCCCGCCGCCAGACACCGGGCCAACGAGACCCTCCGGGCCATACCCCCGGACAGCTCCTCCGGGTGTTTGTCCCTATCCCCGCCCAGCTCCACCAGCTCCAAAAAGTATCCGGCCTCGTCCCGACGGGGCTTGGGCAGCACCCACTCCACCTGTCCCCAGGCAGACAGGCCGGGGAAGAGCCGGTCCTCCTGAAAGAGCAGAATGGGCCGCCCCGGCAGCTCTACCGATCCCTGTAGGGGCTTCAGCAGCCCCGCCAGCACCCGCAGCAGAGTGGTCTTCCCTGCCCCGGAAGGTGCGGTGAGACAGCTCACGCCGTCGGGCAAAATCATATCCAAGCCGTCCAGCACAGTCCTTTCCCCGTAGCAGACGGTCAGCCCACGCACTTGTATCATGCCCTTCCCCCCTTTCGGAGGAGCCGCTTCAAAAGCCATCCGCTCAGGCCGCTGAGAGCCACGATGACCGCCGTCCAGGCAAACAGAGCGGGGATGTCCAGGGTGGACTTGGATCGCTGAAGGGCAGCGCCCAGCCCCCACCGGGGCTGGCAGAGCACCTCAGCGGCGGCCCCCGCCTTCCAGGTAAGGCCCAATGCGGTCTCCCATCCGGCGGCCAGAGAGGGCAGGGCTGCGGGGAGCCGCGCCAGCTTCAGCGTCCGCCAGGGTCCCAGGGCGTAGTGTCCCGCCAGCTCCAAAAGCTGTGGATCGGTCCGCTCCCACCCCTCGGCGGCGCTGCGCCACACCACGGGCAGGGCCATAAGGGCGGAGACCACCACAGGCACCCATCCAGTGGGGAACCAGAAGTAGAGCAGTAGGATAAAGGACACCACCGGCACCGTCCGCACCGCCCCCAGAGCGGGAGCGAGGAGCAAGTCCCCCCACCGGGAGGAGGCCGTGACCACTCCCAGCCCGGTACCCAAAATAGCCCCCAGCAAGAACCCGGCTCCCACCCGCAGAAGGCTCATACCCACCTCCCGCCAGAACGCCGCCGTCCCCGCCAGGGCCAGGAGCGTCCGGGCCACCGAGGCCGGAGAGGGTAGGATCAGTTCCTTCCCCACCACCGCCGCCAAAACCGCCCAGAGGGTCAGCCAGACGGCGGCAGGGATGATAACTTTTAGTAGCTTTTTATCCATATATTACTTAATGTTTGTTGGAACCGCCTTTGCCTGGGGCGTTTCGGCGGGCGGAGCCGAATTCTTTGGGGGCATATAGTAGAAGGCCCCGTCGGGGATAGAACCGCCGATGGCGGCGGGATCGGCCCGGTAGAGCACCTGATAATACCCCTGAATACCGTCCATCATCTCATCCCCGGTGACAAAACAAAGATTGGCGCCAGGGATGGCGGCCTTTGCCACGGTCTTGCTGGGGACAATGCCGTGCTTCTCCGACAGCTGCGCGGCCATATCCAGATTCGACTGATCGGTCATATAGTCCACCGATGCCTGGTAGTCGATGAGGAATTGCTCCACCGCCTCGGGACAGCTCTCCACAAACTCGGTCCTGGCCACCAGACACCCCATGGTGAATATCCCTCCGGCCCCCGCCTCCTCCCAGGCGTCATTGAGATCGACAGCCAGCCGGAGGTCTTTATTTTTCACCGTGGCGGCGGTAGCGGCGGGAACTGGCAGCATCCCCAGCTCCGCCTCCCCGGCGGCCAGCAGGGTGGCCAACTCGTCGGCGGTGGCGTACCACTGGACAGCCACGTCCTCCTCCAACGTCAGGCCGTTCTCCTTCAAAAGATAGTTCAGCACATACTCCGGGTTGGCCCCCTGGCCAAAGGCGTGGAGGGTCTTCCCCTCCAGGTCGGCCAGAGACTCCACCTCCCCGGTGGCGTCCAGAATTTGCAGCACCCCGTAGGTGTTGAGGCACAACAGCTGGATACCACCGTCCAGCTTGTGGTAGAGAACGCTGGCCAGGTTGGTGGGCAGGGCAGCGATGTCCGTCTCCCCCTTAGTGAGCGCGGCCACCGCCTGGGTCGGCTCGGCAAAGACGGTAAATTCCATGGTGGGACTATTGGCCTTATCCTCCATAAGCTTTACCCCGCCTAGTCCGGTAGGCCCCTTCAACAGGGCCACACGCACCTTTTCATCCTCCGCCAGAGAGGGGGAGGGCGCGGCGGACTCCGACGGAGTAGTCGTAGCCGCCGCCGTAGGCGTAGGCGCTTCCGACGGAGCGGGGGTGGGCGTTCCGCCCCTGGGCGCGCATGCCCCCAGTAAGCACAGTCCCAGGCAGAGAGCCAGGACCCTTTTATTCAATGAACCGCTGTATTTCATGGCGTTTTCTCCTTCACGGCATTTTTTTCAGTCTACTATTTTCCCGAAACATTGTCAAGAAAACCCGCCTTTGCATAGGATGGGGCACGAGAAAGGAGGTATTTTTTATGCCCGCGAGACGAATGAACTCTACTTACCGTACGCCCCAGGCCGCCTGTCGGCGTGTACTGGCCGCCCGGGAGGAACTGAGGACCGAGACCGAGGAGCGCTCCGCCGAGGCCGAGCCTATGCGCCGTTGGCCCCACCCCATCCCCACGTCCGGCGCCTGCTCCGCCTGTTCCTCGTGCGCCTGCTGTGCCGACGAGGGCGAGCTTGCCCTCTCCCTCACCCAAGTGCTGGAAAAGCTCCAGTATCAGAACCAGGTCCTCACCGACCTGCTGGCGGCAGTCAATTCCCTTACCGCCACCGTGCTCTGCCTGAAAGGCCCCGACAGCAGCGCGGAGGACTGAAGCGGGGCTGTCGCGTGGTATCCCGTGACACCGAGAAGCAAAAAGCGCTCTCCCCATGCTTGTCTCAACACGTGACCGGAGGCTCACTCTCTTCCGGGACCGGTGCATGGGGAGAGTGCTTTTTGATTGCGAGGTGAGCTACTCTCTCCTTGCGTGGCCTACCATACTTTCTATGACAATTTTCTTATTTTTTCCATTTGCCCTTGCGAAACGGCGCAAAAGTGGATATACTGCTAAAAGCGCATTCTAAAGAAACCGGGGGTGACGACCCTGAGCCACAAAAGAAAAATGAAACGCCGTTCGCCCCTTCGGCGGTTCGGACGGGGGCTTTACCACTTCATCGTGATCCTCTCCGCCCTGATCGTAGGGGCCTACGGCATTTATAAATTCTCTACCCGCCAGCCCTCCATGGCCGAAAGGCCCCCCACTCCCGGCGGCGTGGTCATCACCGACAACCCCAACACCGACGTGGACGAGAGCCAGCAAGGGCCGCAGCTCCAACGGAAGGACGCCACCTGGACCTTCCTCCTCTGCGCCGAGGACCAGGTCAGCGGCAACACCGACACCATCATGGCCTGTACCTATGACACGGTGAACCAGAAGGTGGGCCTTGTCTCCATCCCCCGGGACACCCTCATTGACCGCCCCGGCTGGAAGTATCACCGGATCAACGCCGTCTATCCCAGCGGCAACGTGGTCTATCCCCCCGACGGCGGCATTCAGGAGCTGATGACGGCGGTGGGCGAGGTATTGGGCATCCCGATAGACCACTATGTGGTCGTGGACACCCGTATCTTTGTGGAGCTGGTGGACGCGGTGGGGGGCGTAGATTTTAATGTGCCCGTCCGCATGAGCTATGACGACCCCCTTCAGGACCTGCACATCCATTTTGAGCCGGGGATGCAGCATCTTACTGGGAAACAGGCCCTCCAGGTGGTCCGCTGCCGAAAAAATTCCGACGGCCCCGGCGGCTCCATTTACGACGCCTACCCCGACGCCGACATTGGCCGCACCCGCACCCAACAAGAGATGGTGAAGACCATTGCAAAAAAGGTCCTCTCCAAGCCCCAGAAGGTGGGCGAGTACGCCGAGATATTTTCCCGCTGCGTCAAGACCGACCTCAGCCTGGGCAACCTCCTGTGGTTCGTGGAACCGGCGCTGAAGTTCGATTTTGCCGACCTCACCACCGCCACCCTGCCGGGAAACGGCAACGCCAGATATGAGGGCAGCTCCTCCCTGTATGAATTGGACATTGAGGGAAGCCTCGCCATTATCAACGACTGCCTCAACCCCTACACCACCCCCGTCACCGAGGATATGGTGCGGATGATCCAGGGGGAGTAGACCATCCGCCGCTGCCAAAAATGTCTCGGCTTCGCCTTCGGTCGTGCGATGGACGCTTGCCACAGGCAAGCATCGCCCCTCCCTGCTGAGGGACCTGGAAACTACGCGCAAGGGCTTCCGCCACGCGTAGAGGGTCCGCAGGGAGGGGCAAATTTTTGTCACGGCGGGTCGGGCACTACCGCTGACTGACAAACTACTTTGCAACGAATGGTCTTAACACATGGCGTCCGTCAATGCAGCAGGTCCGGCCCCGGCAGGTCCATCTTCCGCTTGCGATCCGAGGAATAGAGCAGCATTTCCGTCAGCTTCCCCCGGTCCCCGGAGGCAATGACGTCCCGGTACTTTTTCATATTCTCCAGTAGCACATCCAGACAGTCTACCAATGCAGGGGCGTTGAGGGAAAAGAGCTGCGCCCACAGCGCCACGTCCAGGGCGGCCACCCGGGTGCACCCCCGGAAGGAGCTGCCCTCATAGCCCTTGCAGGTAAAGAGGGAGGGGTCGTCGCAGACGCTGGCGGCGATGACGTGCATCATTTGACTTGTATAGGCGATAATGGCGTCGTGGGCCTCGGGAGTGGTGTTCACCACGTCCCGGCAGCCAATATAATGGGCCATCCGCTCCAGCAGGGCGATATTTTCCTTTCTGCTCCCGGCCCTGGGGGTAATAATGTAGTGGGCGCCGTGGAACATATCGTGAAGGGCGTGCTCAATGCCGGAAAACTCGGTGCCAGCCATAGGATGAGAGCCGATAAAGTCCACCGTCCCGGGCAAGACCTCGGCTCCGGCCATAATGGCGGTCTTCACGCCGCACACATCCGTCACCAGACTCCCCGGCTTGAAGCCGTCCCGGTGCCGGGCCAAAAAGGTCACGATATCGTCGGGGTTGATGCACAGAAAGGTGACGTCGGCATCCCTGATAGCCCCCTCCGTGTCCAGGGTGGCGTCATCGCCCACGCCGTGGCTCAGCGCGTAGTCTACCGTGGTCTGCCTCCGTGCCACACCGACGACGGTATAGTCCTCAAAGCCCTTCAGAGCCAGGGCCAGGGAGCCTCCGATCAGGCCCAGGCCCACAATGACGATCTTTTTCACGCCCAGCGCCCCTTTCTCACATTTCCCTTCCCACGCACGCCGCCACGGCGCCAGCCTTCCCCATCAGGTCCTTGAACTGACCGGGGGTGATGGATTGCTGGCCGTCGCAGAGGGCGTGGATAGGATCGTTGTGGACCTCAATGATAAGGCCGTCGCACCCGGCGGCGATGGCGGCAAGGCTCAGCTTCTCCACCATCCATGCCTGACCGCTGGCGTGGGAGGGGTCCACCACCACCGGCAGATGGGACTGCTGCTT
This sequence comes from uncultured Oscillospiraceae bacterium, assembly GCA_910577415.1. Classification (GTDB taxonomy): domain Bacteria; phylum Bacillota; class Clostridia; order Oscillospirales; family Oscillospiraceae; genus Vermiculatibacterium. The sequence goes on from CAJTLK010000049.1 coordinate 12,848, forward strand.
CACCGCCAGCACGGCGGAAAGGTCCAGGGTATTGCGGGTAAAGCTCTCAAAGGTCCGCACCCCCCGCTCGCAGAGGATGACCTTGTCGTTGCCCCCCGCCATGATGTACTCCGCCGACATGATCCACTC
>CAJTLK010000050.1:0-9264 GCA_910577415.1 uncultured Oscillospiraceae bacterium
GATGGCGATGGTGCCCCCGGAGAGGATGCCCTTGCCCCCCTTGAAGGAGAACATACAGGGGAACATATGCCCCAGCAGGCAGAAAAGCCCCGCCCAGTATTTGGCGAAGGCCGTGTCCCCCAGGAAAAAGTGGGTGGCAATGAGAATTGCCAGCACCGCCTTCAGCACGTCGATGAGGATGACCACAAGGGTCAATCCGCCGCCAAAGGTACGGTGGAAGTTGGTCAGCCCCGCGTTGCCGCTGCCGTGGGTCCGCACGTCGTCCCGGAGGATGTACTTGGAGATGATGACCGCTCCATTGGAACAGCCCAGGAAGTAGGCAATGACCGCCGCGGGCAGCATCGTCACAGCGAAATACCGCAGCCAATCCGCAACACTTACCGGCATATCTTATTCCTCCTTAATCTCCCTTTTCCCGGATGGTGAGCTTCACCGGGGTGCCCTGAAGGCCAAAGGTGGCCCGGATCTGGTTCTCCAAATACCGCTGGTAGGAAAAATGGAAAATATCCATCCGGTTGCAGAAGATGACAAAGTGGGGGGGCTTGACCCCAACCTGGGTCATATAGTAGACCTTCAGCCGCTTGCCCTTGTCGGTGGGGGGCTGGACCCGGGCGGTGGCGTCGGAGAGGACGTCGTTGAGCATGCCCGTGGTGATGCGCATACTTGCCTGTTCGTTGACGCTGTTGATGGCGTCGAAGAGCCTATCTACCCGGCTGCCGGTGAGGGCGGAGAGGAAGAGAATGGGGGCATAGTCCATATAGGCAAGGTCCCGGCGGATGTCCTTGGTCATCTTGTCCATGGTCTTGTCGTCCTTGTCCACGATGTCCCACTTGTTGACCACCACAATGCACGCCTTCCCCGCCTCGTGGGCAAGGCCCGCCACCTTGGTGTCCTGCTCGGTGACACCCTCAGTGCCGTCGATGAGGATGAGGCACACGTCGCAGCGCTCGATGGCCAGGGTCGCCCGGAGGACGGAGAACTTCTCCACCCTGTCGTCCACCCGGCTCTTCCTCCTCATTCCCGCCGTGTCGATGAAGAGGTATTTGCCCTTGTCGTTTTCGAAATAGTTGTCGATGGCGTCCCGGGTGGTGCCCGCCATGTCGGAGACGATGACCCGCTCCTCCCCCAGAATTTTATTCACCAGGGAGGACTTGCCCACGTTGGGCTTGCCGATGATGGCCACCTTGATAACGTCGGGGTCCTCCTCTTCCTCCGTCTCCGGGGGGAAGAATTTGAAGCACTCGTCCAGCAGGTCGCCGGTGCCGTGTCCGTGGACGGCGGAGACGGGCACCGGATCCCCCAGGCCCAGGTTATAAAATTCGTATACGTCCGGGTCGGTGACCCCGGTCTTGTCCATCTTGTTTACCGCCAGCACCACCGGCTTGCCCGACTTCTGAAGCATAGAGGCCACCTCCTGGTCGGAGGCGGTGAGGCCGGTCTGGATGTCGCACAGGAAGACGATGACGGTGGCGTTCTGAATTGCGATCTCGGCCTGCTTTCTCATAAAGAGCAGAATTTCGCTGTCGGTGCCCGGCTCGATGCCGCCGGTGTCCACCAGGTCGAACTTCCTCCCCCGCCACTCGCAGGGAGCGTAGATGCGGTCACGGGTGACGCCGGGGGTGTCCTCCACGATGGAGAGGCGCTGGCCGGTGAGTTTATTGAAAAGCATGGACTTGCCCACGTTGGGCCGGCCCACGATGGCCACCAGAGGTCGGGACATGGCGGTCACTTCCTTTCGGTTTTGGGTGTTTGGTTTTAGATTATATCACACTAAGGAAAAAATATCAAATAGGAGGCCGCATTGTAGATAGAGAGCCATGTCACGCTCCGAAGCGGCCAGGACAGTCGCTCCACTTCCCTCCGTCTCGGGGCAAATCGCGGCGGCTTTGCCGCCTTACCAATTTCCCCCCCCGCTCCAGTCCAGTGTCGCTCCTTGTCCGCTTCTCCACGCTTCGCGCAAAAAAAGAAAGAGGGTCTCCCCTCTTTCTCTCTCGCTGTTTACCCTTACTGGGCGGCCTCGACCTTGTTGAAGTCGTGGCCGTTGTAGCTCATGCAAGACTTGCACATCCGGTGGGGCAGGCGGTAGGCGCCGCACTTGGGACAAGTGGTGAGGCCGGGGGTCTCCAGCTTCCAAACGGAGCTGCGGCGCTTGTTCCGGCGCTGCTTGGACACTTTACTCTTGGGTACTGCCATCTATGACACCTCCTTGAATCTGACAGGAGCACTGCTCTCATGCTTCCTCGTCTTTGTCTTGGGAACCTTCTTTATTATCCAAAAGCTTCGCCAAGACGGCGAGGCGTGGATCCAACTCTTTCCCGCACGAGCACGGCCCCTCGTTCAGGTCCTTGCCGCAGGTGGGACACAGTCCCTTGCACTCCTCCATACACAGGTGCTTGCTGTCCAGGGAGAGGATACAGGCGGTGGTAAATATCTCGTCTAAGTCTACCTGGCCGTTATCCAGCAAGACGATGTCGTCCCCCTCCGGGTCGTCGGCGTTGGAAAGCTCTTCAGCCAGCAGGGTCTTCACCGGGACGCTCAGCTCCACGGCGATGTCCCGCAGACACCGGTCACAGCGGGTATCCAGCACGCTCCTGGCCATGCCGGTAAGCTCCAAGGCTCCCGCCATGTTCCGCACCGTGCCGCTGATGGCGATGGGGCGGTCAAAGGGCTTTTCCCCGAACAGCTCCACCATGGAAAGGTCCAGCTCTCCGCTGAAATCCTTGGCGGAACCGGGGATATGGATGATGTCTCTTAAATCCAGACGCATGATATTCTCCTCGTAGCGGTACAGCGGATATTATAGCGAAAATTTTCCGGCATGTCAAACATTTTTTGAGAGAATCTTGGACTTTGGCTATTTTTGTGGTAGAATGGCCTCAAACGGGACAGTCCCACGGACGGGAGGTGAGAGAAATGCGGGAGTTCACCATCGGCAAAAACGACGCCGGGCAGCGGCTGGACCGCTGGCTGGGCAAAGCCCTGCCCCTCCTTCCCGCCCCCCTGGCCCAGAAGTATATCCGTCTCAAGCGGGTAAAGGTCAACGGCAAGGGTGCCAACAGAGACTACCGCCTTTGCCAGGGCGACCTTTTACAGCTTTACATCAACGACGAGTTCTTCGACGCCCCGGCGGAGGACAACGCCTTTCTCTCGGTGTTCCGGCCCATGCTGGATGTGGTCTATGAGGATGAAAACATTATTGTCTGCAACAAGCGGCCTGGGCTGCTGTGCCACCCGGACCAGGGGGAGTATGTCGCCACCCTCATCACCCATATCCAAGCTTACCTCTATCAAAAAAAGGAGTGGTCCCCCCGGTGGGAAAACGCCTTTACCCCGGCTCTGTGTAACCGCATTGACCGCAACACCGGCGGACTGGTCATTGCCGCCAAGACCGCCGAAGCCCTGCGGATATTGAACAATAAGATCAAAGACCGGGAAATTTCCAAGTTCTACCTGGCCGCCGTGGTGGGGAAAATGTCTCCCCCCCAGGGGGAGTTGAAGGGTTTCCTCCTAAAAGACGAGGCCAAAAATCAGGTCCAGGTCTACCATAGACCTGTCCCCGGCGGCAAGACCGCCGTCACCCATTATAAGACCCTCCAGGTCAAGGGCGGTCTTTCCCTGGTGGAGTGCGAACTGCTGACGGGCCGTACCCATCAAATTCGCGCCCAGTTCGCCGCCGCGGGCCACCCCCTGGCGGGGGACGGGAAATACGGGCGGCGCAGCGACAACGAAAAGCTGGACCGTAAGGGTCAGGCCCTATGGTCCTATAAGCTCACCTTCGACTTCCCAACCCCCGCCGGGGCGCTGGAATACCTGAAGGGCAAGACCCTGGAGGTCCCCCGGGAGAGCATCGGCTTTGTAGAGGAATATTTTGGCTCCTGATCCCCAAAATTTCTTCGACAAAGATATTGACATTTCCCCCCACAGCATGTATATTTAGCCTGTCAAAGGACGTACCCAACCGTCGGCTGGGTACGTCCTTTCTTCTACCTATCAAATCTGAAGAAGGAATGGGGGAGGATACATGTCCAAGGAGTTGATCCGTTTATCGGACTGCGTCGTGCAATTCGACGATGAGATCATTCTCGATCATCTCAATCTCTACATCAATGACAAAGAATTTCTAACGCTCCTGGGCCCCAGCGGTTGTGGCAAAACTACCACCCTGAGGATCATTGGTGGGTTTCAAAAACCTACCTCCGGGGACGTTTTTTTTGATGGCCGACGATGCAACGACCTGCCCCCCCACAAGCGGCAGGTGAACACCGTCTTCCAGAAATATGCCCTGTTTTCCCACCTCAATATCTTTGAGAATGTGGCCTTCGGCCTCCGCATTGCCAAGGTCCCCGAGGCTGAGATCACCCGCCGGGTGGAGGAAGCTTTGGAGCTTGTAAACCTGCCCGGCTACGGCAAGCGCAGCGCCGCCTCCCTTTCCGGCGGTCAGCAGCAGCGGGTGGCCATCGCCCGGGCCATCGTCAACCGGCCCCAGGTGCTCCTCCTGGACGAGCCTCTGGCCGCCCTGGACCTGAAGCTGCGCAAGGATATGCAGGTGGAACTCAAGCGCATCCAGCGGGAGGTGGGCATTACTTTCGTCTACGTGACCCACGACCAGGAGGAGGCCCTCACCATGTCCGACACCGTGGTGGTCATGGACAAGGGCAATATCCAGCAGATCGGCACTCCCGAGGATATCTACAACGAGCCGAAAAACGCCTTCGTGGCCGACTTCATCGGCGAGAGCAACATCATCGACGGCTTCATGCCCCAGGACAAGGTGGTCCAGCTCTACGGCAAGAAGTTCCCCTGCCTGGACGGCGGCTTCGCCCCCGGTGAGCCGGTGGACGTGGTCATCCGCCCGGAGGACATCGACATCGTCCCCGTGGAGCAGGGCCAGATCACCGGCACCGTCACCGAGGTCACGTTCAAGGGCATGCACTACGACATCATCGTGGACTTCAACGGCTTCAAGTGGCTCATCCAGACCACGGACTACTCCCCCGAGGGGGCTAAGATCGGGGTGAAGATCGACCCCGACGGCTTCCACATCATGCACAAGAGCCAGTACTCCGGCAAGTTCGGCGACTACAGCTCCTACTCCGAGGCTTATGACGAGCTGAACGTGGACGCCGACGCGGTCACGGAGGGCAGCGATGAATAGGACAAAGGCTTTTACCATCCCCTATGTGGTGTGGATGGCCCTCTTTGTGGTGGCCCCTATCATTATGATCCTCATCTACGCCTTTTCCGGCGCCGACGGCGGCTTTACCCTGGCAAACTTCGCCTCCATGGGCGACTATGCCGTGGTCTTCGTCCGTTCCTTCCGCCTGGCCCTCATCGCCACCGCCATCTGTCTGCTCATCGGCTACCCGGTGGCCTATCTGCTCAGCCGGGAGGGAGAGAAATTCCAGCGGCTTGCCACCGTGCTCATCATGCTGCCTATGTGGATGAATTTTCTCCTGCGGACCTATTCCTGGATGTCCATCCTGGAAAATAACGGCCTCATCAACCAGTTTTTCGGACTGTTCGGCCTTGGCCCCTTCCAAATGATCGACACCCAGGGGGCGGTGGTGCTGGGCATGGTGTATAACTATCTGCCCTTTATGATCCTGCCCATCTACTCGGTCATTATCAAGCTGGACAACTCCCTGGTGGAGGCCGCCCATGACCTGGGGGCCAACGACATCGTGGCCTTCCGCCGGGTCATTCTGCCCCTCTCCCTCCCCGGTGTCCTGTCAGGGATCACCATGGTCTTCGTCCCCAGCGTCTCCACCTTCGCCATCAGTACCATGCTGGGCGGCGGCACGGAGTTTTTGCTGGGCGACCTCATCGAGCAGCAGTTCCTGGGCGGGGCCTATAACCCCCAGCTGGGAGCTGCCATCGCCCTGGTGATGATGGTCATCGTCGTTCTCTGTATGTGGGTGATGAACCGCTTCGGTGAGGGCGAGGAACAGGCGGTGGTGCTATGAAAAAGAACTCCGCCCTCAGCCGGGTATTTACCTTCCTGGTCTTCCTCTTCCTCTACGCCCCCATCATCCTGCTCATCGTCTTCTCCTTCAACCAGAATAACAGCAATGTGGCCTGGGGGGGCTTCTCCCTCCACTGGTACAAGGAGCTGTTCCACAACCGCATCATTATGCGCAGCCTCTATACCACGCTTTTGGTGTCCCTGCTCTCTACTATCGTGGCCACCATCGCCGGGACCTTTGCCGCCATCGGCTTCTATGGTCTGCGCCGCAGGATGAGGAACGTTCTCACCACGGTGAACAACATTCCCATGATGAACGCCGATATTGTCACGGGCGTCGCCATGTGCCTGTTCTTCGTGGCCTTCTTCCACCTGTGGAGCGACTTTGCCGGGTGGATAAACTCGATCCAAAACCTCTTTACCCTGCCCACCCGGCTCACCCTGGGCTTCCCCACCCTGCTCATCGCCCACATCACCTTCAACATTCCCTATGTGCTCCTCTCGGTCAGCCCCAAGCTGCGGCAGCTGGACAAGAACCTCATCGACGCAGCCCAGGACCTGGGCTGCACCTGGTTCCAGGCGTTCTGGAAGGTCATCCTCCCCGAGATCAAGCCGGGCATCATCTCCGGCGCCCTCACCGCCTTCACCATGAGCATCGACGACTTCATCATCAGCTACTTTACCGCCGGGTCGGCCTCCTCCACCCTGGCCATGACCATCTACGCCATGACCAAGAAGCGGGTCAGCCCGGAGATCAACGCCATCTCCACCCTGCTCTTCGTTTCGGTGCTCTTCCTGCTGGCCGTCATCAACATCCGGGAGGCCCATATGGAAAAGGTGGCCCAGCGCCGGGAGGCCCTGGCCGTCTCCGCCCCCTCGGCGGCTCCCGCCAAAAAGCCCTCCCCCGCTCTCCGCAAGCTGGCCCAAGCCGCGGCGGCTGTGGTCTGTGTGGCCGTCCTCATCGTGGCCGGAGTAGGGGCCGTCCACAACACCCGCCAGCCTGTGGTCAATGTCTGCTCCTGGGGGGAGTATATAGACGAGGACCTCATCACCCAGTTTGAGGAGGAGACCGGCATCCTGGTCAACTACCAGACCTCCGAGAGCAACGAGGCCCTCTATTCCCTGCTCAAGAGCGGCGCGGGGGACTATGACGTCATTGTCCCCTCGGACTATATGATCTCTCAACTCATTGAGGAGGGGATGCTGGAGAAGCTGGACTACAGCCAGATCCCCAACTTCTCCCTCATTGACCCGCGCTTTCGCAACCTGCCCTACGACCCGGCCAACGAGTATACCGTCCCCTACACCTGGGGCACTGTCGGTATCATCTACAACACCACCATGGTGGAGGAGGCGCCCACGAGCTGGAGCGTCATGTTTGACGAGAAGTACGCCGGGAATGTGCTCATGTTCCGCAACTCCCGGGACGCCATGGCTATCGCCCTTTTGTACCTGGGCTACGACCTGAACACCACGGATGAGGCCCAGCTCCGCCAGGCCGCCGACCTTATCCTTGACGCCAAGCGCCGGGGGGTCTATCAGGCCTTCGTCATGGACGAGATCTTCCTGAAGATGGAGGGCGGCAACGCCGCCATCGGGGCCTACTACGCCGGAGATTATCTGACCGCGGCGGAAAACAATCCTGACCTCGGTTTCGTGGTGCCCGAGGAAGGCTCCAACTGGTTCGTGGACGCCATGTGCGTACTCAAGGACGCCCCCCATTATGACGAGGCCATGGCCTGGATCAACTTCATTGCCTCCACCAAGGCCAACCTGGCCAACATGGACATGATCTGGTACGCCTCCCCCAACACCGAGGCTCTGGAGCAGTACCCTGCCTACTATGATGAGCTGTATGAGGAGGAGCTGGACCAGGAGACTTATGAGATCATGGCCGCCCCTCCCGAAGTGCTGGAGCGGTGCCAGTCCTATGTCTCCCTCCCCCAGGAGACCCGGCGGCTCTATAACGAGCTGTGGATCCGTCTGGGGACCTGACTATTTCTATAAAGAGAGCGGTCTAAAATGGGCCGCTCTCTCTTTTTCTTGCAAAACCCGGCAAAATGGGATACACTATGGAAAACGCACCAAGGAGGCTTTGGTATGTCCATTGAGAAAGTCCGCGCGTTCTTTGCCCAAAAGGGCCGGGAGGGCGACATTTTAGAATTTGACCTCTCCTCCGCCACGGTGGAGCTGGCGGCCCAGGCCGTGGGCTGCGAGGCCAACCGCATTGCCAAGACCCTGTCCTTTGCCGTGGATGGCGGCTGCGTGCTCATCGTCTGCGCCGGGGACGCCAAGGTCAACAGCAGCGCCTTCAAATCCCGGTTTCTCACCAAGGCCAAAATGCTCACCCCCGATGAGGTCCTCACCTTCACCGGCCACGCCGTGGGTGGGGTGTGCCCCTTTGGTATTGAAAACCCCGCCGTCGCCACCTATCTGGACGAATCTCTCCGCCGGTTTGAGACCGTCTTCCCCGCCGCCGGCAGCGACCACTCCGCCATTGAGCTGACCCTGCCCGAGCTGGAGGAGTTCTCCGGCGCCAAGGGCTGGGTGGATGTGTGCAAGGGCTGGAGGGAGGAAGAGGCATGAGCGAGAAAAAAAGCTTGCTGACCGCCGCGGCGGTCTATGTCCTTCTGGGCCTGGTGCTCATCTTTTTCCCCGATCTGACGGCGGGGCTTTTCTGCACGGTGGCCGGACTGCTCCTTTTGCTATACGGCGCCATCACCGTCATCAGCTTTTTCGTCCACCGGGGCAGCAGCGGCAGCTTCGCCCTTCAGGCCGAGCTGATCCTGGGGGTGGTCTCTATTGTGGTGGGGGTCTTCTTCCTCACCCACTTTGACTTTATCATTTCCATCATCCCGGTGATCCTGGGCTTCTATATCCTCATCGATGCCCTGGTGAACCTGAAGCGGGGCCTGGATATGCGGGCTTTAGGCTACGCCGGATGGACGGCCACCCTGGTCATGTCCGCCGTATCCCTGGCCCTGGGCGGACTTATCCTCTGGGACCCCTTTGATACCGGACTGCTTCTCTGGCGCATCATCGGCGGCGCTTTCCTCTATCTGGGCCTGTCCGATCTGTGGTCCATCTACACCTTGAACCGTCTGATCCGCCGAGCACAACAGGACTGACAGCAAAAGGACCGCCCTTGTCCTCCCGGACAAGGGCGGTCCTTTTTGCTGGGGGCGTTTTTGCCGCGCCCCGGCTTTCCCCCCGGCCCCGGCTCAGTCGTCTCCCCGGAGAACGTTGTCGATATAGTCCGAGAGGGATTCCACGCTGTTGACGCTCTCCCCCCGCGCCATGAT